>NZ_JBNCKU010000010.1:0-334795 GCF_049841715.1 Micromonospora sp. DT41 | reverse complement strand
GCCCCGACGCCGCCCAGCCGACAGGCCCCACGGCGTGTCATCCAACACCGTGAACGTTCGTGGTCAGAGCACTAGCTGACGAGGCGGCGCTCCCAGGCCCAGGCGGCGATCTCGACCCGGTTGCGGGCCGGAAGTTTCATCTGGACGCTTGCCAGGTGGGTCTTGACAGTGCCGACGGCGATGAAGAGCTGCGCGGCGATCTCGGCGTTCGTCAGGCCCCGGGCGACGAGTCGCACGACGTCGAGTTCCCGAGGTGACAGTCCGGCGTCGTCGTGCGGGAACGCGGGCGGGCTGAGGTGCTCCAGCAGACGTACCGTGATGGACGGGCTGATCAACGCGTCACCGGACACCGCCGCGCGGACCGCCTCCACGAGCAGCGCCGGGCCGGAGTCCTTGAGCAGGAAGCCGCAGGCGCCGTTGGAGAGCGCTGTGTGCACGTACTCGTCGAGGTCGAAGGTCGTCACCACGACGACCCGGATCGGATCGGCGACGCCCGGCCCGGCGAGCAGCCGCAGGGCTTCGAGGCCGTCGAGCCGGGGCATCCGGATGTCCAGCAACACCACGTCCGGGCGTAGCCGCCGGGCCAACTCGACAGCCTCGACCCCGTCGGCGGCCTCGCCGACCACAGCCATGTCCGACTGCGCCCCGATGATCATGCCGAAGCCGGTCCGCACCATCGCCTGGTCGTCGGCGATGAGCACGCGGATCACCGGGCCACCGCCGGGCGCAGCGGGAACGCGGCGTCGAGCACCCAGCCACCGGCGACACCGGGCCCGGCGGTGATCGTGCCGCCGAGGGCGCGTACCCGCTCGGTGAGGCCGAGCAGGCCGAAACCGTGCCCGCGGGCCGGGGCCGTGCGTGGGGTCGCGCCGTCGTCGGCCACCCGGACCAGCAACCAGTCCGGTGTACGGCGCACTGACACGTCCACCGATCGCGCGTCCGGGGCATGTTGGCGGGTGTTCGTCAGCCCCTCCATCACCACCCGGTACGCCGATGTCGACACCTCCACCGGCAGTCCCTCCAGGTCACCGTCGACGTGTAGCCGTGCCGGCGCGCTCGCCGTGCCGTTGAACCCGGACAGCAGAGGCGCCAGGTCCCTCACCCCGGCCAGCGGGGCCAGCGGCGCGTCCGGCGGAGCGTCCGGGTTCCGCAGGATCCCCACCATCCTCCGCATCGAGGCCATCGTCTCGGCACCGGCCTGCTCGATCTGCTCCAGGGCGACGATCACCCGACGCGGATCCTGCTCGGCGATGAACCGCGCACCCTGCGCCTGCACCACGATGCCTGTCACGTGGTGGGCGATGAAGTCGTGCAGGTCGCGGGCGAACTCCGCACGCTGTTCGGCCCTGACCAGGGCGATCGCCCGGGCCCGACCGGCGGCGAGCACCCGCAGGTAGAGCCCCACCCCGGCGGCGGCGACAGCCGCGAGCGCCTGGAGCAGTCCGAAGATCACGAGCAGGCTGTCGGTGCCGATGCGCAGCGGCATCGCCGCCACGGCGAGCCCGGCCAGCACCGCCGCCCACACGGCGAACCGGGGTGCGCCCCAGCGGCTCACCACGAAGACCACACCGATCAGCCCGGCCGACTCGGCCAGCCCCCAGGTGCGGGCGAACACGGTGCCGCCGGTGAGGACCACAAGCATTGCGGTCACGGTAAGTGAGGCGGTGGCGACTGCCAGAGCGGCCAGCGGCAGCCGGCGGGAGCCCAGCCGGTGCACCGGAAGCCAGAGCGGCACCGTCGCGACCGCCAACCCGGTCGGCACCAGCAGGAGCAGGAGAGCGGTCACTCCGAAGACATCCGACATGGTGGCCGTGACGTCGAAGAGAGCGAGCAGCCCGAAGACCAGGAGCCCGAGGGCCTGGGCCAGGCGTACCCACCAACGTCGAAGATCCGGGGCGCTCATGATGACCCAGCGTAGCCAGTCGGGTGGAGATGACAGATCAGCCGAAAGGCAGACCCGACGTCGGCGATACCCGGCTGCGGGCCGATGTGCCCACCTGCCCGTGGCGGCGACGCTTCCGGTGTCACATTGCAGCCACTGGAGGAACGATGACAACCCACGCCCTACCGGAGACCAGCCACGCCGCGGTCGCCGCCGTCAACCTGGTGAAGGTGTACGGCAGCGGCGACACCGCCGTCCGTGCCCTGGACGGGGTGTCGGTGGGCTTCGGCCGGGCCGAGTTCACCGCGATCATGGGCGCGTCCGGGTCCGGCAAGTCGACGCTCATGCACTGCCTCGCCGGCCTGGACACGGCAACCTCCGGCCGGATCCTGCTCGGCGGCACCGACCTCACCAGGCAGTCCGACCGTACGCTGACCCGGGTACGCCGCGACCGGATCGGGTTCGTCTTCCAGGCGTTCAACCTGCTGCCGCAGCTCACTGCCGCGCAGAACATCACCCTCCCGCTGGACCTCGCCGGCCGGGAGCCCGACCGTCAGCTCCTCGCGCACCTGGTGGGGGTGTTGGGCCTGGGCGACAGGCTCGGCCACCGGCCCAGCGAACTGTCCGGCGGCCAGCAGCAGCGGGTGGCACTGGCCCGTGCGCTTGTCGCACGTCCCGAGGTGGTGTTCGCCGACGAGCCGACCGGCAACCTCGACTCCCGATCCGGAGCGGAGGTTCTCGCCGTCCTGCGTGACTCGGTCCGCGACCTCGGACAGACGGTCGTCATGGTCACCCACGACCCGGTCGCCGCCGCGTACGCCGACCGGGTGGTGCTTCTCGCCGACGGCCGGCTCGCCGGTGAGATCGACAAGCCGAACCACGACTCGGTCACCGACGCGCTGCGTGATCTGGCGGCCCGCGCATGAGGGCGACAGTGCTGCGTACCCAGACGAGTGCCGCCGCCCGGCGGCCCGGACGGCTGATCCTGACCGGCCTGGCGATCCTCGTCGCGTCGTTCGTCGTCTTCGGCACCGTGCTGGTGCAGGGGATCAGCGAACGGACGGTACGGGACAACCTGAGCGGCACGCCGGCCGTCACCGACCTGGTGATCGGCAGCGTGAACCAGGCGCCACCCACAGTGGCGGACCTGACGCGGATCCGCGCCCTGCCCGGTGTGGCCGAGGCGGTGGGCCGGGTGTCGATCGGGGTGGCCGTCGACAAGACGTACCTCAACCTCCAGGCCGATCCGGGCGCCGGCCCGCTGAGCATCGTCACAGTCGTCGAGGGCAGCTACCCGGACCAGCCCGGGGAAATCGCTGTCACCCCTCGCACCGCCCAACGGGCGGGGCTCTCCGTCGGCAGCACCGTCAACGGCGAAGGCGGTGAACTCACAGCGCCCGCCCGCCTCGTCGTGACCGGCATCGTGGACACCAATGCCGACTCCGGCTACGACGCGTACGCCCCGGAGGGCGCCGTGACCTCGTGGGGACGCCTGAACACAGTGGATCGCGTCGATGTGCGGGTGGCCTCCGGAGAGTCGACAGAGGCCGTCCACCAGCGGGTGACCGCGGCGGTCCCCGGCCAGCCGATCCGCACCGGCGACGAGGTACGCCAGGCGGAGGCCAACGCTGCGGTAGACGAGGTCGGCACGGTCTTCATCCTGGTCGGCGTGTTCGTCGCGATCGCCGTCGTCGCGGCGGCGCTCGTGGTCACCTCCACCTTCCGCATCGTCTTCGCCCAGCGGATGCGGCAGCTCGCGCTGCTGCGTGCCGTCGGCGCGAGTCGAGGCACCCTGGTCAGGGCGATGACCGTCGAGGGGGCCCTGACCGGGTTCGTCGCTGGCCTCGTCGGAGTCGGCAGCGCCCTCGCCCTCGGGTACGCGGTGCCGGCGATCCTGCGCTCCGCCGGCCACGCCGTCTCGACGCCGCCCCCACCGCTGGTGGCGGCTGCCGCGGTGGTGCTCGGCGCCGTCCTGCTCACAGTCCTCGCCGTCCTGGCGCCGGCGCTGTCGGCCGCCCGTGTCTCCCCGCTGGAGGCGTTGCGGGCGGCGAGCACCACCGCAGGCCGGCGCGGCATCGGCGTCCTGCGCCTGGTGTTCGGGCTGCTCCTGGTCGTCGGCGCGGCAGTGGCAGCCGTCGCGACGATCAGCCAGTTGCCGAAGCCGGAGCAAACGACGTACGACCCGCTTCTGCCACTGCTCCTGCTTGTCGGGTCCGGCACGCTCGCGTTCTTCGCGCTCGTGGCCCTCGGGCCGCTGCTGGTGCGCCCGGTGCTGGCCGTGGTGGGCTGGCCGTTGCGCCAACTCGGGCCGCTCGGGCGGATGGCGGTAAGCGGGATCGGCGGTGCGCCGCGCCGGGCGGCAGCGGTCTCCGTCGTGGTGGCGCTCGGCGTGACACTGATCTCCGGGGTGGTGATCGGCGGCGCGTCGTTGCAGGTCCTCGCCGACCGCGAGATGGCGTTGTCGGCCCCCGCCGACTTCGAGGTCAACGGCGGCGGTGCGGCGCTGCCGGCGGACGTCGTGACCCGGGCCGAGGCGGCTGGTGGCGCTCTGGCGCGGGTGGTGCCGTACCGGCAGGTCGACGAGGTCACACTGATGCGCGGCGCCGACAAGCTCGGCGAGACCGAGTCCGGATACCCGGCCACCGACCTGGACCTGACAGCGTTGCCGACAAGCCGTGACCTGGACGTCGCCGAGGGCAGTCTCGCCGATCGCGGTCCCGGCGGAATCGTGCTCAACAACTGGGTTGCCCGGGACGCCGGTCTGCGGGCCGGCGACACCGTCACCCTCGCCCTCGCGGCGCGCAGGCTCGACGTACGGGTGGCGGCGGTCCTGCCCGGTGACGGTCCTCTGCACGCAGGTGTTCTCATCGACCCGGCCGATCTGGACCGGCTCGGTGTGCCGACCGCGTACACCGGTCTGCTGGCCGACGCGGCCGGGTCCGGTGAGGACGGTCGCACGGCCGGCGTACGGGCGCTGCGGGCCGCGATCGGCGACAGCGACAGCGTGGGCCTCGTGGTGCTCGCCGACGAGCGGGACCGCAACGACGAGGTGGTGCGCACCCTGGTCGGGATCGCTGTCGGTCTGGTCAGCCTGACCGTGCTGATCGCTGTCGTCGGCGTGGGCTCCACGACCGCGCTCTCGGTTGTCGAACGGGTACGCGAATCCGGGTTGCTCCGCGCGATCGGCCTGTCCCGGGCCGGTCTGCGCACGATGCTGACAGTGGAGTCCGGCCTCTACGGGGTGATCGGTGCGACCATCGGCCTGCTGCTCGGCGTCCCGTACGCCTGGATAGCGGTCCAGTCCCTGGGGATCAACGCACCGCTGACCGTACCGGTGCTGCCCCTGGTCGGGCTGTTCGTGACGCTGACCGCGCTGACCGCGCTGGCCGGGGTCCTGCCGGCCCGGCGTGCGTCGCGGGTCAGCCCGGTGGTGGCGCTGGGGGCCGATGGCTGAGCCCGCCCCGCCTGCCGCCGCGGGCCGGCGCCGAGGAATCGGCGCCGGCCCGCGGCGGGGTGCGGTCAGGGATGCATTGTCGCGCCCTTGAGCACCTTGTCGACCACTGTGCGCGGCCCGTGCAGGGCAAGCCCCACCAGGTCGAGCTTCTCGCGGCCGACCGCCTGCACCGCGGCCCGGTTGTCCCGGTCGTTCCCGGTGGTGAAAAGCTCGTGCGTGAAGATCGACAGGCGTAGCCCGCGGGTGAGCGCGCGAGAGTGCGCACTGGTAAGCGTGGCCCGGTCACCGGCGAAGACCAGCACGGGCTGACGGAACATCGGCAGGTACCGGGTGCCGTCCGCGTCGCGGTACTCCTCGCCGAGCAACTCCGGCTCGGCGTGCGCGACGCCGCTGACCAGGAAGGCGGTGACGTTCAGCCGCTGCCAGCCGGCCAGGTCGTTGCGGAGCAACACAGCGATCTTCGTGGGAAAGCGGATCGGTTCGGTCATGACGTCGAGCCTGCCCGCCCGGCGCCGCCGGGTCTTGTACGTTCTTAGCGTGGCCACCCGGGCGGCAGGCTCCCACGTCAGCGCGTGGCGACCCGCCGTCGCCGGGGTCACCGAGGTCTTCCACGCCCACTTCGTGGACCACGCGTACCCGCTGCACACCCACGACGTGTGGACGCTGCTGATCGTCGACGACGGCGCGGTCCACTTCGACCTGGACCGGCACCGCCACGGCGCGCTGCGGACGTCGGTCACCCTGCTCCCGCCGTACGTGGCGCACGACGGCCGCTCCGCCACACCGGGCGGCTTTCGCAAGCGGGTCCTGTACCTCGACACCACGGCGCTCGACGCCGAGCTGGTCGGCCGGGCGGTCGACCGTCCGGACCTCGCCGATCCGCAGCTACGGCACCGCATCCACCACCTGCACGAGGTGCTCGCCGCCCCGGGCGACGAGTTCGAGGCCGACAGCCGGCTGGCGCTTATCCTGGACCGGCTGCGCCAACGGTTACGGCTGAACTCTCCGGCCGGCGCGCAGCCGGCGGCGCACAGCCTCGCGACGCGGCTGCGTGAGCTGCTGGACGCCCGGACGGTCGAGGGCGTCACCCTGCGGGAGGCCGCCGAGCTGCTGCACGCCCACCCGACGCACCTGGTCCGTACGTTCACCCACGTGCACGGGCTGCCGCCGCACTCGTACCTGACCGGTCGCCGGGTCGAGCTGGCGCGTCGGCTGCTCCTCGCGGGGCAGCGGCCGGCCGAGGTCGCCGCCGCGACCGGGTTCTTCGACCAGGCTCACCTCACCCGGCACTTCCGGCGTCACCTGGGCGTCAGCCCGGCCCGGTACGGGTCGCCCCGGTGAACGGCCGCGCGCACGGCGACCGTCCGGCGCGTCGTGGACCGGGGGTCAGACGACCTGGGCGCCGATGACGGAGAGCAGCCGCAGTTTCTCGTCGCTCTCCGACCCGGGCACGGCCGTGAAGACCAGCAGCGTCTGGGACTGGTCGGGATCCACCAGGGTCTGACAGTGCAGCTCCAGTGCCCCGACCTCCGGGTGGAGGAAGCGCTTCGCCGGGCAGTAGCCGCCCCGGCACCGGGTGCTCCTGCCACCGCCGGGTGAACTCCGGGCTCCGGGCCAGCAGGTCGTCGACGATCGTCGCCGCCCGCGAACCCCTGCCATCCCGGGTGTACGCGGCGTGCAGGTGCGCCACGAGGAGGCCGCTCTGCGTCTCGTGGTCCTGCGCCGGGTGCCGTTGCCGCACCCGGGGGTCGGTGAACCAGCGGTGGTGCGCGCTGCGCGCCAGCCCGGTGTGCCGGGTCTCGTCACCGAGCAGCGCGATCGCCGGCGCGGTCTGGGCCAGGGTCTCGCCGAGGTGGTTGACCACCCTGGGCGGGGGTGTCCTGCAACCGGTCGAGGATCCGCATCATCCCCGGGTTGACGTGGTCGGCCCGGACCGACCGGTGCGGAACGGCGTGACCGGCGAGCTGGAAGAGGTGGTCCCGCTCAGCCAGGGAGAGCCGCAGGCCCCGGGCCAGCGCGGCGAGCATCTGGGCGGAGGGGTGCGGACCCCGCTGCTGCTCCAGCCGACTGTAGTAGTCGGTGGACATACCGCTCAACGTGGCGACTTCCTCGCGCCGCAACCCTCCGGTACGCCGGCGCTGGCCCCGGGGCAGCCCCACGTCCTCGGGCTGGAGCGCCTCGCGTCGGGTCCGCAGGAAACTGGCGAGTTCGGCGCGGTTCACGGCTGGCTTCTCCTTCACCCGGGCGGACCGGCGGGACCGGCACGTCGACTGCAACAGGCGTACCCTGGTGTGGTGTTCCGGGGTACCCGGCGACTCAGCGTTGGATGGACTTGATCTCCAGGAACTCCTCCAGACCGAAGCGGCCGAACTCCCGGCCGTTGCCGGACTGCCGGTAGCCGCCGAACGGCGCGAGCGGGTTCCAGTGGCCGGCGTTGACGTCGACCTGGCCCACGCGTAGCCGCCGGGCGACCGCCAGCGCGTGCTCCGGCTCTCCGAAGACGCCGCTGGTCAGCCCGTACAGCGTGCCGTTGGCGATGGCCACGGCCTCGTCCTCGTCGGCATACGGGATGATCGTCAGCACCGGGCCGAAGATCTCCTCCTGGGCGATCGCGGACGTCGGGTCGACGTCGGCGAAGATCGTCGGCTGGACGTAGGCGCCGTTCGGCAGGCCGGCGGGCCGGTCCGGGCCACCGAACACGAGGCGGGCACCGTCGGCGATGCCCCGTTCGATGTACCCGAGCACCTTCTGGCGGTGCGCCTCGGACGCCATCGGCCCGATCCGGGTGGTCTCGTCGGTCGGGTCGCCGACGGTGTGCTGCCGGGCCGCCTCGACGGCCAGTGCGACGACCTCGTCCTGCCGGGAGGCGGGCACCAGCATCCGGGGCCACGCGCCGCAGACCTGCCCGCCGTTGGCGAACGCCATCAGCATGCCCGTGGTGACCGCCGAGGGCAGGTCGGCGTCGTCGAGGATGATGGTCGCGCCCTTGCCGCCCAGCTCCAGCGTGACCCGCTTGACGGTGTGCGCCGCCACCTCGGAGATGCGTCGTCCGGCCCGGGTGGAGCCGGTGAAGGAGATCATGTCGATGTCCGGGTGGGCGGAGATCGCCTCACCGACGACCGCCCCGGTGCCGTACACCACGTTGAACACGCCCGCCGGTACGCCCGCCTCCGCGGCCACCTCGGCGAGGATCCGCGCGGTCAACGGGGCGTTCTCGGACGGCTTGAAGACCATCGTGTTGCCCGCGAGCAGCGCGGGCGCCAGCTTGGAGACGATCTGCTGCAGCGGGAAGTTCCACGGGGTGATCGCGCCGACCACGCCGATCGGCTCGCGGACGATCAGCGAGTTGCCGACCTCCTCGGTCCAGGCGAAGTCGTCGGCCAGGCCGGCCACGGACTCGATCACCGCGGCGGGGAAGGCGACCTGAGCGGTCCGGGACATCCCGATCGGGGAGCCCATCTCGGCGGTGATCACCGTCGCGATCTCCTCCTGGCGGGCGGCGAGACCGGCGCCCAGGCGGCGCAGCACCTCGGCCCGCTGCGCCGGGGCGGTCGCCGCCCAGTCGGGGAAGGTCGCCCGGGCGGCGGCGACGGCCCGGTCGACGTCGGCGGCGGTGCCGGCCGGGGTTTCGGCGACGACGTCGCCGGTCGCCGGGTTCACGACGGGAAGGGTGCCGGCCGAGCCGGCGAGTGTCTCGCCGCCGATCCAGTGGCCGGTGACGGTGTGGGTGGAAGTGGTCATGCACCGACCGTGGCACCGTCCCGAACCCCCAACCAGGTGCGGTTCATCCACGGATTCGCGGTCCCTGGCTGAGCCGCTGGGCCTCGGGTCGCCTGCCGTTCGCTGCTGGCAGACGGCTCGATCGCCTCGCCGACTGATCGACACCCCGACGACCGGCCGTAATCGGGCGACCGAACGGACTTGTCGCCGGTCGGCGTCACGAAACCCAGCGGCGCGACGTCACAACCGGCGGATAGTCTGCCTGCGCGCGTCGTCGCCCTGGTACGCCGCGCCCTGCGCCTGGTAGGCGCGGCACCGCCACCGCCGACCAACGCGTGTTCAACCGACCTCAGGAGAGTTTGTGACACAGCAATCCGTCGCGACCTCGGACAAGCTCGACGCCGCAGTTCTCAAGGTGGCAGGCGTCGTCGTCCTTGGCGCGATCATGTCGATCCTCGACGTGACGGTGGTAAGCGTTGCGCTGCCAACGTTCCAGAGCGAGTTCGACGCGACCTACGCGCGCGTCGCATGGACGATGACCGGCTACACGCTGGCGCTGGCCACTGTGATCCCGCTCAGCGGGTGGGCAGCCGACCGGTTCGGCACCAAACGCCTCTACATGGTGGCGCTCGCGCTGTTCACCATCGGGTCCGGGCTCTGCGCCACCGCCGACTCGATCGGCGAGCTGATCGCCTACCGCGTCCTGCAGGGCCTCGGCGGCGGCATGCTCATGCCGCTGGGCATGACCATCATGACCCGGGCGGCCGGGCCGCACCGGATCGGCCGGCTGATGGCAGTCCTCGGCATCCCGATGCTGCTCGGGCCGATCGGTGGCCCGATCCTCGGCGGCTGGCTGATCGACGTGGCGAGCTGGCACTGGATCTTCCTGATCAACCTGCCGATCGGTGTCGTCGCCCTCATCTACGCCCAGATGGCCCTGCCGAAGGACGCGCCCGAGCCGTCGGAGTCGTTCGACTTCCTCGGCATGCTGATGCTCTCGCCCGGCCTCGCCCTGTTCCTCTACGGCGTCTCGTCGCTGCCGGAGACGGGCACGTTCGCCGAGACCAAGGTGTGGGCGCCGATGCTCGTCGGCGGCGCGCTTGTGGTGGCGTTCGTGCTCTACTCCTTCAGGCCCCGGCACCCGCTGCTGGACCTGCGGCTGTTCCGCAACCGCAACCTGACCATCGCCTCGCTGACCCTGTTCGTGTTCATCATCGCGTTCATGGGCGCCGGCCTGCTGTTCCCGAGCTACTTCCTGCAGGTGCGCGGCGAGTCGACGCTTGCCGCCGGTCTGCTGATCGCACCCCAGGGGCTCGGCGCGATGCTCACCATGCCGATCGCCGGGACGCTCGCGGACCGGGTGCCCATCGGTCGCACCGTGCCGTTCGCGCTGGCGCTGATCGTGATCGGGTTCTTCAGCTTCACGCAGGTCGACGCGCAGACCTCGTACTGGGTGCTCGGCGCGTCGCTGTTCGTGATGGGTCTGGGCATGGGCGGCACGATGATGCCGATCATGACGTCGGCGCTGCGGACGTTGCAGGCGCAGGAGGTCGCGCGCGGCTCGACGCTCGTCAACATCCTCCAGCAGATCGGCGGCTCGGTCGGCGCCGCCGTCATGTCGGTGATCCTCACCAACGAGCTGAACGGCTCCCGGCCGATCCCGGGCGCGGTGGACCCGGACGGCAAGCCGATCACCGAGGCAGGGCTGGCCATCGCCGCCCAGCAGCGGCCGGAGCTGCTCCAGCAGATCCCGGTTGACCCGTCGATCATCGAGCGCGGGCTCGACTTCGCCGCGAAGTCGTTCGCCCACACGTTCTGGGTGGCGTTCGGGCTGGTGGTGCTCACGTTCATCCCGGCCGCCCTGCTGCCGCGACGGCGGCAGCGGGCGCAACTCGACAACGAGCAGGGGGAGCAGGCCAAGACGCCTGTCATCATCCACTGACCGACCGCACCGCCGCGCGCGACGCCCATCACGGTGTCGGGCGCGGCGGTGCGCCGTTTCAGCGGTGCAGCAGCTCCACCACAGCCTGAGTGAACTCCGCAGGCTGCTCGATGTGCCCGAAGTGCCCGCTGCGCTCGAGCAGCACCAGACGCGAATCCTTGAGCCCGTCGTGCAGCTGCTCGGCCCAGCGTGGTCCGCAGATGAAGTCGTACGTACCCACGATCACCACGATGGGCACGGTGATCTCACCGAGCCTGTCGCGTACGTCGAAGGGCGTGGGGTCCTGCGCGCCCGCAGGTGCCGCCGAGATCCGCACGGCGGCCTGGAACGGGGCGAACTCGTCCTGCCGGCCCCAGAAGTCGGCGAAGTAGGCAGGCACTGCGGCACGTAGCGCGGCACCCAACGTCTCGTCGTCGGTGGCGCCGCCGATCTGCCCGAAGGCAGCCGGGATCGCCGTCGCCTCCGGCCGGTCCGGGTACGCGCTGAGGTTGGCCATCGCCTCGCCCCAGAACTCGGCGCCGGTGACGGGCGAGGTGTCGTACAGGGCGAGCCCGGCGACCCGGTCCGGGTGCGCCAGCGCGTACCGCTGGACGACGAAGCCGCCGTGCGAGTGCCCGAGCAGGTGCACCCTGGGCTCGCCGAGGTCGTCGACGACGGCGGCGAGGAACCGGACGTACGTGTCGAGACGGTAGTCGGACGCGTCGTCGAGTCGCCCGGAGGCGCCCGTGCCGACCGGCTCGACGTACACCATCGTGAAGTGCTCTTCCAGGCGCGGCATCCGCAGGTAGGCCCATTCGATGCCGGGCCCGCCGGAGTGCGCCACGCAGATCGGGCCGGTGCCGACGACGTGGTAGACCTGCCGAACGCCACCGACGCTTATCTCGTGGCGTGTGAGCGTGCCGCCGTCGTGGCCTGTGAAACCCATGGGCTTGTCCCCGATCAATGAGCCGCGCGGCCGTGCCGCGCGGCAGGTGATGACTGGTCGCAGACCAGATGCGGCGGTCGGGAGGAAAGTTCGTCCGGTCGGGGAAATCTTTCAGACAAGCGCCGGTGGGTGGCCCCCGCGTGCCGGGACGGGGTGGAAGAGGGTGAGCCGGCGCACCCGGCCCGCCCGCAGCCTCTGCAACCACAGCGCCCCGGGAGGGCAGTGCTCCGGGTCGTCCGGCGGGCTGATCAGGTCGGTCTCCCAGATCAGCACGTCACCGCTTGCCACCACGTTGCGCAGCCGCTGACGTACCCCGGCGGTCAGGTCGCGGGTCATGCCGGCGACCGCCAGGTCACGGCCGCCGCGCCGGCCACCCGGCACGATCATCTCGGCGTCCGGCCACCAACTCTCCCGGACCACCTGGTCGAAGTCGCCGCGCATCGCCGTGGCGATCACGTCGCGGCCGTCGCGCCACCGGGCGTCGTTCGCGGCGGTGACGTCGGCCTGCGCCGCGGTCGCCGCCCTTCGCAGACCGCCGGCGAGCGCCCGGCGGGCGTGGTTGAGGCGGCTGCGGACGGTGCCGACCGGCACGCCGCAGACGGCGGCGATCTGCTCGTACGAGGACGCGTCGCTGAAATACCGCAGGAGGGTGACGAGCCGATCAGTTTCGGACAGCTGCCCGATGGCGTGCCACACCCAGTCGCGCATCGCGCCCCGGTCGAGCGCCTGCTCCGGGGTGGGTGTTTCGGCGGGGCCGGCGAACCACTCCGGCTCGGCGACCGGGACCGGGCGGGGCCGGCGCAGTGCCGTTCGACTGTTGTTGCGGACGATCATGCGTAGCCACGGGCCGATGGCGGCCGGGTCGCGGACGTCACCGATGCGACGCAGCGCGACGACGATGGCGTCCTGGACCGCGTCCTCGGCGTCGGGACCGTAGCCGAGCACGCTCACCGCTACGGCTCGCATTGCGGCTTCGTGACGGGCCAGCAGCGCGCCGAGCGCCGCCGCGTCGCCCGCCTGCGCGAGCAGGACCAGTTCCGCGTCACCCTGTGTCACGACCACGTCCCCCCGTGCGTCCCGCTTATGGCAGTTTGGGTGTTCTGGTCGGGCCGCATGCCCGTACCAGCGTACGGCGGGTGGTGGTGGGGCCAGCCGGTGCCGGCCGGGAACTGACGTACCCCGGCCATAGCGTGGGCGTCATGGGGATCCACGCTGACAGCCACGCCCGCCGCGGGAGCCTGCCGTGACCGATCTGGGCTGGGCGCAGGTGTCGGCCCGGCGTCTCGCCCGGCACGGGCTCTCGGCGCGGGCCGCACCCGAGTCACCACCGGGTGCCGAGGGCGTCGCCGATGTGGTGTCCGCGATGTGCGGCGCGCACGCCCAGGTCGCCTCCGCCGCCGAGCTGTCCATCGGCCTGCGGGTGCCCGGTGCCACCCGCGCCCTGGTGCGACAGGCGCTCTGGACGGACCGCACCCTGGTCAAGACCCGTGGACCGCGCGGGACGGTGCACCTGCTCGCCGCCGCGGACCTGCCGATGTGGATCGGCGCGCTCACCGCGATACCGGCTCCGTCGTGGGAGCAGAGTCGCCACCTGTTGACGTCCGAGCAGGCCGGGCAGGTCCTCGCCGCCATGGGTGACGCGTTGGCCGAGGCCGAGTTGACCACCGCCGAGTTGACCGAGGAGATCGTGGCCCGCACCGGCCCGTGGGCCGGTGAGCGGGTCATGGAGGCGTTCCAGGACCTGTGGCCCCGATGGATGGTTGCGATGTCGACCGCCAGCCGGGCCGGGGTGATCTGCTTCGGCCCGGCAAGGGGTCGCGCCATCACCTACACCAGCCCGACGCGCTGGCTTCCCGGCTTCACGCCGAGGGACGGCCGCGCCGCCCTGACCGATCTCGTCCGCCGATATCTGTTCGCCTACGGGCCAGCCACCCCGGCGCAGTTCGCCAAGTGGCTCGCGGCGCCGGTGCGGTGGGCCACGTCGCTGTTCGACTCCATCGACCTGGCCGAGGTGACAGTGGAGGGTACGCAGGCATGGGTGGCCGCCGACGACACCGACTTCCCGACCGACCCGCCGTCCGGGTTGCGGCTCCTGCCCTACTTCGACGCGTACGCGGTTGGCTGCCACCCGCGTGAGCGGCTCTATCCCGGCGTCGCGGCCGAGCGGGCGCTGGCTCGTGGCCAGGCCGGCAACTATCCGGTGCTGCTTGTCGACGGGGTGGTCTCCGGGGTGTGGCACCAACGCCGCTCCGGACGCACGATCCACGTCACTGTCGAGCCGTTGCAGGCGCTCGACCCGGGTCGGCTGCGGGAGTTGGAGGACGAGGTCGATCGGGTCGGCCAGATCCTGGAGGGCAGGGCGGCGCTGACCATCGGCACGGTGAGGGTCGGCCCGCACGCCTGATGCCAGCCCCGTGCGGGCCTGAGTCAGGATGGAAGCGTGGACATCGAGCCGGTCGACATCGCGCCCCGACAGTCGTTCCCCTGGGCGGTCCTACGGCAGCGCTGGGAGGACCTCACCTTCCTGCACTGGGCGGTCGCCCCGGAGACCGTCGCGCCGCTGCTGCCCGTCGGGACCCGGCCGGACACCATCGACGGCGTCACCTACGTCGGTCTGATCGGCTTCCGGATGGTGGGGCTGGGCTTCGGTCGCGGGCCGGCGGTGCCGTACTTCGGCACGTTCTGGGAGACGAACGTCCGGCTCTACTCGGTCGACGCCAACGGCCGGCGTGCGGTGGTGTTCCGGTCGCTTGACGCGTCCCGCCTCGTTCCCGTGCTTGTCGCCCAGGTGACGCTGCGTCTGCCGTACCTCTGGTCCTCGATGGGAGTGGACCGCGACGGTGACCGCCTCACCTACCGGTGCCGGCGACGCTGGCCCGGCCCGGCCGGCACGACGAGCCGGATTGTGGTTCGGGTGGGGGAGGCGATCGCCGAGCCGACGCCGCTTGAGCATTTCGTCACCGCCCGGTGGGGGCTGCACACCCGGGCGTACGGGCGCACGGTGCACCTGCCGAACTGGCATCCGCGCTGGCCACTGCACCGCGCCGAGCTGCTGCACCTTGACGACGAGCTGGTCACCGCCGCAGGGCTGCCGACACCGGCCGGGCCTCCGGTCAGCGTGCTGTATTCACCAGGCGTCGGGGTGCGGTTCGGCCCACCGGTGGACGCCGCCGCCCGGCCCGCCTGACGGCGGCGGCGGGGTCGGGCTGGTCGCGGACCAGTGTGGGCCGCGACCAGCCCGGCGCCGGGAGGCGATGGTCAGTAACGTCCGCCCTCGGGCGCGGGCAGGGCGTCGAGGTCGGCCAGATCCTCGGCGCTGAGCCGCACGTCGCCGGCCGCGCAGTTGTCCACAAGGTACTTCGGCGTCTTCGTGCCGGGGATCGGAATGACCTGCTCGCCCTGGGCGACCACCCAGGCGAGAGCGACCTGCGCGGGGCTGAGCCCGGCCCGGTCGGCGATCTCGCGGACCCGGGCGACGATGGCCAGGTTGGCGCGCAACGCGTCCTGTTGGAAACGCGGCAGGCCACGGCGGAAGTCGTCGGCGGGCAGGTCGTCGAAGGATGTGAACCGGCCGGCGAGGAAACCCCTACCCAGCGGCGAGAACGGCAGGAACGCGATGCCCTGCTGCGCGCAGTACGGCAGCACCTCGGTCAACGGATCACGCGTCCACAGCGACAACTCCGACTGCACCGACGCCACCGGGTGCACCGTCTGAGCCCGTACGATCTGCTCCACTGTCACCTCGGACAGCCCGATCTGCCGCGCCTTGCCCGCTGCGACGACCTCCGCCATCGCGCCCCAGGACTCCTCGATGGGCACCTGCGGGTCGACGCGGTGCAGCTGGTAGAGGTCGACGTGGTCGGTGCCGAGCCGGCGCAGGCTGGCGTCGATCGCCACGCGGATGTGCTCCGGTCGGCCGTCGTTGCCGATCTTCGGTGAGTTGCCGGGCCCTCCGGTGGGGGAGGTGGTCACCAGGCCGACCTTGGTGGCCAGGACGGCCCGCTCCCGGTGGCCGCCGGCCAGCGCCCGTCCCACAAGCTCCTCGTTGGTGTACGGCCCGTACACGTCGGACGTGTCGACAAGCGTGGCGCCCAGGTCCAGCGCCTGTCGGATCACGGCGATCGACGTGTCGTCGTCGCGGGGGCCGGTGATGTCGTATCCGTGGCTCATGCCCATGCACCCGAGGCCGATGACGCCGACCTCGGGTCCTGCACTGCCCAGCGTGGTGGCTCGCATGCGCCCTACGCTACGGCCGGTGCGGGCGTCCGGCGATCCGTGACGTGTCTTGGAGCGCAATTACTTAGGGCTTGACCTAAGTAATGCATCCGTGCATAGTTAGGCGCATGGCTAAGTATGTGGGGGAGGGCGGCGGCGTTCTCGACAGTGTGTTCCAGGCGTTGGCCGACCCCACCCGCCGCCAGGTCGTCGAGCGCCTCACCCAGGGGCCGGCCACGACCAGTGAGCTGGCTCGTCCGTTCGACATGGCGCTGCCGTCGTTCACCCAGCACCTGCACGTCCTCGAACAGTCCGGTCTGGTGACGTCGGAGAAGAAGGGCCGGGTTCGCACCTACCGGCTCGCGCCCCAGCCGCTGGAGCACCTCGACACCTGGCTCGCCGCGCAGCGCGCGCGGTGGACCCGACGCCTCGACCAACTCGACTCACTTCTCTACGACCTGAAGGAGCAAGAACGATGACCCTCTACACAGTGGACCCCGACCTCGATCTCGTCCTGGAGCGCACCGTCGACGTGCCGCCAGAGCTGGTCTGGCGGGCCTGGACCACACCCGAGCTGATCATGCAGTGGTTCACCCCGAAGCCGTGGTCGACAGTCGCCTGCGAGATCGACCTGCGGCCCGGCGGCAGATTCGACACGACAATGCGCTCGCCCGAGGGCGAGGAGTACCCGAACAGCGGCTGCATCCTGGTGGTCGACGAGGGTTCGACGCTGGTCTTCACCTCCGGCCTGGGGCCCGGCTTCCGTCCGCAGATCGCCCAGGACGGCTTCCCCTTCACCGCTGTGGTGCGGATCGAGCCGGACGGCGCGGGCACGAAGTACACAGCCACCGCGATCCACGCCGACGCGTCGGCGAAGAAGTCGCACGAGGAGATGGGCTTCCACGAAGGATGGGGCGCTGCGCTGGACCAACTCGTCGACCTCATGAAGGTGCGCTGAGCGGCGTACACCGCTCAGCTGGTCCCGGCGAGCGGGAGATCGGCCGCACGCCTTGAATGCATCGTGGAAGATCGATATTGTCGGCTCTGGCGCCGCCCCGCCTCAGACCATCACCGTCGATCCGAAGCGGGTTCAGCATGCGCACACTGAGACTTGTCACGTCGCTGGCCGTCGCCGGCCTGATAGCCGGCACGGTGGCGATCGCGGCCACGCCGGCGAGTGCGGCGACAGCCGTGTTCTCCGTGACGAACAGTTGGGGCAGTGGCTACCAGGGCCAGGTCACTGTCACCAACAACACGTCGGCACAGATCACCAGCTGGCGCGTCGAGTTCGACCTGCCAGCCCCCTCCAGCATCAGCCAGTCGTGGAACGCGCAGCAGACGACCTCCGGCAGCCGCTACACCTTCACGAACGTGTCCTGGAACGGCACCCTGGCCGCCGGGGCGTCGACGTCGTTCGGCTTCCTCGTCGACGGCTCCGGCACCCCCGTCAACTGCACTGTCAACGGTGCGGCCTGCGCCGGCGGCCCGCCTCCGACGCCCACCACTCCCGCGCCGACCACTCCGGCGCCCACGACACCGCCACCGACCACCCCGCCCCCCACGACGCCGCCGCCCACGACCGGCACGCCCGTCGAGCGGCACGGGCAGCTGCGGGTGTGCGGCACGACGATGTGCGACAAAGTCCGGCGCGCGTGTGCAGTTGCGGGGCATCAGCAGCATGTGGCTCAACTGGGAGACCGCCCCGTACGCCGAGAACCTGTCCGCGCTGACCTGGATGCGTGACAACTGGAAGCTTCAGGTGATCCGCGCGGCGATGGGCGTGGAGCCGGCCGGCGCGTACCTCAGCGACCCGACCAGGGCGCGTAACCAGGTGGAGACCATCATCAACAACGCGGTCAGCGCCGGGGTGTACGTGATCGTCGACTGGCACGCGCACGAGGCGCAGAACAACCAGTCGCAGGCGGTGGCGTTCTTCGGTGACCTGGCCCGCCGCTACGGCCACCTGCCCAACGTCATCTGGGAGCCCTACAACGAGCCGTTGCAGGTGAGCTGGACGAACGTCATCAAGCCGTACCACCAGGCTGTCGTCTCGGCGATCCGCGCCGCCGACCCGGACAACATCGTGGTGCTCGGCACCCCGACCTGGTCGCAGGACGTGGACGTCGCGGCTGCCAGCCCGGTCTCCGGCACCAACCTGATGTACACGCTGCACTTCTACTCGTGCACCCACGGCGCGTCGCTGCGCGCCAAGGGTGACGCGGCGATCCGGGCCGGCCTGGCGCTGTTCGTCACGGAGTGGGGCGCCAGCCACGCCGACGGTGGTCTCGACGGCCGGGCCTGCCTGCCGGAGGCGCAGTCCTGGATCGACTGGATGAAGGCGAACGGCATCTCCTGGACGGCCTGGAAGCTCGACGTCGGCACCGACACCACGAACCTGCTCAGCCCGGGTGCGCCGGTGACCGGCGGATGGGACAACTACCTGCACGGCCACGCGCCGTTCGTGGTCGCCAACATGAGATGACCCCGACCGCGAACACGCGCGATCGACGGTAGGCGTCGTTGCGACATGCCGGTGAGTCAGAGTGATGACTCACCGGCATGTGCCGTTGGCACGGCGGGGTCGACCCGGGCGGTGCCCGCAGCGTGCCGCCGAGCGGCCGGGCAGAACGGTGCGTCACCTTAACGCGCCGGAAACACCTCCGGTACCAATCCTGGGAACGCTCGTCGGACAAGTCGACACACCGATACGCGAACCGGGGTGACCATGGTCGAGAACACCACGAACGCGGCGACGTTCGACGGGCCGCTGGGCCGGTCCGGCAACGGCCGGGCGGTGCCCGCATCCCGTGCCCAACCGGTCATGCAGGTCGACGACAGCGACCCGGCGGACCTCGCCACCATCGGTGTGGAGGAGGAGTTCCATGTCGTCGACCTGCACACCCGCGAGTTGGTGCCGCGTGCGGGAGAGCTGCTCGACCGGCTGCCGGCCGCGTCGTTCACCGCGGAACTGCACCGCAGCGTGGTGGAGACCAACACCGCTGTCTGCCGCACCCTGGACGAGATCCGCGCCGAGCTGACCCGCCTGCGCCAGTCGGCCGTCCAGGTCGCCGACCGGGCCGGGCTGGGCATCGTGGCGGCCGGCACCGTGCCGCTGCGCGCCGACGGCGACCCGAGTGTCACCCCCACCTCCCGCTACCGGCGGATGCTCGACGAGTACCAGATGCTCGCGCGGGAGCAGTTGATCTGCGGTGCGCAGGTGCACGTCGGTGTGTCGGACCGGGATCTGGCGGTGGCCGTCACCCGGCGGGTCCAGCCGTGGCTGCCGCTGCTGCTGGCAGTGTCCACCAGTTCGCCGTACTGGATGGGGCAGGACAGCGGCTACGCGAGCGTCCGCTCGCTGGTCTGGCAGCGCTGGCCCACGGCCGGCGACCCGGGCGAGGTGACAAGCGCGGCCGACCACGAGGCGCTTGTCGCCGAGCTGATCTCCTCGGAGACCATCACCGACCCTGCCATGATCTACTTCGATGTGCGGCCGTCGGCGCACGTGCCCACAGTGGAGCTGCGCATCACCGACGCCAACTCCGACGTTGACATCATCGTCCTGCTCACCGGCCTGTTCCGGGCGTTGGTCCGCCGGGAGGTCGCCGCGCTGCGCGCCGGCGTCGAGCGCACCGCCGTACGTCCGCCGGTGCTGCGCGCCGCCGTGTGGCGGGCCGCCCGCTCCGGGTTGGAGGGCGACCTGCTGGACCTGCCCCGCTCGGCCCGGCCGGTGCCGGCCGCCGAGGCGGTACGTCGACTGGTGACCGACCTGCGCCCGCAACTGGAGGCGACCGGGGACTGGGAACAGGTGAGCGAGCTGACCCGTTACGCGCTGGCGCGCGGCAGCTCGGCGGCCCGGCAGCGGCGGGCCTACGAGCGGCGGGGTCGACTGGCCGACGTTGTCGACCTGCTGCTCGACGAGACCAGGGGCCGCACGGGCGCCCCCGGCCCGGGTGCACCGCCACCGCCGGCCCTGCCCACGTACGTCGACGCCGGCGACGAGGTCTTCGGCCCGGACGGACCGGAGCCGGCGTACCGGCCGCTGCTTGACGCCCTGCGCGGCCTGGGCACCGTCGGTCTGCGCCAACGCGAGCACGACCGCGACGAGGAGCAGCGCGCCCGGGGTGTGACCTTCAGCGTGGCCGGTGAGGCGAGCACCCGGCTCTTCCCTGTCGACCTGATGCCCCGGGTGGTGCCCGCCGCCGACTGGAGCGCGCTGCGCAGCGGCCTGGTGCAGCGGGCCCGCGCCCTCGACGCCTTCCTGCGTGACGTCTACGGCGAGCGGGCGGTGGTGGCCGACGGCGTGGTGCCGGCCTGGGTGGTGGAGTCCTCACCCGGCCTGCGCCCCACCGGCGCGCTCATGGGCCGCCGCCGCACCCGCGCCCAGGTGTCCGGCACGGATCTGGTGCGTGACCCCGACGGCGGCTGGTACGTGCTGGAGGACAACCTGCGGGTGCCCTCGGGTCTCGGCTACGCGGTGCAGAACCGCAGGCTGACCCGGGCGGTGCTGCCGGAGCTGCCGGTGCCCGACGACCTGCTGCCCGCCGACGAGACACCCGCGATGCTGCACCGGGCGCTGCTCGCCGCCGCGCCCGCCGCCGCCGACGACCCCGCAGTGGTGGTGCTCAGCAGCGGCTCCGGCGACCCGGCGTGGTTCGAGCACCGGCTGCTCGCCGACGAGATGGGCGTGCCGCTGATCGGGAGCAGCGACCTGCTGGTGGAGGACGGGCGGGTGTGCCTGGTACGCGAGGGCCGCCGCAGCCAGGTCGACGTGATCTACCTGCGGATGGACGAGGAGGCGCTGCTGCACGCGCCGGGCGCCGACGGGGTGCCGCTGGGCTGGCCACTGCTCGCCGCCGTGCACGCGGGGCGGCTCAGCCTTGCCAACGCGCTCGGCAACGGCGTCGGCGACGACAAGGCGCTGTACGCGTACGTGCCGCAGCTCATCGAGTACTACCTGGGGGAGAAGGCGCTGCTCGCGGACGTGCCGACGTACCTGTGCGGGCTGCCCGAGCAGCGCGCCGAGGTGCTCGGCCGGCTGGGGGAGTTGGTGCTCAAGCCCGTCGACGGGTACGGCGGGGACCGCGTGGTGATCGGTCCGCGCGCCGAGGCGGAGGAGTTGGACGCCGCCCGGGAGCAGATCCTCGCCGCGCCGCACCGGTGGATCGCCCAGGAGGTGATCTCGTTGACCACCCACCCGGTGTTCGACGGCACCGCCCTCGCACCTCGGCACGTCGACCTGCGGGCGTTCGTCTTCCTCGGTGACACGGCCGAGGTGGCGCCGGTGGCGCTGACCCGGGTCGCACCGGCCGGCAGCATGATCGTCAACTCGTCCCGTGGCGGTGGGTCGAAGGACACCTGGCTGCTCGGCGGAGCCGGTCAACCGCCCGCGTAACCCACGCTTGACCTTGACGTCATCGGGACGCAACCAGGCCGGCCAAACCTGGACCGGTCAGCGGCCGAGCGACCCGAGCCGATGAGAGGTGAACCATGTGCGGTATCGGAGGCGAGTTCCGGCTCGACGGGGCGCCGCCGGACATGGCGGCCGTCGAGCGGATGCTTCCCGCCCTCGCCTCCCGGGGCCCGGACGGCGAGGGGCGGTGGCGGCAGGGGCCGGCGGCGCTCGTGCACCGCAGGCTGCGCATCATCGACCTGTCCGACGCCGGCTCCCAACCGATGGTCGACCCCGAGCTGGGCCTGGCCCTGGTCTTCAACGGCTGCATCTACAACTACCGGGAACTGCGTGACGAGCTGACCGCCGCCGGCTACTCCTTCCGGTCCACCTCGGACACCGAGGTGATCATCAAGGCGTACCACAGGTGGGGGACGGCCTGCGTCGAGCGGTTCTACGGGATGTTCGCCTTCGCCCTTGTCGACCTGACCACGTCCACGCTGGTGCTGGCCCGCGACCGGCTCGGCATCAAGCCGCTCTACCTCGCCGAGACGCCGGGCCGGATCCGCTTCGCCTCGACACTGCCGGCGCTGCTCGCCGCCGGTGACGTGGACACCGACCTCGACCCGGTGGCACTGCACCACTACATGAGCTTCCACTCGGTCGTGCCGCCGCCGCGCACCATCCTTGCCGGCGTCCGCAAACTGCCCCCGGCGACCGTACGCGTGATCACCGGCGACGGCCGCAGCACCGACACCGTCTACTGGCGGCCGGAGTTCACCCGCGCGGCAGCCCCGCCGATGTCCGCAGACGAGTGGCAGGAGCGGATCATGTCCGCGCTGCGCACCGCCGTACGTCGCCGGATGGTCGCCGACGTGCCTGTCGGCGTGCTGCTCTCCGGCGGCATCGACTCCAGCCTGATCGTCGCCCTGCTGGCCGAGCAGGGCCAGACCGGGCTGGCGACCTTCAGCATCGGGTTCGAGGCGAGGGCGGGGGAGAGCGGCGACGAGTTTCACTACTCCGACCTGGTGGCCCGCGAGTTCGGCACCGACCACCAGCAGATCCGCATCGGCGGCGACCGGTTCGTGCCGGCCGTACACGCGGCCATCGGGGCGATGAGCGAGCCGATGGTCAGCCACGACTGCGTGGCGTTCCACCTGCTCTCCGAGGAGGTGTCGCAGCGGATCACGGTGGTGCAGTCCGGTCAGGGCGCCGACGAGATCTTCGCCGGCTACGACTGGTACCCGCCGATGGCGAACGTGGCCCGCGAGGACGCCGTCGAGGCGTACGCCAGGGTGTTCTTCGATCGTCGCCACGACGCGCTCGCCGACCAGTTGGCACCCGAGTGGATGCTCGACCACGACGCCAGCCTGGAGTTCGTCACCGCGCACTTCGCCGCGCCGGGCGCGGACACCGCGCTGGACGCGGCGCTGCGCCAGGACAGCCTGGTGATGCTCGTCGACGACCCGGTCAAGCGGGTGGACAACATGACGATGGCCTGGGGGCTGGAGGGGCGGGTGCCGTTCCTCGACCACGAGGTGGTCGAGCTGGCCGCAGCCTGCCCGCCGGCGTTGAAGCTGGCGCACGGCGGCAAGGGCGTGCTGAAGGCGGCGAGCCGGGGCATCGTCCCGGACGAGGTGATCGACCGTCCGAAGGGCTACTTCCCCGTGCCCGCGATCCGGCATCTCTCCGGCCCGCTGCTCGACGACGTCCGCGACGCGCTGACCGCGCCGCCGGCACGCGACCGGGGTCTGTTCCGCAAGGACTACCTGGAGGAGTTGCTTGACGCGCCGAACGCCCGGCGGACCACGTTGGGTTCGAACGCGCTCTGGCAGCTCGGGCTGCTGGAGCTCTGGTTGCAGCGGATCGGGGTTTAGATGAGCGCACGGACCGAGGCGCCGCGCACCACCCGCCGGGGCCGCCCGACCGGTCGCCGGCTGCTGCCGTCGCCACCGGCCGGCGAGGACTTCGCCAGCGCGCCCTCCCCGGATGGCAGGCGGGTGGCGTTCCTGTCCGACCGGGCCGGAACGCCCGGCGTCTGGGTCCGCGACGTGGACGCCAGCGAAGCGGTCGCGGTGCCCACCGGCGACGAGCCGGTCCTGGCGGTGAGCTGGTCGCCGGACGGGCAGTGGCTTGCCTGCGTCGTCGCGCCCGGCGGGGCGCCCCGCACCGAGCTGTGGGTGCTGCGCCCCGACGGCACCTGCCGCCGGCAGGTCGCCGGCTTCGGCCGCCGCAGCGCGTCGGTGTCCGGGTGGTTGCCCGGCGGTGCGCTGATGGCCGTCACCGAGACCGCAGACCGGGGTACGGCCCTGCTGATCGACGCGGGGACCGGGCAGCGGCAGGTGCTGGTCGAGGACGACCTGCTCACACTGCTTGACGTCACAGCGGATGCCGGCGCCGCCCTGCTGCGTCGAGGCCCGCGCAACGCCCGCTGGCTGGAGGTGCTGGACGTGGCGACCGGCGAGCGGCGGCGGCTGCTGCCGGACACCGGCCGGGGCAGCACCGACCAGGGCTGGTTCGGCCGGGACGGCACGAGCGTGCTGGCCCGCACCGACGCATTCAGCGAGCTGGCAACGCTCGTGCGGGTCGACCTGACGCGGGACGAGCTGGCGCCGGTGCGGCTCGCCGGACGACCGGACGCCGAGCTGGAGCACGTGGCGGTCAGCGCCGACCGGGGTCGCGCCGCGCTGCTGTGGAACACCTACGGCGGGCGCAGCGAGCTGAGCCTGCTCGACCTGGCCGGTGGCGTGCAGCGGGCCGTCGCGGCCCCGGGTGAGGTGCTCGACGGCGCTGTCTTCGCCGCCGGGGGCGACCTGCTCTGCGTCACCGCGCAGGGGCCGGTGCAGCCCCGGGAGGTCTGGTTGGTCGACCCGGTGACAGCCGCGCCGCGTCCGCTGCGTCCGGACGCCGCCGCCACGCGCGCCGGCGGTGGTGGAGTCGCGCCGCAGTTGGTCGACCTGCGGGCACGCGACGGGATGCCGCTGTCCGGCTGGCTGTACCGGCCGCCCGGCCCCGGCCCCTGGCCGACGGCGATCAGCCTGCACGGTGGCCCGGAGGCACAGGAACGCCCCTGCTACAACCCGCTGTTCCAGGCCCTCGTCGCGCAGGGCGTCGCGGTCTTCGCGCCGAACGTGCGCGGCTCGTCCGGCTTCGGGCGTACCTTCGTCGCCGCCGACAACCTCGCCGGCCGGTACGGCGCCATCGCCGACGTGGCAGCGTGCGCTGACTTCCTGCTCGACAGCGGCGTTGCCCGGCCGGGCCAGCTGGGCTGCCTGGGCCGCTCCTACGGTGGCTACCTGGTCCTCGCGGTGCTCGTGAACTTCCCCGGCCTGTTCGCCGCCGGGGTGGCCGAGTGCGGCATCTCCGACTTCCGGACGTTCTTCGCAGGCACCGAGCCGTGGATCGCCGCCGCCGCCGTCAGCAAGTACGGCGACCCGGTGCGCGACGCCGAGCTGCTGCGGGACCTGTCACCGATGACCCACCTGGACCGCCTCGACGTGCCGGTGCTGCTCATCCACGGCGCCAACGACACGAACGTGCCGGCCGGCGAGTCGGCGCAGGTGGCGCAAGCTCTCGCCGCTCGCGGCGTACCGCACGGTCATCTGGTGCTGGCCGGCGAGGGGCACGACTTTCTGGCCCGCGACAACGCCGAGGCGGCCCGCACTGCCACCACCGCGTGGCTGGCCCGGCACCTCGCCGCGTCCGCGCCCGTGCCCGCTGTCGGCTGAGGCGTCCCGGCAGCCCGCCGCGACCGTGGCCGCCGTCGGTCGAGGCGTTATCCTGCGCCGGTGGACGTCACGGAGCAGGGCGAGCGGCTGGCCGCGGACCTGGGCCGCTGGCTGGACGATCTGACGTTCGTCGACCTGGACACCGACGAGGTCACCGCACGGGTCATCGACTCGGTCGTGCGCTGGGCGCAGGCGCAGGGTTGGCGGGTCTACCGGCGGGCGCCGAGCGTGGTGCCGCTACCGCCGCCCATGCAGGAGCGGCACTCAGTTCTCGACGTGGCGTGCGCCCGCCCGGACGGCCCGCCGGTAGTCGTGGAGGTCGACCACACCGACCGGGCGCGGACGGTGCAGAAGCTGCGGGCGGAGGCGGACGCCGGGCGGATCCCGATCTGGGTGCGCTGGGGCGTCGGACGCTTCACCGCACCGCCACCGCCGGTGCGGATGGTGACGGTCGAGGTGACCCGGCGCGCCGGGCCGGCAGGGCGCGGACGCCTGCACAGCCGCATCAGCGACCGTCCCGCGCCGGCCCACTCCGCCGGCGGCGGCACGGCGGCCACGCAGGCGCTGCCGATCCCGCTCACCGACCCGGGTAAGGGCACCTGAAGCGAATCGTAAGCGGCGGACGGCACAGTCCTGGTTGTCACCGGAGAAGACGACCGACAGCCAGGAGAATCCGATGCGCAAGCTCATCAACTCGACATACGTCACCCTCGACGGTGTCATCGAGAACCCGACGTGGACCATGCCGTACTTCGACGAGGAGGCCGCCGCCTTCGCCGGTTCGCAGACGGACGAGGCCGACGCGATGCTGATGGGCCGGGTCACCTACGACGGCATGTCCGTGGCCTGGCCGCAGCGGGACGAGAGCGACCCGAGCACTGGTGCTGCCTACTTCAACAACGTCAAGAAGTACGTCGCCTCGACCACCCTCACCAACCCCACCTGGAACAACACGGAGGTGCTCCAGGGCGATCTGGTGCAGGAGGTCACCCGGCTCAAGGCCCAGGACGGCCACAACATCATCCAGTACGGCTACGGCTCGGTCACCGCGCAACTGGTCCGCGCAGGGCTGGTGGACGAGGTCCGGTTCTGGATCTGCCCGGTGCTCCAGGGAGGCGCCAGCCTCACCGTGCCGCTGAAGGACGTCCGGGCGTCCTTCGAGCTGATCGGCACCCGTGTGCACAAGAGCGGCGTCATCATCGCCACGTACCGACCGGGGACGGCCGCCTGACCCGCTGGTCAGAGCTGGGCGCGAGCCTCGCTCGGGCTCAGCTCCGTGCCTTCGGCGACCAGGGCGTCGAAGCGTTCCCGCCCGAGGACGGCCAGGACGCGTTCGGCCACCCTGTCGGTCTCGTCCCGTTCGGTGGGAGAGGCGGGAGAGTGGGTGGCCAGCCGGGCGGCAGCCGCCGCGCCGAGGAGCCGGGCGGCGGCCTCCGGTGAGCGCGCCGCCGACGCCATCCCCTCCAGGGGCCCGATCGTGTCCCGTGTCGACGCGATCGCCTCGGCAGCCGCGAACGCCTCGACGTGCAGCGCGAGCGCGGCGTCCGGGTCGCCGTCCTGTTCGACCGCGTAGCCCAGCTCGACCAGGACCAGCGGCAGGTACAACGCCGGGCAGGGCTCGGCCCGGCCCTGCTCGACGAGGTGGCTCAGGTGGGTGACGGCGACGTCGCGCTTGCCGTCGCGGCGGGCCGCCAGAGCGAGGCTCATCTGCGCGAAGACGATGGCGCTGGGCGTGGCCTGCTCCAGCGCCATCTGGTACGCGCGTTCGGCGAGTTCGCGGCCCTGCGCGTAGTCGCGGGTCTGCACCGCGAGCCAGGCCAGCCAGGACAGCGTGCTGCCGACCTGCGGCCACAGCGCCAGTTCCTCGGCCCAGCGCAACCCTTCCCGGTGCAGGGCCGCGGCGCGTTCGTGCTCGCCGCGCATGTCCGCGAGCCCGCCCACCCACTCGGTCGCGACGAGCCGTCCCCACCTGTCGCCGAGCTTCGCGAACAGCGCGGCGCTGCGGGTCGCGGCGCTCTCCAGTGCCTCCTGGTCACCCATCGCGTGCGCGAGCCTGGCCCGGGAGGTGAGCACCGCGGCCTCGGTCCACGGATCGGCGACGGTGGTGGGCAGCAGCTCCGCCGCCAGGGTCAGGTCACTGTGGTCGATCAACGCGTTCGCCGCGAACCAGGCGGCCCGTTCGTCTGACCCGCCGGCCACTGCGGCCCGTACGTCGGCTGGCCGGATCTCGTCGCCCTGCAACAGCGCGAAGCCGACCCGCCAGGGCGCTGCCCGCGCCTCCTGCTCCTCGTCGCGTATGGCGAGCGCCCGCCGTGCGTCGGTGAACCGGCCGCGCAGGTACCAGTACCAGCTCAACGCGACGGCGAGGCGCAGCCCGCCGCCGTTGTCCAGCGCCGCGCGCAGGTTCGCCGTCTCGGCGTCCAGCACCGCCAGCCATCGCTGCTGGTCGGCGCCGCGAAGCCCCGGGTCGGCGCGTTCGGCAAGCTCGGTGTAGTAGGCGGCGTGCCGTGCCCGGACCTCGTCGGCGTCGGTGAGGCGGTCCAGACAGAACGCGGCGACCGATTCGAGCAGCCGGTAGCGCGGTGCCGTGCCCGAGTCGTCGAGCACCACGAGCGACCGGTCCACGAGTCGCGCCAGCGTGTCCAGGTCGCTTCCGCAGACCCGCTCGGCGGCCTCCGGGGTGCAGCCGTCGCCGAACACGGCAAGCCGGGCCAGGGCGAGCCGGTCCGCCTCGTCCAGCAGGTCCCAGCTCCAGCTGATGACCGCGGTAAGCGTCCGCTGGCGCGGCGGCACGTCCCGCTGCTGTGTGGCGAGCAGCCGGAACCGGTCGTCGAGCCGCTGCACCACGCCCCGCACGCCGAGCGCCCGTACCCGGGTCGCGGCCAGCTCCAGCGCCAGCGGCAGGCCGTCGAGACGGCGGCAGAGCTGGGCCACCGCCGGCGCCGTGCGCGCGTCGAGCCGGAAGCCGCGCTGCTGCGCGCCGGCACGTGCGGCGAACAACAGGGCCGCCGCCGAGCGCCGGACCGTGTCCAGGTCACCGTCGCCGGGCACGGACAGAGGGGGTACGTCCCAGAGCAGCTCCCCGGTCAGCCCGAGCGGCTCTCGGCTGGTGGCCAGCACGCTCAGCCCGGGTACGTCGCGCAGCAGCCGGGCCACCAACTCGGCGACCGGCTCGATGACGTGTTCGCAGTTGTCCAACACGAGCAGCAGGTGACGTTGCCGCAGCGCCGCGACGAGCCGGTCGACGGCGGATAGGCTGCTGCCGGGGGACTCGCGCACGTCCAGCGCGCCGAGCACCTGTTCGGCGATGCCGCTGTCACGGGCGGGCAGCGGTGCCAGCTCGACAATGCGGACGCCGTCGGGGACGGTACGGGCTGCCTCGATGGCGAGTCGCGTCTTGCCGACCCCGCCCGGCCCGACCAGCGTGACCAACCGTTGCCGGGGCAGCAGAGCTTGCAGCTCGGCCAGCGCCTCGGCCCGTCCGATCAGCTCGTCGAGCTGGGCGGGGAGGTTGTCGCGGGTGGTCGTCGCCTTCGGTGGCGCGCTCAGGTCGGCGTCCTGTTCGAGGATCCGGCGATGCAGGGCGACAAGCTCCGGGGCAGGGTCGAGCCCCAGCTCGTCGGCGAGCCGGTCGCGAAGGTCGGCGTAGCTGTCCAGCGCCTCGGACTGGCGGCCGGCCGCGTACAGCGCCTGCAGATGCACGGCCCGCAGGCCCTCGCGCAGCGGGTGCCGGGCGACCAGTTCCGCCAGGTCGGCGGCGACCAGGTCGTGCTCGCCGCGCGCCAGCCGGGCCGCGGCCAGCCGCTCGTGCACGGCGAGGCGCTGCTCGGCGAGGCGGGTCGCCTCCGCCCGGACGAACTCGGCGTCGGCCACGTCCGCGTACGCGTCGCCGCGCCACAGCGCGAGGGCCTCGGTGAGTCGGTCGACGTCGGTGCACCGGGCAAGTTCGGCGAACCTGTCGGCGTCGACCGCGTCGACCCGCAGCAGGTAGCCCGGTGGTCGGGACTCGACCAGGTCGCGGGCACCGGGCTCGGCGTCGTTGAGCGCCTTGCGCAGCTGGGACACCCGCACCTGGAGGGCACCGGCGGGGTTGGCGGGGGGTTCCTCGCCCCACAGGTCGTCGATGAGCCGGTCCGCGGACACGACCCGGTTGCGGTTGGTCAGCAGGTCGGCCAGCAGGGCGCGCACCTTGGTGCCGGGTACCACCACCGGCTCGCCGGCGTCGGTGGTGACGGCGAGCGGCCCGAGCACCCCGAACTGCACGGCGGTCATCGTAACGTCGCCCCGCGGCCCCAAAAGCGCTCCCAACCCCCTCCGACCCGCTCCCGACCCCTCCCGAGCCGCTCCCGAGCCGCTCCCGACCCCCTCCGACCCCGTCGATCATGGAGTTGTGGTGGTCGAAATACCGGCAGAAATCCACTAAGTCCCCCACCACAACTCCATGATCGACGAGCGGGGTGGGGCGGAGCGGGGCGAGGGGGGTGAGGGGGGCGAGGCGGGTTCCGGTGGCGATGGGGTGGGTGGGCTTGTGGGATGGCGTGACGGCTTGGGGGCGGGTAGAAACGGGGGCAAGAGAGCGCTCTCTTGCTGGGCGCCCGTCTGGCCAGTGGATTGGACGAACCGCATGACAAGCCCGTCCCGACGTACCCTCCTTCTCGCTCTGCTGGTGACAGCCGCCGTCACCATGACCAGCACCGCCGCCACCGCCGGTCGCCCCACGGGCGGCGCTCCCGACTTCGGACCCAACGTGACGATCTTCGACCCGGCCATGCCGGTCAGCGAGATCCAGCGGACCCTCGACGCGGCCCACGCCCGCCAGGTCGACAACGAGATGGGCACCGAGCGGCACGCGTACCTGTTCAAGCCCGGCACCTACGGCACTGCCGAGCGGCCGTTGCAGGCCAAGGTCGGCTACTACACCGAAGTGTCCGGCCTCGGGGCCTCGCCCACCGACGTCACAGTCAACGGCAAGCTGGAGGTCTACAACCGCTGCCTCGCCGACGGTGGCACCGGCAACTGCCTCGCGCTCGTCAACTTCTGGCGCACCCTGTCCAACCTGTCGCTCACCATCAACGCCGCGGGCCAGGACGACTGCCGGTCGACTGCGAACTTCTGGGCGGTGTCCCAGGCGGTGTCGATGCGCCGGCTCAACATCAACGGCGGCGGGCTGTCGTTGATGGACTACTGCACCGCCGGCCCGCAGTACGCAAGCGGCGGTTTCATCGCCGACTCGCGGCTGCCGGCCACCACGAACGGGTCCCAGCAGCAGTGGCTGACCCGCAACAGCGAGGTCGCCAGCTGGTCCAACGCCGTGTGGAACCAGGTCTTCGCGGGCGTGGAGGGCGCGCCCGACGACGCCACGTTCCCCGACCCGCCGTACACCACCCTCGACACCACGCCGCTGAGCCGGGAGAAGCCCTACCTGTTCGTCGACGGCAGGGGTCGCTACAACGTGCGAGTGCCCGCCGCGCAGCGCGACAGCCGTGGTGTCTCCTGGGCCGACGGCATGACGCCGGGCCGGACCATCGGCATCGGTGACTTCTTCATCGCGAAGCCGTCCGACCCGGTGCACGTGATCAACAGCCAGTTGGCGCGCGGTAAGCACCTGCTGCTCACCCCCGGCGTGTACGACATCGCCCGCAGCATCGAGATCCGCCGCGCCAACACAGTGGTGCTCGGCATCGGGCACGCCACGCTCACCGCCGTCAACGGCGCCGTCCCGCTGGACGTCGCAGGTGTCCCCGGCGTGATCGTCGCCGGTGTCACCATCGACGCCGGCACCGTCGAGTCACCGGTCCTGCTGCGTGTCGGTCGTCAGCACGGTCACCAGGCCAGCAGCCGCACCAACCCGACCACGCTGTCCGACGTGTACTTCCGTGTCGGCGGCCCGCACATCGGCCGGACCAACACCGCGCTGGAGGTCAACAGCGACAACGTGCTCATCGACCACACCTGGGTGTGGCGCGGCGACCACGGGGTCGAGGGCTTCACCGAGGGTGTCAACGGCGACACCGACCGCTGGCGCACCAACACCGGTCGCTACGGCGCCGTCATCAACGGCGACCACGTGACCGCCACCGGCCTGTTCGTCGAGCACTTCCAGCGCTACAACACGGTCTGGAACGGCGAGCACGGCACCACGATCCTCTACCAGAACGAGCTGCCGTACGACCCGCCGACGCAGGCCGACTGGATGAACGGCCGGGTCAAGGGGTGGGCCGGCTACAAGGTCGGCGACCGGGTACGCCACCACACCCTGTACGGCGGCGGGGTCTACGTCTTCAACCAGAACAACCCGTCGATCCGCACCGAGAACGGCTTCGAGGTGCCGAGGCGGCCGGGCGTGAAGCTGCACCACATCATGACCGTCAACCTCAGCGCCGGCACGATCGACCACGTGGTCAACGGAGTCGGCGAGGCTGCCGACATGACGAAGGTCGGTGCGCCGGTCTACATCGCGGAGTACCCCACCCCGTAACGGGTCCGCGTGCCGGAACGGGGGTCGGAGCCGCGGTGGCTCCGACCCCCGCCCCCGTCCGGCAGCTCGATTGAATCTTCCGCTTCACTGGCCGCAAATTGCAACGCCCAGTCAAACTCTTGCGGGTCGACATCCGTTGCTGCCACGATGACCGTCAATGCCTTCCGTCCCGAAGGAGTGGTCACCCATGGCGGTCTCCCGCCGCGGATTCGTCGGATCGGTGCTGGCCGGGTCCGCCCTCGCCGCCACCTCCACCACCGAACTGCTCGGCGCCCTGGCCCGACCCGCGTACGCCGCCAGCCCGGTGGGCGACGTCGTCGGCAAGGTGTCGGTCGGCTACCAGGGCTGGTTCAGCGCCCCCGGCGACTCCGCACCCATCGGCGGCTGGTGGCACTGGGGCCGGGACCGGTTCCAGCCCCCGTCACCTGCCAACACCACGATCGTGTCCTGGCCGGACATGCGCGAGTACACACGCGGCTACCCCACCGCCTACCCGAACCTCGGCAACGGCTCGCCCGCCACACTCTTCTCCTCCTACGACCAGCAGACAGTGGACACCCACTTCCGCTGGATGCAGGAGCACGGCTGCGACACCGCCGCGCTGCAACGGTTCAACCCGTTCGGCGACGAGGGCCCGACCCGCGACGCGATGACGCAGAAGGTCCGCTCCGCCGCCGAACGCCACGGCCGGAAGTTCTACATCATGTACGACGTCACCAGCTGGACGAACATGCAGTCGGAACTCAAGACCGACTGGACCACGAAGATGTCAGCGCACACCGCCTCCCCGGCGTACGCCCGGCAGAACGGCAGGCCGGTCGTCTGCATCTGGGGCTTCGGCTTCGACGACCCCGGGCGACCCTTCGCCCCGGCACCCTGCCTGGAGGTCGTCAACTGGTTCAAGGCGCAGGGCTGCTACGTCATCGGCGGAGTGCCGACCTACTGGCGGCAGGGCGTCAACGACTCGCGCGCCGGCTTCCTCGACGTCTACCACGCCTTCAACATGCTCTCGCCGTGGATGGTGGGCCGGACCGGCACCCTGGAAGGGCTCGACTGGTTCCACACCAACGTCAACGTGCCTGACCTCGCGGACTGCGCGGCGCGGGGCATCGACTACCAACCGTGCGTGATGCCCGGCGACCTCTCCTCGGGGCACCGCCGCCACGGGGACTTCTACTGGCGGCACCTCTACAACATGATCCGACTCGGTGCCCAGGGCCTCTACGTGTCCATGTTCGACGAGTACAACGAGGGCAACCAGATCGCCAAGACCTCCGAGACGCAGGCGACGACCCCCGCCGGGGCGGGCATCCGGTCACTGGACGAGGACGGCGTCGCCTGCTCCGCCGACTACTACCTGCGGATCACCGCCGACGGTGGCCGCATGCTCAAGGGCCAGATCGCGCTCACCCCCGTACGCCCGACGCCGCCGGTGCTCGGCGGCACGCCCCCGCCGCCCGGCGGTGACCTGGCCGCCGGCCGACCCACCGCCGAGAGCAGCCACACCCAGATCTACGGCTCCGGCAACGTGGTCGACGGTGACCCGAACAGCTACTGGGAGAGCGTCAACGGCGTCTTTCCGCAGTGGGTCCAGGTCGACCTGGGCGCGACGCGTACCGTCGGTCGGGTGGTGCTCAGGCTGCCGCCGTCGGCGGCCTGGGGCACCCGGACGCAGACCCTCGCTGCGCACGGCAGCACCGACGGAACCAGCTTCGGCACGCTCGTCGCTGCGGCGGGCCGCACCTTCGACCCGGCCACCGGCAACCAGGTGACGCTCACCGTCGCCGCCGCGCAGACCCGCTACGTGCGGATCACCCTCACCGGCAACACCGGCTGGCCGGCCGGTCAACTCTCGGCTCTGGAGGTCTACGCCAGCTGAACCGTCGCAGGGGTGGCCACCGGCTCCGGCCGTTGGCCACCCGATGGCCCGTCAGCCTGTCGTCTGCCGCATCCGGCGCATGTCCTCCGCCGGGTCGATGGTGCGTACCGGGCGGGGCGTGGACCCGCGCCGACGCCACTCGCGCGGATAGCCCAACGAGACCTCCTCGAAACGCACACCGTCGTGGAAGGTCGTACGCGGAATGTGCAGGTGCCCGTAAACCATCGTGGACGCGCCGAAGCGCAGGTGCCAGTCGCGGGTGCGGACCGTGCCGCACCACTGGGCGAACTGCGGGTACCACAGCACGTCGGTGGGCTCGCGGACCAGCGGGTAGTGGTTGACAAGCACTGTCGGCAGCTCCGGGTCGAGCTCGGCTAACCGGCGTTCGGTCTCGGTGACCCGGGCGTCGCACCACGCCTCCCGACTCGGGTACGGGTCGGGGTGCAGCAGCGCCTCGTCGGTGCACACCACCCCGGCCGCGTACGCAAGGTCCAGTGACTCCTGCTTGGTGCGCGCCTCGGGCATCCGGAACGTGTAGTCGTACAGCACGAAGAGCGGGGCGATGGTGGCCGGACCGCCCGCGCCGTCCCACACCGGGTACGGATCCTCCGGCGTGACGATCCCCAGCCGCCGGCACAGCCGCACCAGCTCCTGGTAGCGGGCCTCGCCGCGCAACTGCACCGGGTCGTTGGGAGGCGTCCACAACTCGTGGTTGCCCGGCGCCCAGATCACCTTCGCGAAACGGCTGCTCAGCAGCCCGAGGGCCCATTCGATGTCGGCGTACCGCTCGGCCACGTCGCCGGCGACGATCAGCCAGTCGCCGTCGTGCTCCGGGCGTAGCTGCTGGACGAGCTCCCGATTCTCCGGATAGCCGATGTGCAGGTCGCTGACAGCCCGTAGCCGAGGGGGAGGAGTCACCCCCCAACGCTAGGCCGCCCGGCGGGATCGGAAAACCCCTGTTCCTGCGACGTTGGGCGATCCATCGGTCCGCATATCCGGCGGCCTGACGGGAAAGCGCGGACGTCCGACAGCCCCGATCCGGAGCAGGAGACACAACATGCCTTTCATCACCGTAGGGACCGAAAACTCCGCGCCCATCGACCTGTACTACGAGGACCACGGATCCGGTCAGCCGGTGGTGCTGATCCACGGCTTCCCGTTCAACGGGGCGACGTGGGAAAAGGAGGTCACTCCGCTGCTCAACGCCGGATACCGGACCATCACCTACGACCGGCGCGGCTTCGGCAATTCGGCCCAACCGGCGTTCGGGTACGACTACAACACCTTCGCGGCGGACCTCGACGTGTTGATGACCGAACTGGACCTGCGGGACGCGATCCTTGTGGGCCACTCGATGGGCACCGGCGAGGTCGTCCGCTACCTGGGCAACTACGGCTCGCAGCGGGTGAGCAAGGCCGTGCTGCTGAGCCCGCTGCAACCGATGCTGGCCAAGGCCAAGGACAATCCGGAGGGCGTGGACACAAGCCTCTTCAAGGGCTTCCAGGACGCCATCATCAAGGACCGCTTCGCCTACCTCACCCAGTTCTGCGACGCGTTCTTCAACTACAGCGAGAACAAGGGCAAGCTGGTCAGCGACGAGGCGTACCGGGCGCACTGGCAGATCGGCGCGATGGGCTCGGCCAAGGCCACCCACGACAGCGTCGACGCCTGGCAGGAGGACTTCCGCGGCGACCTGCCGAAGATCGACGTGCCGGTGCTGATCGTCCAGGGCGACAAGGACAACGTGCTGCCGTACCCGGTCACCGGTCAGCGGCTCGCCCCGATGATGCCGACGGCCCAGCTCGTCACCCTCAAGGGCGCACCGCACGGTATCCCGTGGACGAACGCGGACGACGTCAACAAGGCGATCATGGCCTTCCTGAAGCAGCCGGCGAAGGCCCGCGCCTGACCGCTCCGGCTCGCTGACACCAGGGCGGCGACGCAGCCGCCACGCCCGACCCGTGCTGGCCTCCGGCCGGCGCGGGTCGGGCCGCTTCGCGCCCAGAGGCTGGAGCTCACGCTCGAATCAGCGTGACCACCCCGGCTGCAACGAGCACACCGGCCCAGAGCCGGTCGACGTTGAACCACGCCCGGCGCAGCACCCCCACCCCGAACACCTGGTAGACAAGCACCGCGACGACCAGTGCGGTGCCGAGCATTGCCACCGTGTGCACCCCGGCCGCCGCCAGCCCGGGCAGCGCGCCCATCGGCGCGGCGGACAGGTGCCCGGCGTGGCCCCCGGCCGTGGACTCGTGCACAAGCACCGGCAGCAGCATCAACCCCGCGCCGTGCGCCGACGACATGAGAAACGACCAGCCGGCGAGCTGCGCCGCTGACATCCGCATCCCCGCCCAGCGGAAGTGCCGCTCGGACAGCAACCGCCACAACCCGAAACCCACAAGGAGTACGCCGCCGGCGACCGCCAGGATGGTGCTCGCCGTCACCGAACGGGTCGCGGTGACCAGCGCGGCGACGATCCCCACCGAGGCCAGGTGTCCCGCCGCGATGGGCGGCAGCGAGCGCAGCAGGGCCGTCCTGCTGCGCTCCTGGAGGCCGCGGGCCACCGCGAACAGCCAACCCATGGCTGGGTTCAGGCCGTGGAACGCGCCGAGGGCGGCGAGCGTCACCCAGGTGCCGACGGTCACGGGAAGCAGTACGAGTCGGAGGATGCGTCCCCGCCCTGCAACCGCGTCTGGTGCACGCGCAGGCCACGGAACTCGTCGCCGTGCGGGAAGAACCTGACGTCCGGGGTGAGACCGCCGGCTTCCACGTCAACGTCCAGCTTGGCCAGCCAGGCGCCCACCCCGTCCGGATAGAACTGGTCGTCCCAGGCGCCGTAGAGGGAGTTGCTGACGTAGACCCGCCGGCCGTCCCGGCTCACCTCGACCATCTGCGGGCCGCCGGCCAACGCCTCGTCCGGCGCGGACGGGTGCGCAGTGCGGCGGACGATCCCGCCGAGGTGCACCGAGCCCGTCAGCACCGGGTGCAGCGGGTCGCTGACGTCGTACTGGCGCAGCTCCCCGGTGCCCCAGCAGGAGACGTACAGGAAACGGTCGTCGACGGACAGGTCGATGTCGGTCACCAGCGGCGGCACCGCGCCGAACGGCTTGAGCAGGTCGGGCAGGTCCGCGGGGTCGGCCGGCTCCGCCGGAATGTCGATCACCTTGGTGACCGCCCAGGCGTCACCGTCGCGGTGCCACAGCCAGATCGAGGCGGACAGGTCCTCGACGCTGATCACCACCCCGACGAACCCGTACGACTTCGTCGGGTCGTGCGCCGGGCGTAGCTCCAGTGGCATCTGATACTGGTCGCCCAGGTCGACCCGCTGCACGTGCCGGCGCTTCGCGAGATCCCAGAAGTGGATGGCGTGACCGTAGCGCCGGCCCAGCAGCAGCTCACCGATGATGCCGTCCTCGATCATCGACGGGGTGCCCCACTCGCTTGTGACAAGCACGTCCTGGGTGAGGTGCCACCACATGTCGTACGCCAGGAACTGTGGCCCCCGGTCGGCCTCCCACGCCCCGCGTACCTCGAATGTGGTGTGGTCCAGGATGGCGATGCCGCCCGGACCCTCCGCGCCGTCCGCGCCGCCGAGAGCCGAGACGTAGATGCCGTCCGGGCCACAGTGCACCGTGTGCGGGCGGGAGTAGCCGGCGCGCTTGGCCAGCTCCTCCGGCCCGATCACCTTCACCACCTGGGGTTGGCGCGGGTCGGGCTGGGTGTCGATGACGTGGATCCGCGACGAGCGCAGGCCGGGCACGATCAGGTAGCGCCGCTCGACGTGCGGGTGCGGGGCGGTCGGGCAGAGCGCACTGCTGCACGCGTTCCAACCGAAGTGGTGCAACTCGTCGCCCAGGTGCGGCAGGTCGGTCCAGCCGACGACCCGGCCGTAGTCGGGGGAGTCGGGGTCGGTGTCCAGCACCACTATCGCGTCAGGCCGGGTGGCTGTCCGGTCGAACGCCGCCACGTAGGCGAGCTTCTCCGCGGGCGCGTTCACCGCCTCACCGGGGGAGGGATAGAAGGTGGGGTCGGGGGTCCAGCGAGCCATCGAGGTCTCCGCTCGTCAGATGGTGGGAACGCCGAGTTGGTCGAGCAGGTGCCGGCGCAGCGCGCCGAAGGCCGGGTCGTCCGGCGTACGGGTGGGTGCCAGGTCGACAGGCAGGTCCGCAGCGATGCGGCCCGTGTCCAGGAGCAGGATCCGGTCGGCGAGCAGCAGGGCCTCCTCCACGTCGTGGGTGACAAGCAGGGCAGCGAAACCGTGCTCGGCGCGCAGCCGGCGCAGCAGCATCTGCATCCGCAGGCGGGTCAGCGCGTCAAGGGCGCCGAACGGCTCGTCGAGCAGCAGCAGGTCCGGTTCGCGGACCAGCGCACGTGCGACGGCCACCCGCTGTGCCTGCCCACCGGACAACTCGGCAGGCCAGGCCCGGTGCCTGTCGGCCAGCCCGACCTCGGCGAGCGCCCGCTGGATGCGGCCGGCCGGATCGGGGCCGGACAAACCGAGCCCGACGTTCGCCGCGACCCGCTTCCACGGCAGCAGCCGGTGTTCCTGGAAGACCACTGCGGCGGTGCCGTGCACGGCGATCTCGCCGCCGGCCGCGCCGTCCAGCCCGGCGAGGATGCGCAGCAGCGTGCTCTTGCCCGAACCGCTGCCGCCCAGCAGGGCCACTACCTCGCCCCGCGCGATGCTCATATCGACCCCGGTCAGCACTGTCGTCGGCCCGAACGCGCGGCGGACCGCCCGGGCGGTGAGCACGGGCGCCGCACCGGTCAGGTGGCCCGCAGTCCGCGACGCCATGTCAACATCTTCCTCTCCGCAACACGCAGGGCAAGGTCGGATATCAGTCCGAGCAGGGCGTAGACGAGCAGGCCGAGCACCACCACATCGGTCTGGCTGAACTCGCGGGCCTCCATCATCAGGAAGCCGATTCCGGTCTGGGCGTTGACCTGTTCGCCGACGACGAGGCTGAGCCAGGCCGCGCCGATGGCCAGCCGCAGGCCGAGGAACAGCGCGGGCAACGCACCGGGCAGCACGACGTGGCGCAGTCGGGCGGCCTGGCCGAGCCCACAGGTACGGGCCGCCTCGACAAGCCGTTCGTCGATGTCCCGGATGCCGGCGTAGGTGTTGAAGTAGATCGGGAAGAACGCACCCAGGGCGACCAGGCTGATCTTGAGCGGTTCGCCGATGCCGACCCAGATGATCAGCAGCGGGACCAGCCCCAGGTGCGGCAGCATTCGGCCCATCTGCACAGGCGGGTCCACAAGGTCGTCGCCGAGCCGCAGCAACCCCGCCACCGTGCCCAGGATCAACGCCAGCACGCCGCCGATCAGCAGCCCGACTCCGGCGCGGGTGAGCGAGTCGACCAGGTGTACGGCGAGCGTCCCGTCACGGGTCAGCCGCCAGCCGGTGGCCAGCACCTCGCTCGGCGCGGGCAGCTTCTCCGGCGCCAGCAACCCGACCTGGGCCGCTGCCTCCCAGCCCAGCACCAGCACGACCGGGCTCACCAGCCGTCGCCACCGCCGGGCCGGCCGCTCACGGCGAGTCGCGACCGGCGCGGCGGCGGGGACCTCGGCGGGGGCCTCGACGAGAGTCGTACGGCTCACCGGAACACCTCGCTGAACCGGTCGTCGATCCGGGACCGCATGTCGACAGGGCCCGGGATGAGGCCCAGCGAGATGAAGCTGTCGGTGATCGCCTGGAGTTCGTCGCCGATGTCCGGGCCGACCGGGGCGAGCGGCTTGGCGCTGCGGGCCAGGGCGCGGCTGGTGACGTCCTCGGGGATCTTCAGCTCCGGCGCGAGGATGCGGGCCCGCTCCTGCGGGTTGGCGATGCCCCAGTCGGTCACCTCGCGGTACCGCTTGAGGAACGTGCGGATCTCGTCGGAGCGGTGTTCGACGGCGTCCGGTGCGGCCAGGACGTACTCGCGGTTGCTGGCCAGCCCCGTCGCGTCCGCGAGCACGCGGACCCCCGGCTGCTCGGCCAGGGCGAAGTACGGATCCCAGATCACCCAGGCGTCGACCTGCCCGTTGTCGAACGCGGGTCGGCCCTCGGCGGGTTTGAGGTACTTGACGTCGATGTCCTGCAACGTCATGTTGTTGGCCTCCAGCAGCCGGACCAGCAGCCAGTGCACGTTGGAGCCCTTGTTCAGGGCGACCCGCTTGCCCTTCAGGTCGGCGAAGGTGCGGTAGCCGCTGTCGGCCTTGACCAGCACGGCCTCACCCTGCGGGATCGGCGCGGAGGTGCCGATGACGGAGAACGGGATCTTGCCGGCCGCGGCGAAGACCGGTGGGGCCTCGCCGACCTGTCCGATGTCGATGGATCCGGCCTTGAGTGCCTCGGTGAGCGCCGGTCCGCTCTCGAACAGCGACCACTGCACTCCGGGGGTGGCGTCGCGCGCCTTGACCAGGCTCAGCCCGCCGAAGCGCTGGTAGCCGATGCGGAGCGTACCGGGGTCGTCCTTGGCGTCGGCGGACCCGCCGCAGGCGCTCAGGGCGGTCGTGGCGATCAGGGCCGCAGCCGTCAGGGCGGCCGTGACCAGCCTGCGGCGATGCAGGTGGCGGCTCGTCGAGGGGGTACGCATGGCGACTCCTTGGGTCGGGCAGGTGAACCGGGCCACGTCGACCGGTAGGGGTCGGGGCGGTCGGTAGCCTACTAACCCGATAGGTTTTATGGGTAGAGTGGCGGCGGGATCGTCCCAACCCTCAGGAGCGGCCCTCCCACCGCAGTGCCTACCGACCACGCACCGAAGGAAAGAGCCGAGATGACCCTCACCTTCCACTGGTTCCTGCCGACAAACGGCGACAGCAGGGACATCGTCGGCGGCGGACACGGCATGCCGTCCGGCACTGCCGGTCGTGCCCGACCAGCAAGCGTCGCCTACCTCGGGCAGATCGCCCGCACCGCCGAGCAGCTCGGCTTCGTCGGCGCGCTCACCCCGACCGGCGCGTGGTGCGAGGACGCCTGGCTGAGCACCGCGATGCTCACCGAGGTGACCGAACGGCTCAAGTTCCTTGTCGCCTTCCGACCGGGTCTGCTGGCACCCACCCTGGCCGCCCAGATGGCGTCCACCTTCCAGCGGCTGTCCCGGGGTCGGCTACTGCTCAACGTGGTCACCGGAGGCGAGTCCCAGGAGCAGCGGGCGTTCGGCGACTTCCTGGACAAGGACGCCCGGTACGCGCGGGCCGACGAGTTCCTGCACATCGTGCGCGGGCTGTGGCGAGGTGAGACAGTCGACCACACGGGCACCCACCTGCGCGTCGAGCAGGCGCGGCTGCACCGGCTGCCCGACCCGACGCCACCTGTCTACTTCGGTGGCTCGTCCGCCGCCGCACTGCCGGTGGCGGTACGGCACAGCGACGTCTACCTCACCTGGGGCGAACCGCCGGCCCAGGTCGCCGAGAAGCTCGACCGGGTACGGTCGCTCGCTGCCGCCGCTGGCCGTGAACTGCGCTTCGGCATCCGGCTGCACGTCATCGCCCGGGACACCGCGGACGAGGCGTGGGCGCAGGCCCGTCGCCTGCTCGACGGCATCGACGAGGCTGACATTCTGGCAGTGCAGAACGGGCTACGCCGCAGCGAATCCGAGGGGCAACGCCGGATGCTCGACCTGCACGGCGGCTCCCGCGACGGACTGGAGGTCGCACCCAACCTGTGGGCCGGCGTCGGGCTGGTCCGTGGCGGCGCCGGCACCGCGCTCGTGGGCAGCCACACCGAGATCGCCGATCGGATCGCCGAATACCACGCGCTCGGCATCGACGAGTTCATCCTCTCCGGTTATCCGCACCTGGAGGAGGCGTACTGGTTCGGCGAAGGTGTGCTGCCGATCCTGCACGAGCGCGGGCTGTGGCGGCACCCCGATGGTCAGCCGGCGACCGAGCACGTCGACGTCCCGTTCGCGGGAGCGCCCGGGCCGCGCCGCGAGCCGGAGCCCGCCGCGGCCCACTGATCCCATCGCGCTCTCGACTGCGGGTCAGGAGTCGTGGCCAGCAGACCCTGACGACGGGCATCCCAACGTCACGCCCGGCCGGGGCGACCCACGTCCCGGCCGGGCCGTGCCCTAGCGGTTCCGGCTGGCCAGCGCCCTGCCGATGCGCCGTCCCGCGAGGCTCACCACAGTGCTGCCGGCGGCCATGCCGACAAGCACCAGGAATCCACCGACCGCCCACAACCCGCTGTCGTCGGTCGACGCGGCCTGCCACGACCAGGCCACAGTGAAGGCGATCGTCATCACCGGCGCCACCAGCCACGGGCTCAGCCGCGTACCGGCCAGGGCGGCGAGCAGCACGAGCGTCAACACGCAGCCGATCACCTGCCACGGCTCGTACGGACCGCTCGTCGAGCTGGTCTCCGGGTCGACCGTGTACTCGGTGTCCCAGCCCAGCCAGAGCAGCCACACCCCGACCGTCGCCACCGCCAGGAACGCAGCGCCGAACAGTTTCTGATTACCCCTCATCGCCGTCACCGGGTGATCATCCCCTGCGCGTCTCCGGACACCCTGAGCACCCGTACCCACTGTCGCGGGCACGGCTGTGATCCCGAACGGACTGTTGCCCCGGCCCGTGGCGGTCCTCTACGGTCTGATCAAGCGGTGGGCGGTGCGGTCCGCATCCGACCGGAAGCCGCCGGGTGCTCGTCGCGCGGGCCGGGATGGTGGAGTCCCGGGTCACCCCGTCGGCAGCGGGCCAGGCGGTCGTGTGACTCCAGCTCGTACCCCGGGATGTTGCTGTCCCGGTGCGGCTCCCTGCGGAGCCGGCGAGCCGGGCACGCCGATCCCACCGGGAGATCCCGTGTTCCTCAGCCCGCACGAGCAGGACCGCCTGCTCGTCCACGTCGCGGCCGATGTCGCCCGCCGCCGCCGAGAGCGCGGCCTGCGACTCAACTACCCCGAGGCCGTCGCGCTCATCACCGCGTTCCTGCTCGAAGGCGCCCGCGACGGCCGGTCGGTGGTCGACCTCATGTCGGCCGGCCGGACCGTGCTCACCCGCGACGACGTCCAGGACGGCATCCCCGAGTTGCTGAGGGAGGTGCAGGTGGAGGCGACGTTCCCGGACGGCACCAAGCTCGTGACTGTGCACCACCCGATCCCGTGATCCCCGGGGAGATCCTGCCGGCCGACGGCCCGGTCGAGATCAACGCCGGCCGTCCGGTGACCACGCTGCTCGTGGTCAACACCGCCGACCGCCCGGTGCAGGTGGGCTCGCACTACCACTTCGCCGAGACCAACCCGGCGCTGACATTCGACCGGGACGCCGCCTGGGGGCAGCGGCTCGCCGTACCGGCAGGCACGTCGGTACGGTTCGAGCCGGGCGTCAGCCGCAGCGTGGACCTGGTGCCCCTCGGCGGCCTGCGCATCGTGCCGGGCCTGCGCGGGGAGTGCGCCGGGCCGCTGGACCAGGCCGCGCCGACGGCCGACGGGCCGGCGCGGTGAGCGCCGTGCGGCGGGACCGCTACATCGACCTGTACGGCCCCACCACCGGCGACCGCATCCGTCTCGCCGACACGAACCTGCTCATCGAGGTGGAGACCGACCACTGTGTCGGCGGCGACGAGGTGGTCTTCGGCGGAGGCAAGGTGATCCGCGAGTCGATGGGACAGTCCCGGACCACCCGCGCCGAGGGCGCCCTCGACACCGTCATCACCGGCGCCGTGGTGCTCGACCACTGGGGAGTCGTCAAGGCCGACGTCGGGCTGCGCGACGGCCGGATCGTCGCCCTCGGCCGTGCGGGCAACCCGGACACCATGCCCGGCGTCCATCCCGACCTGGTCATCGGTCCGGCCACCGAGGTGATCGCCGGCAACGGGCGGATCCTCACCGCCGGCGCCGTCGACACCCACGTGCACTTCATCTGCCCGCAGATCGTCACCGAGGCGCTGGCCAGCGGCATCACCACGCTCGTCGGCGGCGGTACAGGCCCCGCCGAGGGCACCCGGGCCACCACCGTCACCCCGAACGCGTGGCACCTGGCCCGGATGCACGAGGCGCTGGACACGCTGCCGGTGAACATTCTGCTGCTCGGCAAGGGCAACACCGTCTCCACCGAGGCGCTCTGGGAACAGTTGCGGGCCGGCGCGGGCGGTTTCAAGCTGCACGAGGACTGGGGCACCACTCCGGCGGCGATCGATGCCTGCCTACGGGTGGCCGACGCCTCTGGTGTCCAGGTGTCGATCCACACCGACACCCTCAACGAGGCCGGTTTCGTGGCCGACACCCTGCGTGCCATCGGCGGGCGGGCCATCCACTCGTACCACACCGAAGGTGCCGGAGGCGGGCACGCGCCGGACATCATCACCGTGGCCGGCGAGCCGAACGTGCTGCCGTCCTCGACGAACCCGACCCGGCCGTACACCCGTAACACCCTCGCCGAGCACCTGGACATGCTGATGGTCTGCCACCACCTCAATCCGTCGGTGCCGGAGGACCTGGCTTTCGCCGAGAGCCGGATCCGACCGTCCACGATGGCCGCCGAGGACCTGCTGCACGACCTCGGGGCGATCTCGATCATCGGCTCTGACGCCCAGGCAATGGGCCGGGTCGGCGAGGTGATCCTGCGGACCTGGCAGAGCGCGCACGTGATGAAGGAACGGGTGGGCGCCCTGCCCGGCGACGGCGCGGCCGACAATCACCGCGCCCGGCGGTACGTCGCGAAATACACGATCTGCGCGGCCATGGCCAACGGGCTGGAACGGGAGATCGGCTCCGTCGAGCCGGGCAAGCTCGCCGACCTGGTGCTCTGGGACCCGGCCTTCTTCGGGGTACGCCCACACCTGGTGATCAAAGGAGGCATGATCGCGTACGCACAGATGGGTGACGCCAACGCGTCGATCCCCACCCCGCAGCCCATGCTTCCGCGCCCGATGTTCGGGGCGTACGGGGCTGCCGCGGCGGCCACCAGCCTCACCTTCGTGGCCCCGGCCGCGCTCGACGCCGGGCTCCGCCTCGATGTGCGGCGGAGGGTGGTGCCCGTCGCCGACGTACGGTCCCGGGGCAAGGCCGACCTGCCGGAGAACAACGCGATGCCCCGGATCGAGGTGGAGCCGGACACGTTCACGGTCCGGATCGACGGTCAGGTGGTGGAACCGGACCCGGTGCCCCAACTGCCGATGGCCCAGCGGTACTTCCTGTTCTGATGGCGACGTCCAGCCTGCTCCTGCTGCTTGCCGACGGGCGCTTTCCGGCCGGCGCGCACGCGCACTCCGGCGGCCTGGAGGCGGCCGTCGCGGCGGGCCGGGTCGACGACCTGGCCTCGTTGGAGGCGTTCCTGATCGGCCGGCTGGCCACCGCCGGACTGGTCGGTGCGGCGTTCGCGGCGGCGGCGCACCGGGCGGCAGCGCCAGACGGCACCGGGGCGAATGAGCACGCCGGGGCCGCCCTGGCGCGGCTCGACGCCGAGCTGGACGCGCGGACCGCCTCCCCGGCGCTGCGCGCCGTGTCCCGCCGGCAGGGCCGGGCGCTGCTGCGCGCCGGGCGGGCGATCTGGCCGGACGCCGCGTTCGCCGACCTGCCCACCACCCCCGGCGGAGCGCACCAGCCGCTCGTCCTGGGGCTGCTCTGCGCCGCCGCCGGCCTCAGCCGCACCGAAACCGCGACCGTCGCCGTGTACGGCACGGTGACCGGTGCGGCGAGCGCTGGCGTACGCCTGCTCGGCCTCGACCCGTACCAGGTCCAGGCCCTGCTGGTCGGCCTCGCCGACGCCTGCGACGGCATCGCCGCCGACGCGGCGCGGGTCGCCGACGACCCACCGGAGCGGCTGCCGGCCGCGGCCGCTCCACTCGCCGACATCTCAGCCGAAGTCCATGCCACCTGGGAGGTGCGTCTCTTTGCGTCCTGACACCGCTGTACCCGCGTCCGCCGCCGAGCCGACCGCTGTGCCGCACGACGAGTCCGTTCCGCATACCCACCCGGAACCGGGGGTGGACCCGCACCCGCCGCTGGCGCGGGCCGGCCGGGCGCTGCGCGTCGGCATCGGTGGGCCGGTCGGCTCCGGCAAGACCGCCCTGGTGGCGGCGCTCTGCCGAGCCTTCGCCGGAGAGTTGCGACTCGGCGTGGTGACAAACGACATCTACACGACCGAGGACGCCGACTTTCTCAAGCGGGCCGGCGTGCTCGATCCGGAGCGCATCCGCGCCGTGGAGACCGGTTGCTGCCCCCACACGGCCATCCGCGACGACATCGGCGCCAACCTCGACGCCGTGGACGAACTGGCCGAGACCGTCGGCCCGCTGGACCTCGTGCTTGTGGAGAGCGGTGGCGACAACCTCACCGCCACCTTCAGCCGGGGCCTTGTCGACCGGCAGATCTTCGTGGTCGACGTGGCCGGCGGGGACAAGGTGCCGCGCAAGGGCGGACCGGGGGTCACCGCCGCCGACCTCCTGGTGATCAACAAGACCGACCTTGCGCAAATGGTGGGTGCCGACCTGGGGGTGATGGACCGGGACGCCCGCGCCCGACGCGGTGACCTGCCAACCCTGTTCCTGTCCATCGTGGCCGATCCAACGGCGGGCCGGGTCGCCGACTGGATCCGGCACGAACTGGCCCACCACGCGGCTCTGTACCCACTCGCCGTGTCGCCCGGCACGACCTGATGCGGGCGTCCGCCCGGCTGGTGGCCCGGGCCGACGGGCGGGGTGGCACGACCCTTGTCGAGGTGCACGGCGAGACGCCGCTGCTGCTGCGTCAGACCCCGGCCCGAAACGGCACCCCCACGGTGTACGTCGTGGGAGGCGCCGCCGGCCCGCTGGCCGGCGACGACCTCCGGTTGGACATCGAGGTGGGGGCCGAGGCGGCGGTACGGGTGCACTCGGTCGCCGCGTCGGTCGCCCTGCCCGGCCGTCCCGGTGCCGTGTCCCGGATGGTCGTGCGGGCGGCGGTGCACGCCGGCGCCACGCTGCACTGGTTGCCGGAGCAACTGGTCGCGGCGGCCGGTTGCGCGCACCTCGCCGAAGCCCACATCGACCTGGCCGCAGGGGCAAGCCTGCGCTGGCGCGACGAGTTGATCTGTGGCCGTTTCGGTGAGGCGCCCGGCAGCGCCGTCGTCCATACCCACGTCGACCACGACGGCCGGCCGCTGCTGCGGCAGTCGCTGGCCGTCGGGCCGCACGCGCCCGGCTGGGCCGGCCCGGCAGTGCTCGGCGGAGCGCAGGCCACCGGCTCGCTGCTGGTGGTCGACCCGTCGCGACCCGCCGAACCACCCCAGGTGCTTGCCGACGGAGCCGTCGTGCGACTGCCCCTCGCAGACGGGCCGGCAACACTGTGGACCGCGACCGCCCCGGACGCACACACCCTGCGCGCCCACCTGACCGTTGAGGCTCGCGCGCACGCGGCCGGGTGGGCTTGCTGAGGGCTGGTGCCACGGCGGCGGCAGAGACGGCTGGGCGGCACGCGGCCTCCCGGACGGCGGCGTCCACCTCGTTGCGCCTCGGCGTCGGCGTGCGCGGCCCGCGGCGGACCTGTCGGCAGCGGCTTTGTCGCCGTCGGTCCCGTCGGCAGCGGTCCTGTCGCGGTGCCCGTCGAGGGCCGCCGGCTGTGACCGCGTGCCGGCAGGCATTGAGCGTGGCACGACGCCGGCGCGCCCGCGGCACTGACGGCAACGACCAGGGAACCACTGACGGCCGCGACCAAGGGGTGCAGTCGTCTCTGCTCGGGCAGGTTGGTCCGAAGCGTGATACCTGTGAGTCATCAAGATGACTCACAGGTATCACGCTCTAGAACCGCCCCGCCGAGGGCTGCTCCAGGGCGGCCCCCACCCATGGCTCGGACCCGCGCCCGCATCGCTGCTGGGATCCAGGTTCTCGGCATCGACCGGGACCCAGGTTTCGGCATCGACCGGCGCGTTCGTTGTGGCGGGATCGGCGCAGCACCCTCGCGGCTGCCTGGGGTGCCCGCGATGGCCTGGGAAGCGCGAGGGGCAGGCGGTGGCGGGCTCTGATGTGGCGCAGACACCGGGCTCTGATGTGGGGCAGGCGTCCGGCGTTCGTGTGAGCGCGGGTATCCGCCGGTGTGGGTACAGGCATCCGGGCGGAGGCGGAGGTCAGCGGTGCAGGCCCGCTGCGGTCGCGCGGTCGTGGTTGTGGTCGCGGTTGTGGTTGTGGTCGTGGCGGGAGGCCGGGTCGAGACGGTCGACCAGGGTGGCGAGCTGGTCGGTCAGGTCGGCCAGGTCGGTGGCGTCCCGGAGGCCCACCTCGGCGAGGTTGGCCCGGATCTGCTGGTCGATGCGCTCGTGCTCGCGGCGGCCCCGGGCCGTCAGGTACGCGCGGATCCGCCGGCGGTCCAGCACGTCTACGCGGCGGAAGACGAGGTTACGGTCGACGAGTTGATCGACAAGCTTGGTGAGGGTGCCGGGCGGCAGGAACGCCTCGGCGGACACCTCGCTCATCGGGTGGCCCTGACCGTCGGCGAGCAGGCAGAGCACCCGCCACGCCTCGATGGTCAGCCCGTCTTCGGCCAGGACGGCGCCCAACCGGCGGGAGAGCAGCCGTTCGGCGCGAGTGAGCGAGCGCAGCAGGTCGGCTGGCGCCCCGGGCACGTCTGACATGGATCTCCCTGGTCCGGTGGCCCTGCCATGCTACCGAGTCGTCCCGGTCAGTGGTGAGGTCTGGTCTTCCGACCAGGGCCGGGCAATCATGTGCTCATGTCCGCGCCGGCAGCGCCGTGGCTCACCGTCGATTCGGCCGTGGTCAGCATCGCGCTGGTGTACCCGATGCGTGGGCCGGCGGGAATGTTCGGCCCGACCTGTGAACTCTGCGCCCAACTGGCGGTCGAGGAGATCAACAGGTGTGGCGGGGTGCTGGGCCGGGAGGTGCGGCTCGTTCCGGTCGACGGCGGCGCCCCGCCCGTCCAGGTGGCCGCCGAGGTCGAGGCGCTCGTGTCGGTCGGTGCCGTGCAGGGCGTGACCGGATGGCACATCTCGTCGGTGCGCCAGGCGCTGGCGCCCAGGGTCGCGCACCGGGTGCCGTACGTCTACACAGCCCTGTACGAGGGCGGTGAGCGTACCGAAGGGGTCTTCCTCACCAGTGAGACGCCGGACGCCCAACTGTGGCCGGCCATGCGGTTGCTCGCAGGGGAGCAGGGCGTACGCCGCTGGTTCGTGGTGGGCAACGACTACGTGTGGCCCCGGCGTACCGCGCGGGCGGCCCAGCGGTACGCGCTGCGAGGTGGTGGTCAGGTGGTGGGACTGGGTTTCCTGCCGCTGGAGACGCACGACTTCGACGAGGTGCTGCGCCGCATCGAGCACAGCGACGCCGACGCGGTGCTGATGCTTCTCGTCGGCGCCGACGCGGTTCGTTTCAACAGGGCGTTCGCCCGGTCCGGTCTGGACCAGCGCTGCCTGCGCCTGAGCACCCTCATGGACGAGAACATGCTGCTGGCCAGCGGTGCCGGTGCGACTCGGCGGCTATACAGCACGGCGGGCTTCTTCGCCGGCCTGGTGACCCAGGAGAACCTCGACTTCCACGGGGAGTTCGCCCGTCGGTTCGGGGTGGAGGCGCCGCCGCTGGGCAGCCTGGGAGAGTCCTGTTACGAGGGTGTGATGCTGCTGGCCGCCCTCATCGGACAGGCACGGACCCTCGACGTGCGGGCGATAGAGACGGCGGCCGACGACGTGGCGTACCACGGGCCGCGTGGGCGGCTGCGGCTGCGGCAACGGCACGTGCGGCAGCGGATCTACCTGGCCGAGGCAGACGGGCTCGACTTCACGGTGCTCGCCCAGCTCTGACCGGTGCAGCACCCGGTCGGCGACGATCGGCGCCTGACGATCGCACCAGCGCGGCGCCGGTGCTTGACAGCGGCACCCGGCACGGCCCTAAGATGCTTCCTGTGTGAAGGATCTGGCTTGCGGGCCGGACCCCACAAATGTGCGCCCACCGCCGGCGGAATCGCCCGCCGACCATTGTGGTCGCACTGATCCGCAGATTCCTTTGACGGGCCGACATCGCTATTCAGCGCGGTGGCGGTCCGTTTTCGCGTATCCGTCGAGCGGTGGCGCGGAAACAGTCAATTAAGGACTGGGAAACCTTGACGCAATGATGCCGGTCGACGCTTTCGGTGCCCATATCCGAGCCGATGCCCGGTCGACGTCCACCCGCCGCACCAGACATCGCCCGCCTCAGCTCCACGGACCGCACCGCACCGTCAGGCACGACATCGACGCAGCCACGACCGCCCGGTCGATGGCGCCGAACGTCCATTCGCCACTTCACGTGCACCGCAGGGGAGAATTGATGTCACTATTCCGGGGCCGCCGCATCCTGGCGGGTGCCATGACCCTGGTCGCCGCGGCCGCGATGACCGCGTGCGGCAGCAAGACCAGCGACGAGGGCGGCGCGGCCGGCGTCAGCGCTGACATCTCCGGCGACACCGTCAAGGTGGGCCTGCTCAACTCGCTGTCCGGGACCATGGCGATCAGCGAGGTCACCGTCCGCGACTCCATCATGCTCGCCGTCGAGGAGATCAACGCCGCCGGCGGCGTCCTCGGCAAGAAGATCCAGCCGGTCGGCGAGGACGGCGGATCGGACTGGCCCACCTTCGCTGAAAAGGCCGAGAAACTCATCTCCGAGGATCGCGTCGCCGCCGTCTTCGGCTGCTGGACGTCGGCCAGCCGCAAGGCGGTCAAACCGGTGTTCGAGAAGAACAAGGCGCTGCTGTTCTATCCGGTGCAGTACGAGGGACTGGAGCAGTCGCCGTACATCTTCTACACCGGTGCGACGACGAACCAGCAGATCGTTCCCGGCCTCGACTACCTCAAGGCGCAGGGCGTCAAATCGGTCTACCTGGTCGGCAGCGACTACGTCTTTCCGCGTACGGCAAACAAAATCATCAAGGCGTACGCGACGGCGAACGGGATGAACGTGCTGGGCGAGGATTACGCCCCGCTGGGCTCGACCGAGTTCGGCACGATCGTCAACAAGGTCAAGTCCTCCGGTGCCGCCGCCGTGTTCAACACCCTCAACGGCGACAGCAATGTGGCCTTCTTCAAGGAGTACAAGTCGGCCGGACTGACCGCTGCCGCGATGCCGGTGGTGTCGGTGTCGATCGCCGAGGAGGAGGTCAAGGGCATCGGCACGCAGTACCTCGAAGGTCAGTTGACCGCCTGGAACTACTACCAGACCACGCCCGGCGCGGCGAACGCGAAGTTCGTGGCCGCCTACAAGGCGAAGTACGGCGCGGACAAGCCGACAAGCGACCCGATGGAGGCCGCGTACGTCGGGGTGTACCTGTGGAAGGCGATGGTCGAGAAGGCCGGCGCGTTCGACGTGGAGAAGGTCCGTGCTGCCTCCGACGGGATCACCTTCGACGCGCCCGAGGGTCTGGTCACCGTCGACGGGGAGACGCAGCACATCGCGAAGACCGCCCGGATCGGCAAAGTCGGGGCCGACGGTCTGATCACCGAGGTGTGGAACTCCGGCAAGCCGATCGAGCCGGACCCGTACCTCAAGAGCTACCCGTGGGCGAGCGGCCTGAGCTGACGATGCCGGCCCGGGCGGGCCGTGTTGCCGCGCGACCCGCCCGGGCCACCCGACAAGCAGTTCGGAGTACGCACCGTGACAGTCCTCTTCGGTCAACTCTTCACAGGCATCAGCATCGGCGCGGTGCTGCTGCTCATCGCGCTCGGTCTGGCGCTGACGTTCGGGCAGATGAACGTGATCAACATGGCGCACGGCGAGTTCATCATGGCCGGCGCCTACACCACGTACGTCCTGCAACAGAGCATCACCGGCGCCGGAATGTCGCTGCTTGTCGCGTTGCCGGTGGCGTTCGTGGTGGCCGGCACGATGGGTGCGCTGCTGGAGGTCCTGCTGATCCGCAGGCTCTACGCCCGGCCGCTGGACACTCTGCTGGTCACCTGGGGCGTGTCGCTGATGCTGCAACAGTTGGCCCGTGACGTCTTCGGCAGCCCGAACGTGCAGACCCGCGCGCCGGAGCTGCTCACCGGCAACGTGGCGCTGCCCGGCGGCCTGACCGTCGCCAACAACCGCCTGTTCATCCTCGCCCTGGCGCTGGCCGCCGTCGCGGCGCTCACCCTGGCGCTGCGGCTCACGCCGCTCGGCCGCCGGATCCGCGCCGTCGTGCAGAACCGCGACCTCGCCGCCGTCTCGGGCATCTCCACCGCCCGGGTCGACCGGACGACCTTCTTCATCGGCTCCGGCCTGGCCGGGCTCGCCGGTGTGGCGCTCACCCTGCTCGGCCCGATCGGCCCGACGATGGGCACCAACCTGATCATCGACGCCTTCCTGGTCGTCGTGGTCGGCGGGATCGGTCAGCTCAAGGGCACCGTGATCGTCGCCTTCGCCCTCGGCGTGCTCCAGGCCACGGGGGAGTACCTGACCACCCTCAGCGTCGCCAAGGTGATCGTGTTCGTGGCGATCGTCGCGTTCCTCCAGTGGCGACCACAGGGACTGTTCACCCTGCGGACCAGGAGCCTCGCATGACCGCCGTGACACCCGCCCGACCGGACACCGCAGTGCAACCGGCACCTGCCGGCGCCGTACCGCCGAACCCGCCGGAGGGCCGGTCGCGGCTGCGGGCGGCGGCGGGCTTCGCGTTCGGCGCGGCGCTGCTGTTCGCCGTGGCGCCGCTGGTGCTGTCGGACTTCCGGTTGTCGCTGCTCGCCAAGTACCTCTGCGTGGCAATGGTCGCGGTAGGCATCGGGATCGCCTGGGGCCGGGGCGGGATGCTCACCCTCGGCCAGGGCGTCTTCTTCGGCCTCGGTGGCTACGCGATGGCCATGCATCTCAAGCTCGCCGACGCGGGTCCGGGCGGGATGCCCGACTTCATGCAGCTGTACGGGCAGCTCGACGAACTGCCGATGTGGTGGCGGCCCTTCGCCAGCCCGTGGTTCGCGCTGCCCGCCACGGTGCTGCTGCCGATGGCTGTCGCGTTCGGGCTCGGCTCGCTGGTGTTCCGCCGCCGCGTACGGGGCGCGTACTTCGCCATCCTCAGCCAGGCCCTCGCCGCCGCAATGGTGATCCTGCTGATCGGCCAGCAGGGCACCACGGGTGGCACCAACGGGCTCACCGACATCGAGGGCTTCTTCGGCTACGACCTGGACGACCCGGTAAACCAGCGGATGGTCTACTTCATCATCGCCGGTGTCCTGCTGGCGCTGCTCGCGCTGGCCCGCCAGCTCATCCACAGCCGCTACGGCGAGCTGCTGGTGGCGGTCCGCGACGGCGAGGAACGCGTCCGTTTCCTCGGCTACGACCCGGCGTCGGTCAAGCTCGTCGCGTACGTGGTGGCCGCCGGCATGGCAGGGCTGGCCGGGGCGCTGTTCGTGCCGGCGGTCGGCATCATCTCGCCGGCGCTGATCGGCATCGTTCCGTCGATCGAGTTCGTCATCGGGGTCGCCGTGGGTGGCCGGGCCACCCTGCTCGGCCCGGTTCTCGGCGCGGTCGCTGTGGCCTGGGCGCGTACCGCCCTCTCCGAGCGGTTCCCCGGCACCTGGACGTACCTGCAGGGGCTGCTGTTCGTGGTGGTTGTCGCGTTCCTTCCCGGCGGCCTGGCGTCGCTGTGGGCGCTGGCCCGCCGCCGCGACGACAGCGCGGAACCGCGCCGACGCGGATGGTCGCCGCCGGGCCGGCGGCGGGCGGAGCGGACGGAGGTGCCGGTGCCATGAGCGAACGCACCGAGCGCAGCGAGGGCCGTGAGGGCGTGCCCAGCCGGCACAGCATGAGCGGCGAGCGGCTGGACGGGTTGTCCGTCCGTGACCTACGGGCCAGCTTCGACGGGTTCACGGCGGTCGACGGTGTCTCGCTGGAGGTGCCCGCCGGTGACATCCGGTTCCTCATCGGGCCCAACGGCGCCGGCAAGACCACTCTCGTGGACGCGGTCACCGGCCTGGTGCGGGCCACCGGCTCGGTCCGGTTCGGCGACCAGGAGCTGCTCGGCCGCCCGGTGCACAAGATCAGCCGGTTGGGCATCGGACGGACCTTCCAGACCTCGACGGTCTTCGAGGAGCTGACGGTGGTGCAGAATCTCGACATCGCCGCCGGCGCCCGGCGTAGCTGGGCGACACTTGCCCGTCGCCGCCGTGGCATCCCCGGCGAGGTTGCCGCCGCGCTGGACACGATCGGACTGACCGGGCGGGCCGACCAGCTCGCCGGGACGCTCGCGCACGGCCAGAAGCAGTGGCTGGAGATCGGCATGCTGCTGGTGCAGGACGCGCGGCTGCTGCTGCTCGACGAGCCGGTCGCCGGGATGAGCCACGAGGAACGCGACGCCACCGGCGCCCTGCTGGAGACGGTGAGCCGGGACCGCACTGTCGTCGTGATCGAGCATGACATGGACTTCCTGCGCCGGTTCGCCCGCAGCGTCACAGTGCTGCACGCCGGAAGGGTGCTCAGCGAGGGCACCGTGGCGCAGGTCCAGGCGGACCCGCGCGTACAGGAGGTCTACCTCGGCCACCCGGTCGACGCCGGGTCGGCCCCCAGCGGTCTGGAGGCATGATGCTTACCCTGCGCGGGGTGCACGCCGGATACGGGCGCAGTCGGGTGCTGCACGGAGTCGACCTCGCCGTCCCGCCCGACGGGGTGGCCGTGGTGCTCGGGCACAACGGCGCCGGAAAGAGCACGCTGCTGCGGGTCGCCGCCGGCCTGCTGCGTCCGAGCGCCGGCACTGTCGAGCTGGACGGCGAGGACGTCACCCGCCTCGGGCCGCACGAGCGGGTGGCGCGCGGGATGGCGTACGTCCCGCAGGGCCAGCAGTGCTTCCCGCACCTGACGGCGGCGGAGAACCTGCGCCTGGTCGCCGACGGCCGGCGCGACGGGGCCGTGGCCACGGCGGAGGTGCTGGACCTGTTCCCGGCGCTGCGTCCGCTGCTGCGTCGACGGGCCGGGCTGCTCTCCGGCGGTCAACGCCAGCAACTGGCGATCGCCCGCGCTCTGATCACCCGGCCGCGGCTGCTGATGCTCGACGAGCCGACCGAGGGCATCCAGCCGTCGGTCGTCGCGGAGATCCAGGAACGGATCGTCGAACTGACCCGGCAACCCGGGTTCAGCGTGCTCCTCGTCGAGCAGCACCTGGGTTTCGCGTTGCGGGTGGCGAGCCGCTACCACGTGCTGGAATCCGGCCGGGTGACCTCGCGCGGCGACGGCGGCGCGACGGCGGAACGGGAGGTCCGGGCAGCCCTGGCGGTCTGAGACGGCGGCGAACCTCGAGCCGACCCGGGACACGAGGTCCGGTTCGTAGAATTCGGGCCATGTCGCGGATCGTCGAGTTGCTGGCCTCACCGGTGCACCGCTTCCTGGGCCGGCCCGCCGACGGCCCGGCCCCGGCGCCACCCGGCGAACTGGTCGACGTCGTCCAGATCCGGGCCGGCCTCGGCATCGTCGGCGACCGCTACTTCGGCAAGCCGGCACACCGCGACGCCAGCGTGACTGTCATCGCCCAGGAGTCCCTGCCCGCCGGCACCGGCCTGGCACAGGTGCGGCGCAACATCCTCACCACGGGGCTCGCTGTGGACGAGCTGATCGGGAAGGTGCTCGTCCTCGACTCCGGCGACGGCCCGGTCAGCCTGCGGGTCAACCGAGCCGCCCGCCCGTGCGCGTGGATGGACGTGACTGTCGGCCCCGGGGCGTGGAAGGCGCTGCGCACCACCGGCGGCGTCCGCTGCACACCTCTCAACGACGGCGTGCTGCGCGTCGGGCCGACCGTCGCCACCGTCGAACGGGCGCCTGCGTCCTAGCCCTTCACGCCCACCGGCCGGGTCAGACGATGCCGATGTGGGCGGCGAGAACGCGCCAACCGTGCGGGTCGTCGTGGACCCACGTCCGGGTGTAGCGCAGACGCGCCGCGAACGGCTCACCGTCGAGCGCCCCGGCCACCCGGCCGAGGAAGAACGTCACACCGGTCGACCCGACGACGAGCAGATCCAACCTCTCCTCGACCAGCTCCTCGATGACCGAGGTGCGGTCCCGGTGCGTGGCCAGGTCCTCCGACTTGGTGTACTGGCTACCGTCGGGACCCACAGCGATCAGCTGGTCCATGAGCAGCTGATCCAGGGCGGCGACGTCGCCGGCCCGCTGCGCGGCCTGCAGTGTGCGCTCGGCGTCGAGCAGTTCCGCCTCGCGTTCGCTGTCCGGCATGCTGCAGTCCTCCGGGTCTCCGTCCCGGCGCCGCCGTCCGGGCTGACCGCATTGTGGCAGCCGGCGCGGCCCGTACGCGGACGCATCGCCGCCGAACCCGCACCTCTTGTCGTACGCGTGCCGCCCCTCGGCCGGCTCAGATGCCCAGCCGGATCCGTACCACTGTTCCGTCGGGGTCGCTGAGCACGGCCACCTCGTCGCAGACCTGCTCGACGATGGCAAGCCCTCGGCCCCGTACCGCGTCGGCGGCCGGCATGCCCCGACCGAACGTTCGTACCGGCCCCTGGTCGACCACGTCGCAGAACAGGTGGCCCTCCTCTGCCCAGAGCCGCACCCGGCCCCCACCGGTCGTGTGCTGCAACGTGTTCGTTGCCAACTCGCTCACCGCAAGCGTCAGCAGCTCCACCCGCTGCGGCGACAGCCCTCGCGCCAGCGCCTCGGCGTGGACGAACGAGCGCAACGCCCGCAGGTCGGTCGCCATCTCGTACGTCATGCTGTCGACGATCGGGGGTGCGGACTGCTCGGCCGCGGTGCGGGTCTCCCGCCGGTCGGCCTCGAAGTGCGCCATGAGACAGCAGCACCTTCCTCGTTGCGAGAGCTGTTGTCGGCACATCATGTCATCCGGCGGTCGGCAGCCCGCTTCGTCCGTTGGGTGACGGTGCGGGACGCGGGCTGTTCAGCCCCGGGGGCGGCCGCCGCGGGCCGGCTTGCGGCTCCCACCCGGGCGCTGTCGGGGCGCGCTGCCGGACCGCGACGGCGTGCGCTTCGTCGCCGCGCGCGGGCGGTCTGCGCCGGGTCGAGGTGACGCCGGCTTGCGGCGGGCTGCCACGACGATGATCGCGCCGACGGCCACCACGACAGCGGCGGGCACCAGCCAGGGCGCAAGCCCGCCGTCCGGCTCGGACGCCTCCGGTTGCGCCGCCGCTGTGGCAGCGGCGGCGGTCGCGGCCGGCACGGCGGACGCCGACGAATGACCTTCGAGCTGTGCGAGCAGGGCGGGGGCCGGTTCGTCGGTCGGGGGTGTCCAGCCGGCCGGCGGCGCCGTGCTCGGACCCTGGTAGTCGAACGTCACGGCGCCCCGCACCGCCTCGCCGTCCGAGGCGACCGAGAGGTAACTCGCCGTGTACTTACCTTTCGCCGGCCAGTGCGCGACAGCCACCATTGCCGGAAAGCCCGTGTGGTAGAGCCGCGGTTCGAAGACGCCGTCGACCATGACGTACTCCTGGACCGGCTTGTCCAGGCGCTTCGGCTCGCCGTTCGACCAGCCGTTGTCCACCCGCGTGCCGTTCGGGCCGGTGACGGTGAAGTGGGCGTTGTCGGCAGGCTTCTCGGTGAAGTACAACCCGAGCTGGGCCAGCGGCTCCCGGACCACGGTGCCGGTCAACGGGGTGGAGGTGGCCAACTGGCCGTGGGCGGAAGCCGCGGAGGCGGGCCACAGCAGCGTCGCCACAAGCATCGCGACCAGCGCCGCCGAGGCGCGGCTCAGGACGTGGCAGAAAGTGGCGGGCCTCGATCGCATTCGTTCATCATGTCATTTCCCCGGTGCCGAACAAGACGTAGAGTTCACCTCCCGACGATCATCTCCACCCCGTCCCCAGCGTCGTTCGGAGTCCGCCCGTGTTGGTTCGCGCACCCGGTTCCCGCCTTCCCGCACTCCTCGCCACCGGCCTGCTCACCGCGCTGCTCGTCACGGGTTGCGGGCAGGACGACGACGACCCGTCAGTGGCCGCACCTTCGGCGGCACCGACGTCCGCCGCCGCACCGACAACCACCCCGACGGCGGCGGGCAGCCCCACTCCCAGCGCCAGCCCCAGCACACCAGCTGTCGACCGGGAGATCACCGTGACCATCGCCAAGCGGCGGGTCGACCCGCCGACCGGCCGGGTAACGGTGGGCAAGGGCGAGTCGGTCCGGATCACCGTCACCTCGGACGTCGACGACGAACTGCACGTGCACGGGTACGACCTGGGCGCCCGACTGCCGGCCGGCGTTGCGGGCTCGGTGGAGTTCCGCGCCGACAAGACCGGCCTGTTCGAGGTGGAGACGCACGACAGCGAGCTGGTGCTGTTCCAGCTCGTCGTGCGCTGAGCAGGGTGGGCGGCGCTCCCACGCTGCTGGCGCACGGCGTCGGCGGCCGTCAGGACCTGCCCATCACGCTGGGGCAGCTCGTCGTCGCCGCAGCCCTGACGCTTGTCGTCACGTTCGTCGCGCTGGGCGTGCTCTGGCGCGAGCCCCGCCTGGACCGGGACGCGATCGGCGGCCGGCCGGTGCCGGGTTGGCTGACCCGCCTCGTCGACGCACCCGCGTTCCGGGTGGTGCTGCGCGGGCTGGGGCTGCTCGCCGCCGCCTGGTTCTGCGTGGGCCTGCTCGCCGGGCCGGACACGGCCGACAACCCGAGCGCCGGCGCGCTCTACGTGCTGCTCTGGGTCGGTCTGGTGCCCGTCTCGCTGCTGTTCGGCCCGGTCTGGCGAGCTGTCAACCCGTTGCGTATGGTCCACCTGCTCGTCGCGCTTGCCGTGCGGCGGGACCCCGAGCGTGGCATCCGCGAACTGCCGCCCGGCCTGGGCCTGTGGCCCGCCGCCGGCACCCTGCTCGGCTTCGTCTGGCTGGAACTGGTCGCCCCGGACCGGGCCACACTGCCGGTCATCGGCGCGTGGCTCGCCGGGTACGCCGTGCTCATGCTCGCCGGAGCGGCCCTGTTCGGCGCGGGTTGGTTCGACCGGGCCGACCCGTTCGAGGTCTACAGCGCGCTGGTCGGCCGGCTCGCCCCGATCGGCCGGGCCGCCGACGGCGTGCTGGTGTGGCGCAATCCGCTGGACGGCATCGCCGGGCTTCGGCCCCGCCCCGGGCTGGTCGCCGTGGTGATCGTGCTGCTCGGCTCGACAATGTTCGACAGTCTTTCCAACGCCCCGGCCTGGCTGCGTTTCTCCCAGGAGAACGGCCTGCCTCCGGCGGTCACCGGCACCGCCGGGCTGGTCGTGGTAATCGGCGTCGTCGCCGTCGCGTACCTCGCCGCCGTGACCGCCGCCGCCCGCATCGGGCAAACCGGTCAGCCCGGCGGCATGGTCCCGACTGACGGCGCGGTCTCGACCGAGGGTGCGGGGTCGGTCCGGCGGGCGCCCGGGGAGATCGCCCACTCGATAGTGCCGATCGCTGTGGGGTACGTGGTGGCGCACTACTACTCGCTGCTGATCCTCGAAGGCCAGCGCACCGTCGCGCTGCTCTCAGACCCCCTGGACACCGGCGCGAACTGGCTTGGCACCGCGGGCTGGCAACCGCACACCGGGCTTGTCACACCGTCCGGAGTGGCAAGTCTCCAGATCACCGTCATCATCCTCGGGCACCTGCTCGGCACGCTGCTCGCCCACGACCGAGCCCTGTACCTGTTTCCCCGGGCCCGCGCGGTGGCCGGTCAACTCCCACTGCTGGCGCTGATGGTCGCCTACACCGTCGCCGGTCTGCTGCTGCTCTACGCCGGCTAGAACAGCCACCGTCAGCCTTGACGTGGCCGGCGGCCCGACTCCGCGCGATTCGCCGCGTGAGCCGGGCCGGCCGGTCGTCGAGGTCAGTGCCGGCCGGCGCCGTTCTCGCTCACCGGCTGCCCGAAGGGCAGGAACGGCACCGGCACCGGGTCGGCGTCGGGCCGGGCCGGGAAGCGGTCGGCGTCGCCACCGGACTCCTCGGCAGAGAGCGCACGGTCGGTTGACGACGCCGCCTCGACGGTCGGCGTGTCCGCCCGCTCGCCACCGGACCCGTCGGGCCGCTCCTGGTAGTCGGCGGGCTGCTCGTTCCGATCCTGGTCGTTCCGATCCTGGTCGTCGCCGGTCTGGTCAGCCAGCGCCCGGTCGTCGCCTGCCCCGTCGGTGTGCGACCCGTCGGCGACGTCGACACCGTTGCGGTCGACCACCGGCCGGTCAACCGAGGGACGGTCGGGAACCAGCCGCTCGACAAGCGGCTGACCGGCAACCGGCCGGTCAGCGTGGGGACGGGCGCCGACCATCGGGTACTCAGCGGTCTCCGTGCCGCCGGCAGCGGCGGCCATCACTGCGGCGGCGGCCAGGTCGGCCACCCGCTTCGCCTCCCGCTGCACCCGGGCGCGGACCTCCTTGGCGTGCCGCTCGGCGGAGTCGCCGGCCCGGCGGGCCTCGTCCAACCGGGCCGCCTCGGCGGTGAGGTCCCGGCGCACCTCGACGAGCCGCTGCTGCATGCGGGACAGCTCGTTCTCCAGGGTCTCGCCCTCGACACGGATCTCGGCGAGTTGCTGCTCGGCGGTCTCCAGTTCGGTGTGCAGCTGGGTCGACTCCCGCTGGCGTTCCTCGATCTCCTGCTGGAGCGCCGCGAGCTGCTCCCGGTGGCTGGCGGCCTGCTCGTCGGCGCGGTTACGCAGCTCGGTCACATGCTGCTGCGCCTCGGCCAGCAGCGAGGCGATCTGCTGCTCGGTCGAGCTGCGCTGCTCGGCCAGTTCCTCCTGGGCGGCGGCCTTCAGCTCGGCGATCTCCTGCTCGGCGGCGCTGCGCCGTTCGGCGACCTCACGTTCCACACCGGCCTGCCACTGGGCCATCTCCTGCTGGTTCTTGGCCCGAGCGGACTGGATCTCCTGCTGGATCTGCGTACGCGCCGACTTCATCAGGGCGTCGGCGGCCACCCGCGTCTGGTTGAGTTGCTGCGCGCTCTGTTCGGTGATGCGCTTCGCCTCGTGCTGCGCGCGTTCGTACGCGGCCTCACCGTCGGCGCGCAGTTGCTCCGCGCGTTCCCGGATCGTGGTCAGCTCCGCCTCGGCGACGCTGCGCCGCTCCTCGTACGCCTGCTCCTGCTCGGCGCGCCGCGCGGCCACCTCCTCGGACAGGTCCTGGCGTGCCTGCGCGGCCCGTTCGCGGGTGTCGGTGAGGATCCGCTCCGCCTCGGTGCGCAGCTCGTTCGCCCGGTCGGTGGCCGATTCGGTGATGAGAGCGGCCTGCTTCTCGGCGAGGGTCAGGATCTCACCGACCATCGGGCCCAGATCCTGGAACGAGGCGCGGTCCACCTGCACCGGCTGCTCGTGCACTTCGGCCAGTTCGGCACGCAGCCGCTGCACCTCGGCGGTCAGTTCGCGGACCCGCACGGCGGATCGCCCGTGCTCGCCGCTGAGCATCGCGATCTGACCATCGAGCTGCTCCAGGTGCCGGTCGACCTGGCGTTTGTCGTAGCCGCGCAGGGCGAGTTCGAAGCTCGGCCGAGAGGCCGCGTCGTCGCGTGCTGCGAGCGGCTCAGCGCCGATGGACATGCACCATCCTCCGTACGATCAAGGGCGCCGGGCCGGCGGCGCACCGCCGGCCCGGCCGCGAGTGTGGCGCAACGCTACCGCCGTACGCGCCCCGTGCGAAGACCTGCCCCGATCCCGGTTTCCGAAGCTGCCCGTCCTCGGTGGATGGGTCAGCGGCGGCGGGCCACGAGGACCGCGTCGTGGAAGGTGACGTCCGGCTCCGGCCCGGGGCGACGCCGGGCCTCGGCGGTGCGGACGTCCCACTCGGCCGGGTCCAGCCCGGCTGCCACCTCCTCGGCGGTGTACATCATGTCCGGCATGTGCATGCGGTGCCCCGGCGTCCACAGGTCCGACGGGTGGTGCCCGACGATCAGCAGGACGCCACCGGGGGCCACCGCGGCGGCGAGCCGGGTGAACAGCTCCTGCCGGGGCTCCGGGGGCAGGTGCATGAACTGCGCCGACACCAGGTCGTACGCCTGCTCGGCCGGCGGCTTCTCGCGCAGGTCGGCGTGCGTGAACTCGATCCGGTCCGCGACGCCGACGGCCTCGGCGTGCTCGGCCGCCCGGGTCAGGGCGGTGGTCGAGATGTCGACCGCCGTCACCTGCCAGCCCTGCTCGGCCAGCCACACCGCGTCGGCGCCCTCCCCGCTGCCCACGTCAAGCGCCCGACCGGGGGTCAGCTCGGCGGCCTCGGTGACCAGTTGCGGGTTGGGTCGGCCGCTCCACACCGCCGGCTTGGACTGGTAACGCTCCTCCCACGCCGGCTCTTCGAAGGCGGTGGCGACAACCTGCCGGTACGCGGCGACGGCGTCACGGGTGTCCTCGGCGATCAGGTCCGCGTTGATCGCCGCGCCGGCCATCAGGCCCGCCGCCGCGGACGTGATCACCTGGCCTCGGAAGTCGGCCACGTTGCCGGCGACCCACACGCCCGGCACCGTCGTCGCCCCGACGTCGTCGGCCGGGATCTGGGTGCCGATCACATGCCCGCCGACCGTGACCTCCTCGGGGGCCAGGCCCAGCTCGACCAGTGGCTCGGCGCGGGCGACGGTGCGGGGCGCGACCACTACCGCGTCCAGCGCCACGACCCGGCCGTCGGCGAGGCGTACGCCGGTGAGCGCGTCGCCGGTCACCTCCAGCGCGGCGACCGGCCCCGGCACCACGGCGATGCCCCGGGCGGCGAGTCGTTCGGCAGCCTCCTCGTCGGGTGCCGGCGCGTCGTGCAGCAGGAGCAGCACCTGGTCGCTCCACTGTCGCCACATCTCGGCCTGGTGCACGGCCATCGGCCCGGTCGCCAGCACACCGATCCGCCGGTCCTGGACCTCCCAGCCGTGGCAGTACGGGCAGTGCAGCACGTCACGGCCCCACCGCTGCGCCACACCGGGCACGTCGGGCAGTTCGTCGACAAGCCCGGTGGCCACCAGCAGCCGGCGGGCACGCACCGTGCCGTCGCCGTCGCCGTCGCCGTCGAGGTGGAGCAGGAACCCGTCGTCGTCCCGGGTGACGGCCGCCACCCGTCCGGCGCGGAACTGCCCGCCGTAGTTGGCCACCTCGGCGCGTCCGGCCGCGATCAGCTCGGCCGGCGGCGTGCCCTCGCGTCCCAGGTAGTTGTGGATGTGGTCGGCCGGCGCGTTGCGCGGCTCACCCGCGTCGATCACCAGCACCGACCGTCGCGCCCGGCTCAGCGACAGCGCGCCGCTGAGCCCCGCGGCGCCGCCGCCCACCACCACCACGTCATATGTCTCGCTCACCGGATTTTCCCCTTACTTGTCGGCTGAGCTCCACCATCCGCCGCTACCGGCCTGACGGCAACTATCCTTGCCGTTATGGCAAACGAGGACAGTGTGGCGCTGGCTGCTGTCGGCCCACGGCTACGCGCCCTGCGCCAGCAGCGCGGGACGACCCTGACCCAGCTCGCCGAACTGACCGACATCTCGGTGAGCACCCTGTCCCGGCTGGAGTCCGGAAATCGCAAGCCCACCCTGGAGCTGCTGCTCCCGCTGGCCAGGGCCTACCAGGTGCCGTTGGACGAGCTGGTGGACTCCCCGGTCGCCGGCGATCCCCGCGTACGCCCCAAGCCGATCGTCCGGCACGGCATCACGTTCCTGCCGCTGACCCGCCGGCCAGGTGGCGTTCAGGCGTTCAAAGTGATCTTCCCGCCGGAAGGCACAGCCGGGGAGCGGACCCAGCAGTCGCACGAGGGCTACGAGTGGCTCTACGTGCTCTCCGGCCGGTTGCTCCTGCTGCTCGGCGAGAACGACCTGACGCTTACCGAGGGGGAGGTGGCCGAGTTCGACACCCGGATCCCGCACCGAATTCTCAATCCCGGCCCGGGCGCCGCCGAGGCCCTGATCCTCTTCGGGCCGCAGGGGGAGCGGCTGCACGTCCGCGCCCGCCCCGCCGAGAAGCGGTAGCGCGGGTCGGGGCGCTGGCCGCACACGCGAGGGCCGGACCGGTTCCCCTCCGGTCCGACCCTCGCGATCACCTCGCGCTACGCGCGGGTCTTCGTTGCGCCAGAGGAGCCTAATGGGCGATTTGTATGCCTTTCGCGGATTTGAGGTAAATGTCCAGAGGGGCTGCTCCATTGATCAGCGGCGCAGGTCCGTCTCCTGCCGCATGTGCGAGAGCTTCTCCGGATTGCGCACGGCGTACAGCTCGGTGATGAGCCCGTCGTCGATGCGCAGCGCGACGACCGCGTCGATCTCGCCGTCGAGTCGCAGAACCAACGCCGGATAGCCGTTGGCCTCGACCGGCTCCGCCGACAGGTCGGCGACCAGGTCCGGCCTCGCGGTCAGCAGGCGGGCCACCTTGACGGCTCCGGTGATCGGCCGCGGGATCGCCTGCCGGATCCCACCACCGTCGCCGATCAGCACGACGTCCGGTGCGAGGATGTCGAGCAGCCCCTGCAGGTCACCTGTCTCGACCGCCCGGCGGAACGCCTCGACCGCCTGTCGGGCCTCGGCCCGGGAGACGACCCCGCGCGGCCGACGCGCCGCTACATGTGCCTGCGCCCGGTGCGCGATCTGACGGACCGCCGCCGGACTCCTGTCGACGGCTTCGGCGATCTCGTCATAGGCAAGGTCGAACACCTTGCGCAGCAGGAACACGGCCCGCTCGGTGGGGCCCAGCGTCTCCAGCACCAGCAGCATCGCCATCGAGACGCTCTCGGCCAACTCGACGTCCTCGGCGACGTCGGGCGCGGTCAGCAGCGGCTCGGGAAGCCACGAGCCGACGTAGGACTCCCGGCGCCGACCGAGGGTCCGCAGCCGGTTGAGCGACTGACGCGTGGTGATCTGGACGAGGTAGGCGCGCTGGTCCCGCACCGTGGAAAGGTCGACGTCCGCCCACCGCAGCCACGTCTCCTGGAGGACGTCCTCGGCGTCGGCGGCCGAGCCGAGCATCTCGTACGCCACAGTGAAGAGCAGGTTGCGGTGGTCGACGAACGCCTCGACGGCCGGGTCCGGACACTGCCCATCCGACGTGCTGGTCACGCGCGGCTCCTGTCTCCTCGATCGGGACGCCTCCGCATCAGACACCGACCCGCCGCCTTCTGTGACACCGCGCCCCGCGCGGGGAGGGGCACCCACGGCACATCGACAGTCCTGCCGGGCGTCCGGTCCAGGTCAGCGCGGCGCGGCGAGCGGCGGCGGCGACGTCCCGAACGTGGTCAGGAAACGGTCGCGGAAGGTGTCCATCGGCCACACCGGAGCCTGCGGGCCGGGCCGTAACCCGTCCTGCCAGCCCCAGCCCGCCACCTGGTCCAGCACGGCCCGGTCCCGGGCGACGATGGTGATCGGCACGTCCCGGCTCGCACCTTCGCCGGTCACCACAGGGGAGGGCTGGTGGTCGCCGAGAAACACGAGCACCAGGTCGTCGTCCCCGTACGTCTGCACGTAGGAGATCAGCGTCTGAAGCGAGTAGGCGATGGCCTGCCGGTAGCCGGCACGAGCCCGCCCGGTGTCCCGGTCGTCGGTCTCGCCGTCGTCGGCCGCGGCGGCGTCATTGTGGTAGATCGAGCCGTCCCCCACCTGGTCCCAGCCGATCATCTGAGGCACCGCCGTCCACGGTGAGTGGCTGGAGATCAGCGGGATCTGCGCCATGATCGGACGGTCCGCCCCCGCGCGGACCTGCCGCTGGAAGAACGACAGCGTGTACTGGTCGGGCATCGGGGCGTAACTGAAATTCGGACCGCGGTAGCCGAGCGCCTCGGCGTCGTAATAGCGGTCGTAGGAGAAGAAGCCCTGCTCCGGCCACGGCTGGGTGGCTGCCGGCAGCACCCCGACGGTCTGCCAGCCGGCCCGACGGAACGCGCCGTTGAGGGTCAGCCGATCGCTGGACAGCAGGGCGCGGTGCCGCTGCTCGTTGTCCGTCCACAGCCCGGACAGCAGGGTGTCGTGCGCCAACCAGCTGCCGCCGCCGAACGTCGGGGAGGTGAGAAAGCCGCTGCGGCTGCCGTACCCGGCTGAGCGCAGCGCCTCGGTACCGGCGTCAAGCACCGCGTTGACCTGCGGAGCCAGCGCCGGGTTCTCCACCGCGTCACGCCCGTAGCTCTCCACGAACGCGAGGATGACGTCCTTGCCGCGCAGCCCGGTCAGCAACTGCTCACCCGGTACCTCCCGGAACGGGTCGCTGCCGATCTTCGCGGTGAACCGCCCACTGTCGCGCAACCTGTCGTCCACCCGGGCGGCGTGCGCGCCGACGAGCGCCGTGGCACCGGCGTCGGCCACCGGCACGCCGGGCACGATCCGCACCCCGACCACGGCGCAGGCCACCCAGGCGACGGTAAGCGCCGCCACCACCCGCGTCGCCGCCCGCTCGTGACCCACCAGCAGCGCCGCGAACCGCCGCAGCGCCACAGTCACCACAAGCAGCAGCACGACGATCACCAGCACGACGCCGACCGCCGCGCCGAGGGCGCCGGCCCGACCGGCCGAGTCCCTGACGAAACCGAACGCGTCGTCGAGCAGCAGCCAGTCCAGCACCAGGTCGAAAGGCCTGTCGAGGGCCGTGCGGAAGCCCAGGTCGGCCAGCTTCACGACGGCCAGCAGGCCGAGCACCGGCCCGACGACGGCCACCACCGCCCGCCGGGGCCGCGCCGGCAACGCCAGCAGCAGCGCGGCGAGGAGCAGCCCCTCCAGCGGGATGCGGACGAACGCGCCGGGAGTCAGCTCACTGAGCCGGTCCGGGCCGACAAGCACGCCGTACACAAGCAGAACCGCGAGCGCCGCGCCGAGCGCCCGCCTCGTCCGACCGCGACGGCCGTCGGATCCGGCCGGCACTTCGGGTGTACGCGGGGAGGCGTCGCCGGTGCGCGCGGGGCGCGGACGCTGCGGGCCGGTCAGCCGGCGCAGCCGGTCGGGAAGGCGCATCATCGCGTCCAGTGTGCGGGGACCGTGGCGCCCGAGAGGGTGGCCATCGCGGGTACGGGCAGCAGCGGCGGCACGATGACAGGCATCTGCCCGTCGGTCAGCGGCAGCGCCACCGGAGTGTGGCCGGGCGCATGGGCCGGTGGCGTGGCCCCGGCCCGTCCGGCGACCAGCCGTGCGGCCGGCGCGGGAGCCAGCGCCACGGCGACCGGGGCGAACCGGGGACGTGCCGCCTGCTGACTGCGGGACGTCGGGCGGCGTCGCCACAGCCAGGCCACGTCCCTGCCGAACGACTCGATCAGCAGCGCCAGCGCCGCCACCAGCACAAGCGTGGTCCACGGCTGTGGCAGAACCTCCGCCGCGGCGACCGCCAACAGCACCCCCTGCGCTGCGGCCACCACCTTGCGCCACAGGCGCGGCGGCAGCGACCCACCCAGCCAGGGCAGCACCGCGCTCGCCGCGACGAACACGTACCGCATCAAACCGATGGCCAGCACCCAACTACCGGCGGCCGGGGCGACGTACACGCTGAGCACCAGGATGAGGAACGCGTCGACCTCCATGTCGAAGCGGGCACCCAGCGCGCTCACCGTGCCGGTGCGCCGCGCGACCTGACCGTCCACCGCGTCCAGCAGCAGGGCCACCGCCGCCACAGTGACCAGCAGCCCCACCGGCGTGGGCCGGTCGAACGAGTCCACCACCAGCGCGGTGACGGCGCCGACCAGGACGGCCCGGGTCAGCGTCACCCGGTCGGCCGGGCCGAGACCTGACGCGCCGGACCGGCGCAGACCCCGGCTCAGGGCGAGACAGGTGACCGCCGCGTAGCCCAACCCGGCCAGCCAACCGGCCCCGGTCAGACCCACTGTGGCGGCGAGTGCTGCGAGCACGACCAGTTGGGCGGTGAGCCCGATCACCGGACCGCTTCGAACTGTGGGCACCGTACCTCCGTGTTTATGATCGACGACCCCGACAGGGAACACGGAAAACACGGCCGTTCGGTTCGGTCCAGAGCGAAGGTGAGGTGCGCGACGGTGATCCGCGAGGCGTACGCCTGCTGGGTGCGCGAGCCCGGCGTGGCGGAGATCCGGCCGCTGTCGCTGCCCGAACCGGGCCCCGACGAGGTGCTGGTACGGGCCCGTTACTCCGGCGTCAGCCGGGGCACCGAGACGCTTGTCTTCGCCGGCCGGGTGCCCCCCGACCAGTACGCCTCGATGCGCGCCCCGTTCCAGGAGGGCGACTTCCCCGGCCCGGTGAAGTACGGCTATCTCAACGTGGGCGTTGTCGAGCAGGGCCCGCCGGAGCTGCTCGGGCGTACCGTCTTCTGCCTGCACCCGCACCAGAGCGCGTACGTCGTGCCGGCCAGCGCAGTGGTGCCGGTGCCGGACGACGTGCCGCCGGCCCGCGCGGTGCTCGCCGGCACCGTGGAGACCGCTGTGAACGCGCTGTGGGACGCCGCGCCGCTGGTAGGCGACCGGGTCACGGTGATCGGCGCGGGCATGGTGGGCTGCTGCGTCGCGGCGCTGCTGGCCCGGTTCCCCGGGGTGCACGTCGAACTCGTCGACACCGACGCCCGGCGGGCCGGGGTGGCCGGGGCGCTCGGCGTCGGGTTCGCCAGGCCGGACGACGCGGCCGGTGACCGGGACCTGGTGGTGCACGCCAGCGCCACCGCCGCCGGGCTGCAACGCTCGCTTGACCTGCTCGCCCCGGAGGGCACCGTGGTGGAGCTGAGCTGGTACGGGGACCGCCCGGTGCAGGTGTCGCTGGGCGGGGCGTTCCACTCCGGACGGCTTACCGTACGCAGCAGCCAGGTCGGCATGGTGGCACCCGCGCGGCGGGGTCGCCGCAGCTACGCCGACCGGCTGGCCCTGGCCCTGGACCTGCTCGACGACCCTGCCTTCGACGCGCTGATCACCGGCGCGTCCCGGTTCGCGGAGCTGCCCGACGTGCTCGCCCGCCTGAGCACTGGCGAGTTGCCCGCGCTGTGCCATCTCATCACCTACGACGACGGGGAGTGACAGTGTTCAGCGTTACCGTTCGGGATCACATGATGATCGCCCACAGTTTCCGGGGCGAGGTGTTCGGCCCGGCCCAGCGCCTGCACGGCGCGACGTTCGTGGTGGACGCGACGTTCCGCCGGCCCGACCTGGACGCCGACGGCATCGTGGTCGACATCGGCCTGGCCACCGAGCAGTTGCGGGAGGTGGTCGGTGAGCTGTCCTACCGCAACCTCGACGACGAGCCCGCGTTCGCCGGGGTGAACACCACCACGGAGGTGCTGGCGCGTACCGTCGCCGACCGGCTGGCCGAGCGGGTGCACGCAGGCGCGCTGGGGGAAGGGGCACGTGCGCTGGCCGGCATCACCGTCACCCTGCACGAGTCACACGTCGCCTGGGCCAGCTACGAGCGGTCACTGTGATCGGTGCGGGCCGGGCGGCGTCGCACGACCGGCCCGCCGCCGACTCCGCACCAGCCCCGGATGAGCGCCGCTGGGTGGTGCACGTCGTGCTGCCCGGCGACATCGACGACCCGGCCACGCCCAGTGGTGGCAACTCCTACGACAGGCGGATCTGCGCGGGGCTCGACGAGCACGGCTGGTCGGTGCGCGAGCACCCGGTGCCGGGGGAGTGGCCGAATCCCGACCCGGCAGCCCGTACGGCGCTGGCCCGGCTGCTCGTCGATACGCCGGACGACGCAGTGGTGCTGCTCGACGGTCTGATCGCCTCGGCAGTGCCGGACCTGCTCGCCCCGCACACCCGACGACTGCGCCTTGTCGTCCTTGTGCACATGCCGCTTGACGACGAGGCCGAGGCCCGCGCGCTGGCCACCGCCCGCGCGGTGGTCACCACAAGCGAGTGGACCCGGCGCCGGCTGCTGACCCGTCACCGCCTGCCCGCCGACCGGGTCCGTGTCGCCCCGCCGGGGGTGACACCCGCGCCGGTGGCGACCGGCTCGCCGAGCGGGGACCGGCTGCTCTGCGTGGCGGCCGTCACCCACCACAAGGGGCACGACGTGCTTGTCGACGCCCTGACCACGATCGCCGGACGACGCTGGACACTTGTCTGTGCCGGCACGCTGACCCGGGAGCCTGACCTGGTACGCCTGCTGCGGGAGCGGCTCGCGGCGGCCGACCTCGACGACCGGGTCCGGCTGGCCGGTCCGCTGACCTCGGTGGCGCTGGACGCCGCGTACGCCGCCGCAGACCTGCTGGTGCTGCCGTCGCGCGGGGAGACGTACGGCATGGTCGTCACCGAGGCACTGGCGCGCGGCCTGCCGGTGCTCGGCACCGACGTCGGTGGCCTGCCGGAGGCGCTCGGTCACGCCCCCGACGGCATCCGGCCCGGAATGCTGGTGCCGCCGGACGACCCGGTCGCGCTGGCCGGCGCGCTGACGCGGTGGCTGGACGACGGACCGCTGCGGGACCGGCTGCGGCACGCCGCGCTCGCCCGGCGCGACACCCTTTCCGACTGGCCGGTGACCACCGCGCGCCTGGCCGCAGTGCTCGAGGAGGTGGCGGAGTGACCGCCGAGACCCTGCCGTTCGCCGACTGGCTGCGCCTGCGCGAGCCGGCCGACGCGGCAGCCCGCGCCGAGGACCTGGTGGACGCCGTCCGGCCCCGGCTGACCGGCGGCACCCCGACGCTCATCCACGACCTGGGCAGCGGCACCGGCTCGATGAGCCGCTGGCTGGCCGCCCGACTGCCAGGCCCGCAGCACTGGATCCTGCACGACCGCGACCCGGACCTGCTGGCCCGCGCCGCCGAGGGCATGGTCGGGGTGAGCGCCGCCGACGGCGCACCGGTCACAGTGGACACCCGCTGCGGCGACCTCACCCGGCTCACCACCACCGACCTGGCCGACGCCGCGTTGATCACCGCGTCCGCGCTGCTGGACATGCTGACCGCCGACGAGGTCGACCGGGTGGTGGACGCCTGCGTCGGCCGCCCGGCCCTGTTCGCGGTCTCGGTGACCGGGCGGGTCCGGTTCACCCCGACCGATCCGCTGGACACCGTCGTCCAGGACGCGTTCAACGAGCACCAGCGGCGTACCGTCGACGGCCGACGGCTGCTCGGCCCGGACGCCGCCGCGGCCACCGCAGCCGCGTTCACCAGGCGGGGCGTGGCCGTGCGGGAGCGGCCCAGCCCGTGGCGGCTCGGCCCGGAGCAGGCCGACCTGACCGCCGAGTGGTTCCGCGGCTGGCTGGGCGCCGCCTGCGAGCAACGCCCCGACCTGGTCGGCCCGACGCGGGCGTACGCCGAACGCCGGCTGGCCGACGCGGCCGCCGGCCGGCTCGACGTGCTTGTCGAGCACTGTGATCTCCTCGCGGGCGGATGAACCGTCGACACCCTGGGTACGTGCACTAGGGCAAGTGGACGATCTTCAGGAAGGACCGGCGCCGATGGTGTGGGCCTGGGCACGAGTGGTCGGCGGGGTGGGTCTGCTCGCCGTCCTGCTGTGGCAGGTGGGCGGCGGTCCGTTCCTGGCCGGGGTACGGCTTATCGACGCGCCGGCACTGACCGCGGCACTGCTCATCGGCGTTCTCACGACGGTCTGCGCGGCGTGGCGGTGGAGTCTCGTCGCGGGTGGGCTCGGGGTGCGGCTGCCACTGGCGACCGCTGTCGCGCACTGCTACCGGGCGGTGTTCCTCAACGCGACGCTGCCCGGCGGTGTGCTCGGCGACGTCCACCGGGCGGTGCGCCACGGGCGCGACGCCGGCGACGTGAGCCGGGGCATCCGCGCTGTGGTCTGGGAACGTGCCGCCGGCCAGGTGGTGCTTGTGGGCGTCGCGCTCGTGGTGCTGGCGGCGTTTCCCTCGCCTGTACGGCCGTACCTGCCGGTCTCCGCCGCGGTGCTGCTGACCGTCGGGTTGGCCGCTGTGCTGCTGGCCCGGGTCCTGCCCCGGACCGGCGGCTCGCGGTGGGCCCGGGGCCTGCGCACTGCCGTCGCTGACGTGCGGTCCGGGCTCCTGTCCCGGCGGACCTGGCTCGGTGTGCTTGTCGCCTCCGCCGTCATGGTCGCCGGCCACCTGGCGACGTTCCTGGTGGCGGCACGTACCGCCGGCTCGGATGCCCCACTGTCACGGTTGCTGCCGCTTACCCTGCTGGCCCTGCTCGCCATGGGTCTGCCGCTGAACGTCGCCGGCTTCGGCCCGCGCGAGGGGGTGGCTGCGTGGGTGTTCGGCGCAGCCGGTCTCAGCGCCGCCGAGGGCGTCGCGACCGCCACCGTCTACGGTGCCCTCGTCCTGGTGGCCAGCCTGCCCGGCGCCGCCGTTCTGCTTGCCCGCCGTGCCCGCAAGCCCACCACCGCACGGGAAGCCGTCACCAGTGACGGCTGTTGAACAGGTGGTGAGACGGTACGCGTCGCCGCGTGACGGTGACGCCGGACAAAGGAGTCCCATGCCCGAAGCACTGCCGGTCGCCACGATCCGTACCCAGGTCACGGTGCCTCTGGCGTTCCCCGACGGCTACGCCACGACGGTCCGCGTGTTCTCGTTCAAGGGCCTGGTCGACGGCCGGGAACATCTCGCCCTCGGCGTCGGTGACTGGGCCGGTGCCCTGGACCGGCTCGCCGCCGGTGGTGAGCCGCCGCTGGTCCGCCCGCACAGCGAGTGCCTGACCGGCGACGTGTTCGGCAGCCAGCGCTGCGACTGCGGGCCGCAGTTGCGCGAGGCGGTGCAGCGGATCGCCGAGACCGGCGGGTTCCTGCTGTACATGCGCCAGGAGGGACGGGGTATCGGCCTGTACGCCAAGCTCGACGCGTACGCCCTTCAGGACGCCGGGTTGGACACCTACCAGGCAAACGTCGCGCTCGGCCGTGGCGAGGACGAACGCGATTACAGCGCGGCCGCGCAGATGCTCGCCACCCTCGGCGTGCCGCGTGTCCGGCTGCTCAGCAACAACCCCGACAAGGCCGAGCAGTTGACCCGGCTGGGCGTGGCGGTCACCGAGCGTGTCCCCACGAGCGTTTTCCTGTCCCCGGCCAACGCCGAATACCTGGCGGCGAAGGCGGCGAAGGCGGCCGAGGTCGAGGCGGCGGAAGCGGACGGGTCCGAGGCGGTCCTGACCCCTGACCGGCCCGTCTCCCGGTGAGCTGCCGGCCGGCGCCACCGCGGCCGTACGTGCTGCTGAGCTGCGCCACCTCCATCGACGGCTACATCGACGACGCCTCCGAACAGCGGCTGCTGCTGTCGAACGACGACGACCTGGACCGTGTCGACGCCGTCCGGGCCTCCTGTGACGCGATCCTGGTCGGCGCCGCCACGGTCCGCCGTGACGATCCCCGGCTGCTGGTGCGCTCCGCGGCGCGCCGCGCCGAGCGGGTGGCGCGTGGTCGGCCCGCCTCGCCGACGAAGGTGACGCTTACCGCCCGGGGCGACCTCGACCCGACCGCCCGGTTCTTCACCGCCGGTGACTCGGCCCGGCTCGTCTACTGCGCCACCGGCTCGGTGGAGAAGGCGCGGGAACGCCTCGGCCGGTTGGCGACAGTGGTGGACGCCAACGAGCCTGTCGACCCGGCCTGGATCCTTGCCGACCTGGCCGACCGAGGCGTACGCCGGCTGATGGTGGAGGGCGGCGGCACCGTGCACGCCCAGTTCCTCACCGCCGGTCTCGCCGACGAGCTGCACCTGGTGGTCGCCCCGTTCTTCGTCGGCGACGGTCGGGCGCCCCGGTTCGTCGGCGAGGGACGTTTCCCCTGGCACCCGGGTCGTCGCGCCCGGCTGGCCGAGACCCGCCAGATCGGCGACGTGGTGCTGCTGCGCTACGCCCTCTCCGACCGCTGCACCGACACCGACGGCTGACCGTCCGGGGCTGCCCAGCCCTCACGGTGCCCGGCCGGCAGCCTCGCTGGAAGCCTGATGACTCTGAGACATATTGATGTCCCAGAGTCATCACCCTCGATCGCGGGACCGGGGCCGTGGGCGGTCGACACATGCGCTGCGCACCGTGTGATCAGGACACCGGCGTCGGCTGCGTACCATGCGGGGCTGGGTTTCCTCGTCGCGGCGGAGGTATCGGGCAGATGGCAGGCCAGCACGACGGGTTCGCCCTCGGCGTCGACCTCGGCACCTCCAACACGGTCGCGGTGCTGCGCTGGCCGGACGGGCGGACCCGGCCACTGCTGATGGACGGTCAGCCGGTCAGCCCGTCCGGCGTGTACGCCGACCCGGACGGCACTCTGCACGCTGGCTGGGACGCTCGACGGCTGGCGCAGGCCGACCCGGCCCGGTTCGAGCCGAACCCGAAGCGCCGGGTGGACGAGCCGGCAGTGGTGCTCGGCGACCGCTCGTACCGCCCGGCCGAGCTGCTCGCCGCGGTGCTGGCTGCCGTCGGGCGGGCCGCTGTCAACACGGTGGGCTTCCTGCCCCCGGCGGTGCTCACCTTCCCGGCGGCCTGGGACGCGACGCGGCGGCAGGTCCTCGCCGACGCGCTGTTGCAGGCCGGCTGGCCGCAGGCCGCCGAGCACACCCTCGCCGGGCCGACGCCGCCGGGCACCCGACTGCTGCGTGAGCCGGTCGCCGCCGCCCGCTACTACACGCAGGTGCTGCACCGGCCGGTGCCGGTCGGCGGTGCCATCGCGGTGTTCGACTTCGGTGGCGGGACACTCGACGTCGCGGTGCTGCGCAACGAGGGTGCCGACCCGTGGGGCGACTCGGGCTTCAGCGTGGTGGCCGACGGCGGCCTGCCCGACCTGGGTGGCCTCGACCTCGACGCGGCGCTGCTGCGGAGGGTCGGTGAGCTGCTCGGCGAGCGGCACGCCGCGCAGTGGGCCCGGCTGGTCGGGCCGTCGGACCCGGCGCAACGCCGCGACCAGGTCCGACTGTGGGACGAGGTCCGGGGCGCGAAGGAGACACTGTCCCGGTCCACAGTGGCGCCGGTCGCGGTGCCCGGGGTACCCGAGGCGGTGCAGCTGACCCGCGCGGACGTCGAGCGGGTGGCCACGCCGCTGCTGCAACGCGCGGTGGACCGGGCCCGGGAGGTCATCGCCGCCGCCGGGCTCAGCCCCGACCAGCTCGCCGGGCTGTTCCTCGTCGGCGGCTCGTCGCGGATTCCGCTGGTGGCCCGCATGCTGCACGCCGAGTTGGGGGTGGCGCCGACGGTGCTGGACCAGCCGGAGCTGCCGGTGGCCGAGGGCGCGCTGACGGACCTGCCGCTGCGTCGACAGTTGCCGACGCCTGCGTACGCGGGAGCACCCGTCGCCCCGCCGGTATCTCCCGTGCCGCCGCCGATGGGCCCGCCGCCGTCGTCGTCGCCCGCGCCGACCATGCCGTCGTCGCCCGCACCCACCGCGCCGACCGTGCCGTCGCAGCCCGGGCCGCCGGGGTGGCCACCGGCGGCGGGGCCGACAGTGCCGGGGCCGGCGGGCATGCCCCGGACCCTTGTCGGTGGGCCTGCCGGAACGCCGCCGCCCACCCCGGCCGTGCGGTCGTCCTGGCGTCGGGTCCATTGGGTGGCGCTCGGCGCTGTGCTCGCCCTGGCCGGTGTGGTCACCGCGGCAACCCTCTACCTGACCCGGGACCGCTACCCGGACCTGGAATTCGGGTCACTGCGTGAGCTGGCGAGGCACCAGGCTGGCACCGAGCGGCCGCGTGCCATGTGGACGACTGTGCTCGACGACCGCGCCTACCTCGGCTACCCGCTGCCGGACAACCGGCTGGAGGTGATCGCGGTCGACGCCGGCACCGGCGACCAGCTGTGGCGCAAACCGACGAACCTCACCGCCGACAGGTGGACGGGGCTGGTCGCCGTCCCGGGGGCGGTAGCGGTTCTCGCCGAGGGCTCGGGTAGCGCTCCTGGTGCCGTGGCAGTCCTCGACGGCAAGTCGGGCACGCAGCGCTGGCAGCGGTCGATTCGAGGCGACGACGACGTCCACCTCTCCGGCGACATCGCCGTGCTTGTGGACCGCACCGCCGGTCAGCTGGTCGGTCTGCGCATGGGCGACGGCAGCGAGAAATGGAACACGCCGAACCCCCGCGACCAGAGCGGCGGGTTCCGTACCGCCGTCCGGCCGGTGGGTAGCGACAAGGCCGCGAGCGGGCCGGCGTTCCTCGACGGTTCGCCCCGCGACCCGTGGGCGGGCAAGGGGCGGCGGCTCGTGCAGATCGGCGCGGACCGCTCGGCGCGGCTGCTGGATATGACCACCGGCGCCGTGCTGCGCGAGTGGGGCAACGTCGCCGACCTCGACGACCTGGTGGTGGCGCACGAGGACCGGCTCTACGTGGCCGGCAACGAGGGTGGGTTCCAACTGCTGGCGTACGACCTGGGCTCCGACGCCGCCCCGGTGGTCCTCTACCGGGCCGGAAACGACCAGCACCGGCCGAAGGGGCTGGTGGCCTGCGGCGAACGGCGGGCGTGCCTGGTGCAGGTGCAGAGCAGCGACTCTGAGCGCACCGAGGTGGTGGCGGCCACCGAGGGCGAGACAGCGGTCCGCTGGTCGGCGCCCGGCACCACGGGTCTGGTGCCGCTGGGTGAGCACGTGCTCACCCAGCGGGAGTATCCGAAGCCGACTGTCACCCTCTACGACGCCGCCGGCAAGCCGCTGGCGCTGCGCGACCGCCCCGGCGTGGCAGCTCGACTGGACGCGGGCAACCTGCTGGTCTTCGCCGAGGCGCCGAGCAGCGTGGCGGACAACCGCAGCGTTGCCGGCGTGTGGGCCGGGTCAGGCAAGCACGACGAGTTGGGGGAGTTGCGGGACGTCCGCAGCGCCTCCTGCTCCTGGAACACCCGGCTGATCGCCTGCGGCGCCGACAAGGACTTCGTGCTGTACCGCTTCACCGACGGCTGACCGCGCAGCTCACAACGGTCAGGCGCGGACGATGTTCGTGCCGTCGACCCGGATGGGGATTTCGGTGAGGCCCCTGGTGGCCGGGCCGCCGAGGCGGGCGCCGTCGCCGACGGCGAACGTCGAGTTGTGCGCGGAGCAGGTGATCACTCCGTCGCGGGGAGCGCCGACGCGTGCGCCCTGGTGCGGGCATGTCGCGTCGTACGCCGTGAAGGTGCCGGCCTCGGGCTGCACGACGAGCACCCCGCCGACGAGCGTGCCGCCGCCGACCGGCACGTCGCCGGTGGCGGCGAGCACCGCGCCGGGTTCGGCAGCCGGCTGGGGCGAGGAGTCGTCGCCGGTGCCGCAGGCGCTCAGCACTCCGGCCACGCCGATCGCTCCGGCGCCGGTCAGCAGCGCCCGCCTGCTCAGGCACCAGCGCTTGTCGCGGAGGAACTCCTGCCCGTCGTACACCTCGTCACCTCTTTCGTCGGCGGACCGGACCGCCAAGGTCGTGGCGTCGCCAAGAGCGGGTCCGGTGGTCCGCCGGACCAGCCTGCCCCAGCCGGCTGGACACGGGATGCGACGAAGCTGGACGTTGCCTGTACGCCGGCCGGTTCGCGCCCCGAGGCGGTCGGCTGTCCCCGCGGCGGCGGCCCGTACGATGCTCCGGTGAATCTTCGGGGTACGGTCCGGGCCGATCGTCCGCTTGTGGTGCTCGCCGTTGGGGAGGAGGCCCGCTACCTGCCGCCCGACCTGCCGGTGCTGCTCACCGGGATCGGCAAGGTGAACGCCGCCAGCGCTGTCGCAACGGTGCTTGCCGTCGGGCCGCGCCCCAACCTGCTGCTCAACCTGGGCACGGCCGGGGCGCTGCGCCCCGGTCTGGCCGGAATCCACGAGGTCGCCACAGTGCTCCAGCACGACCTGGACACGGCCCTGCTGCGTGCGCTCACCGGCGAGACCTACGGGGCGCCGCTGGCGTTGGCGGCCGAGGGCGCGGTACTGGCCACCGGCGACACGTTCGTTGCCGACGACACCGCCCGGGACAGGTTGGCGCAGCGCGCCGACCTGGTCGACATGGAGGGGTACGCGGTCGCGTGGGCCGCGGCGCAGGCCGGTGTGCCGTGCCGGCTCGTCAAGCAGGTGAGCGACGAGGCGGGGGAGGGCGCGGCCCGTACCTGGCAGGAGTCGGTGGACGCGTGTGCCCGGGACCTCGCCGAGTGGGCCGGTCGACACCTCGTCTGACCTGCGCGGTCAGCCGGCCCCTTGCGGCCGCAGCCCCGGCGTGGTTTCCCGTCCCCCAGGGGGAAGCAGGACGTGGCCGGCCAGCGCGAGCGCCACGACCGCGCTGACCAGCACCGGTGGCCAGCCGCCGGCCCACGGCAGCGCCAGCAGGGGGAGCAGTTGCCACGCCGCCCGCCACCACGGCGGGTGGTCGGCCACGACAAGCGCGAACAGGGCGCGGCCGAGGACGAACAGCATCGGCCCGCCGATGATCAAAATCAGCAACCGCGCTGACGTCGTTCCATCCGGGTGTTCGACGACCAGGTGGAAGGCGGACGCCGTGCCGACCACGCCGACCAGCAACACCAGATGGGTGTACGGGGCGACGCGGGTGGCCCGGCGCCCCTTGAGCCCGGCCTCCAGGAGTTGCCCGGCCCGGAAGACGTAGATCTGCCAGAGCAGCAGCATCGTTGCGAACGCTTGCTGCGGGTCGTAGAACTCGGTGGTGGTGGAGGTGACCGCCCAGGTCCACCAGATCGCTGTCAGCATCAGCAACACCGACGCGACGCCGGGCCAGGCGTCGTGCTTGGTGATCAGCCCCGACACCATCGCGAGCGCCGCCACGAATACCACGTCGAAGAGCAGTTCCAGCAGAGTGGCCCGGGTCGACCCGTCCTGATCGCGTACCAGCGCCGGGGTGTCTCCGGTGGTCATGCCCGGCCTCCCGCCGTGTCCTGGGAAATTATCGGCGGCGCCGGTGCGGCCCGTCCGAGGATCGACGATTCCGGTCTGCCTGGTGTTGCCACGGCGACAGTCACCGCGCGATGCTCTAGGTATCTATATGTCTCGATCTCTTCGGAGGTTCGGATGCGCCGCTCCCCGCTCGCCGCCCTCGTCCTGACCGCTCTCCTTCTCGTCACGCCCGGCGCCGCGCAGGCCGCAGTGTCCGAGCGCGCCGCGGTGTCCGAGCGCGCCGCGGTGCCCGAGCGCGCCGCGGTGCCCGACCGTGCCAGTTCTGACCGCGTCGCCAGTTCCGACAGCGCCGTCGAGGCGCAGCTCGCCCGGGTCCGCACGGCGGGCACCGCCTGGGGGTTCGACCCGGCCACCGGCCGGATGACCCTCACTGTCGACGACACAGTGACCGCCGCCGAGGTGGCGAAGCTGCGGGCGGTCGCCGACCGGACCGGCGCCCTGCTGCGCCGGGAGCCCGGCACGCTGCGCACCCTGATCGCCGCCGGGCAGGGCATCTACGGCGGTGGCGGCAGATGCTCGCTGGGCGCCAACGTGCGCAGCGGCAGCACGTACTACGTGATCACGGCCGGGCACTGCACCGCTGCCGCCAGCACCTGGTACGCCGACAGCGCGCAGGCCACCGTGCTCGGCAGTCGCACCGCCACCAGCTACCCCGGCAACGACTACGGGCTGATCCGCTACACCAGCCGGATCGCTCACCCGAGCGCGATCTACACCTATCCCGGGCTGCTGGCCGTCAACAGCTACGGCAACGCGTACGTGGGTCAGGCGGTCTGCCGCAGCGGGGTGACCACGGGGGTGCGGTGCGGCACCGTCACCGGGCTCAACCAGACCGTCAACTACGCCGGTGGTTCCGTCTCCGGCCTGATCCGGACGAACATCTGCGCCGAGCCGGGTGACAGCGGCGGGCCGCTCTACGTCGCGTCCACCGGCGTCATCCTGGGCATCCTCTCCGGCGGCAGCGGCAACTGCACCTCCGGCGGCGTCTCCTACTACCAGCCGATCTCGGAGGTGCTTGCGGCGTACGGGCTGACACTGCCCTGACCATCGTTGCGCTCAGCGCAACGGTTGCTCAGACAGCGCAACGGGCCTAGGCTCGGCGGCACCCCGGACCCCTTCCGCGAGGACGTGTGCCCCCATGTCGACCGAGCCCCGACCCGACGACGCGGCCGTCCCGCCACCGCCGGTCGAGGTGGTAACGGTGGGGGAGACGATGGTCGTGCTCTGCCCCGCGCCGGGCGAGCCGCTTGAGCACGCCGAGCAGGTCGCCCTCTCCGCCGGCGGCGCCGAGTCCAACGTGGCCGGCTACCTGGCCCGGCTGGGGCACGACGCGGCGTGGGTGAGCCGGGTCGGTGACGACCCGTTCGGCCGGGCCGTCGTGCGGCACGTCGCGGCCGCAGGCGTCCACGTCGACCTGGTGACAGTGGACCCAACCGCCCCCACCGGCCTGTACGTCAAGGACCCTGGGCCGACGGCCACCGCCGTGCACTACTACCGGGCCGGCTCGGCGGCCTCCCGCATGGACGCCGATGCGCTGGCCGACCCTCGGCTGACCGGCGCGCGGGTGCTGCACCTGTCCGGCATCACCCCGGCGCTCTCCGACTCGTGCCGGGCTCTTGTCGCGCACGCGGTCACCGACCGGCCGGTGTCGGGCGCGCTCGTCAGCTTCGACGTCAACCACCGGGCCCGGCTCTGGCCGGCTGAGCAGGCCGCGCCGGTGCTGCGGGACCTGGCCGACCGCAGCGACCTCGTCTTCGTCGGCCAGGACGAGGCAGAGGCCCTGTGGGGCACCGACGACCCGCTGTCCGTACGCCGGTTGCTGCCCGGTCCGCGGACTGTCGTCGTCAAGGACGGCGCGGTGGGCGCCACCGCCCTGCGCCACGACGCCGAACCGGTGTTCGTTCCGGCGCCCCGGGTGGCGGTGGTGGAACCGGTCGGCGCCGGTGACGCGTTCGCCGCCGGCTACCTCGCCGGGGTGCTGCGCGGCCTCGACCCGGTGCGCCGGCTGCGCCTCGGGCATCTGGTCGCCGCGCAGGCGCTGGGCAGCAGCGGCGACAACGCGCCGGTGCCGCAGTGGTCGTGGTTCGACGGGTTGCTCGACGGCCCCTGGTCGCCGCCGGACCTGACCGGCGTACGGGCCGAGGGCTGAGGCGTGTCCGAGGGCGTCGACCGGGCGATGCGGGTGCTCGAACTGCTGGCGCGTGAGCCGGCGCAGCTCGGCGCTGTGGCCGCCGATCTGGGCGTGCACAAGTCCACAGCGCTACGCCTGTTGCAGACCCTTGAGGCTGGCGGGTTCGCCCGCCGCAGCGACGGCGGCTGGGCAGTGGGCCTGCGTCTGATCGACCTCGCCCAACAGGCGCTGGACTCCCTGGACGTGCGCGCGGTGGCCCGCCCGCACCTGGCGGCGCTCGGCCGCGAATGCGGGCACACCATCCACCTGGCCCAGCTCGTCGACGACGACCTGGTCTACGTGGACAAGATCGAGGCCCGTGGTCAGGTGCGGATGTACTCCCGGATCGGTCGCACCGCGCCCTTGCACGCCAGCGGGGTGGGCAAGGTGGTGCTCGCGTACAGCCCGGAGTCCCGGCTGACCCGGCTGGTCGACGGCGCCGAGCTGCGCGCGTACACCCAGGCCACCATCTGTGATCCGGCCGCCCTGCGGGCGGAGCTGGCGACCGTCGCGGAGCAGGGCTGGGCCGCCGACGACGGCGAGTTCGAAACGCTCATCACCTGCGTGGCGGCGCCCGTGCGGCAGGCCGACGGGTCGGTCACCGCGGCGGTGTCGGTGACCGCGCCGACGGTGGTGGCCACCCTCGCCGACCTGCGCCGCCTGCTGCCCCGCCTGTTGGCCACCACCCGGCAGATCTCCCGCGACCTCGGATGGAGTGCACAATGACCACGACGGATTTCGACCACATCTTCGGCACCGCCCGGGTGATGGCCATCCTGCGCGGCCTTCCGGTCGCCGAGACCGTCCGCCTCGCCGAGCGCGCCTGGGATCTCGGCATCGACGTGGTGGAGGTCCCGGTGGCCACGCCCGACGCGGTGCCGGCGCTGCGCGCCGCCGTCGAGGCGGGCCGGGAGCGTGGTCGGATCGTCGGCGCCGGCACCGTGCTCGACGAGTCGCAGGTCGTCGCCGCGGCGGACGCGGGCGCCGCGTTCACCGTCGCGCCCGGCCTGGACCTCGCAATCGCCGACGCTGCAGCCGCCCGCGGCCTGCCGCACCTGCCTGGCGTGGCCACCCCGACCGAGGCACAGCAGGCGCTGCGGCACGGCCTCACCTGGCTCAAGGCGTTCCCGGCCATCTCGCTCGGCCCGGCCTGGTTCAAGGCCATGGCCGGCCCGCTGCCGCAGTTGCGCTTCGTCGCCACCGGCGGCCTCGACGCCGGCAACGCCGCCCAGTTCCTGAATGCCGGAGTACGCGTGGCAGCCGTAGGCTCAGCCCTCACAGACGAAACCCAGCTAGACCACCTGGCCAAGCTAGCGGGGCACCCGTCCTGAACCCGCCGCGTCGATCTTGCGCTTACTGCCCCGACGAAAGCCGCTAATCGGGACTCATCGGCGACCACAAGTGCAAGATCGACGGGGCGGTCAGCGGGGCTTGGCGGTGGGGCGGTCGAGGAAGAACAGGCGGGCGCGCTTGTCCGGCAGGTTGATTAGCGGGCCGGGGCGGAAGCCGGTGCGCAGCAGGCGCTCGATCATGCGGTCGTTGCGGGCGTCCGGCTCCATCACGATCCGCTGCCGTGTCGGGTCGGCGAGGACGAAGTCCAGGATCGCCCCGAACAGCGCACCGGTGAAGCCGGGCTCGACAGTTGACGGTGGCCCGATCAGCAGGTGCACGCCGACGTCGCCGGGGCGTACCTCGTAGCACTCGCCGACCGGGTCGGCCTCGGGCTGGTAGGTCTGCGCCAGCGCGGCCGGCACGCCGTCGCGGTGCACCAGGTACGCGTGGTGGGTGTCCAGCGAGTCGAGGTACGCGTAGATCTCGTGCACCCGCTCGCGGCTCGCGTCGAGCATCCCCCAGAACCGGGCGCGTTCCTGGGTGACCCAGCCGTGCAGCAGGTCGGCGTCCTCGTCGGGTCGCACCGGCCGGATGGTGACCACACCGAACCCGGGGACGTCCCGCCGGTAGTGGTGCCCGTCGACGGCGAAGGTGTCACTGCTCATCTGGCTCCTCGGTGAGTTCGGCCCAGTCGGTGGTCACCGGCAGCAGTTCGCCGGCCAGCCACGCTGGGCTCTGGTCGTCGTGGTGCCTGTCGCCGGGCACCCCGCTGGCGCCCAGCGGGACCACCCAGCGGCTGTCCGCACGCCGCGCCAGGTCCCACACGAAACGCGCCGCGGGCCCCCGGAAGCACCGGTGCGTCACCCCGGGCACGCTTGAGGTCGCCAGCACGCAGTCGTGATCGCCGTCGAGCCCGGCGCCCGGTCCGGCAGCCTGGTCGGGCAGCGCCCGCCACGGTGTCAGCCTGTGCAGGTCCCCCCAGGGCGCCGGCCGTTCGCCCGCGATCTCCTCGGCCGCCGCGCGGACCAGCGCCGCAACGTCCACGCCGGGCAGCGCGGTGCCACCGAGCAGGTGCTCCAGCGCGTAACCCACCCGCGGCGTCAGCGCCAGCCAGGGCGCGAACACCTCGGGGTACGCGGGCGGGTCGGCGAGCGCGGCCAGCGCCGGATGGGCGGCGAACCGGCGGACGACGGCGGCCCGCAGTGTGGCGAAGTCCGCCGCGTCGGTGCTGTCGGCGTTCATCCGCCGGTCCCAACGCAGCAGCCGGTCCCGCAGCGCGGCGGTGGCCGGGGCGAGCCCGGTCAGGTCCCGCAGCACCGCCAGCAGCGCGCCGGCCGACCCCAGATACGTGTCGGTGTGCACGGCTGCCATCTGGTCGGCAGTCCAGCGCTGCCCGGCGTCGAGCAGCTCGCCGATCCGGCGCGCGCGGTGCGGTGGGGCGAACTCGACTCCGAGGGGTGCGGCCAGCCCACGGTCGTTTGCCATCACCGCCCGGCCGGTCACCTCCGCCCGGGGCATCGGGGTGTGCCAAGCCCGCCAGGCGTGGGCGGCCTCCCAGGCCGGGACCACCCGCCGGCAGTTGTCGGGATGCCGCACCGGCACGGCGCCGGCGACCCGGTGCAGCAGTCCGCCCATGGTGTCGGCCGCCTGCACCACGTTCACCGGCTCCACCCAGCGCTCCACCGCAGCGTCCACATCGGCAACGGTACGGGCGCGCAGCAGCGCGGGAAGGACCGCGAAGCCCAGCTCGGAGCGGACCCGCGGCGGATAGCGCAGGCTGATGCCCGTCTCGTCGTCCGGCCCGCCGACGATCAACGGGCCCCGGTCGGTCTCCACCACGTCCACCCGCACCGGCTCCGCACCGGCCACCTCGATCGTCTCGACATGGTGGTGGACGTCCTGCCAGCCGTCCGGGCCGAGCGCCCGCACCCGTGTGCCGTCCCGGCGCAGCCGTTCGGCGTACAGGTCCTGGTAGTCGGCCATCGCGTTGGTGATCGCCCACGCCACCGCCCCGGTGTGACCGAAGTGGGCGATCCCCGGTACGCCGGGCACAGCCAGCCCCACCACGTCGTACTCCGGGCAGGCAAGCCGGATCTGCTGGTAGACGCCCGGATCTTCGATGAAGCGGTGCGGGTCACCGGCGAGCAGGGCCGCGCCCGTGCCGGTGCGCTCGGGGGCCAGCAGCCACCCGTTGCTGCCGGCGACTGCCGGCCCGTCGATGGCGAACAGGTCGACGGATGCCGGGCCGAGCTGGTGCGCGACGTGCTCGCGCCAGAGCTTGCCGGGGAACCCGGCGAACAGGATGTGGTGGCCCAGCCACACCGCGAGCGGCGTCCACGGCTCCCACCGGCCGGGGGCCAGCCCGACCGCCGCGAACTCCGGTGTCCTGCCCGCCCCGGCGGCGAGGCCGTCGTTGACCCCGTCGACGTACGCGCCGACCCACTCGGCGGTCGCCGGGTCCAGCGCGGCGTGGCAGCGGCGGGCGGTGTCGGCGAGCCGGACCTGCCGGGCGAAGCGGTCCCAGGCGAGTGCGTCGGCGCCGAGGAACGCGGCGGTGGTGCCCTGTGCCCGGTGCCGTTCCACCTCGATCTGCCACGCCCGGTCGTATGCGGTGGCCCGGCCTTGCGCCGCCGCGAGGGCGAGCGGGTCGTCGGCGCGCAGGTGCGGCACTCCCCAGCTGTCGCGGAACCGCCTGGCGGGACGCCGAGCATCGTCCTCGGTCACGCCAGCCCCGGCACCGTCACGGTGGCCCGTCGGCGGGCGGCCGGGACGACGAGGGGGGTGCCGGTCTCCGGGTCGTCGATCACCTGGCAGGGCAGCCCGAACACCTCGCCCACAAGGTCGGCGGTGACCACCGTCGCGGGGTCGCCGGCGGCCACCACCCGGCCGTCGCGCATGGCGATCAGATGGGTGGCGTAGCGGGCCGCGTGGTTCAGGTCGTGCAGCACCACGACGAGCGTGCGCCCCTGCTCCTCGTGCAGTTGGGCGCAGAGGTCCAGGATCTCGATCTGGTGGGCGATGTCGAGGTACGTGGTCGGCTCGTCGAGCAGCAGCAGCGGGGTCTGCTGGGCCAGCGCCATGGCGATCCAGACCCGCTGCCGTTGCCCGCCGGACAACTCGTCGACGGGCCGGTCGGCGAGGTCGGCGACGCCGGTGGCGGCCATCGACTCGTCGACGATCCGTTCGTCCTCGCGCGACCACTGCCGCAGCAGCCCCTGGTGGGGGTAGCGACCCCGGGCCACCAACTCGGCGACGCTGATGCCGTCCGGCGCGATCGACGACTGCGGCAGCAGGCCGAGGGTACGGGCCACCTTGCGGGCCGGCAGGTCGTGGATGTCCCGACCGTCGAGCAGCACCGCGCCGGCACTCGGGCGCAGCATCCGCGACAGCGCACGCAGCAGCGTCGACTTGCCGCAGGCGTTCGGGCCGATGATCACCGTGAACGATTTGTCGGGCACCGCCACAGTGAGGTTCTCGGCGATGGTGCGCCAATCGTAGGCGAGCGTCAGCCCGGTGCCACCGAGGCGGGAACTGCCGTGCATTGATGCTCCTTCGAGGCTGTCGCGGGTGTTCACAGCCGACCTGCCCGGCGTTCGACGGCAAGCAGCCACACGAGGTAGCCGCCGCCGATCATCCCGGTCACCACGCCGACGGGGAGTTGGTGCTCGGTGAACGCGCGCTGCGCCAGCAGGTCGGCGCCGACCATCAGGGCCGCGCCGAGGGCCATCGACGGCAGCAGGTTCGGGCCGGGCGACCGTGTGAGCCGCTTGGCCAGGTGCGGCGCGACAAGCGCCAGGAAGGACACCGGGCCGGCGGCGGCCGCCGAGAACGAGACGAGGAGCACCGCTGCGGCGAGTAGGACGAGACGCAGCCGGCGCACGGGCACCCCGAGGGCGCTTGCCGTGTCGTCGCCCAACTCCATCATCCGCAGCGCGGGGCCGCAGACGACGAGCACCAGTGGCGTCAGTACGGCGGTGACGACCAGCAGCGGCCCGGCGTTGGCCCAGCCCCGCCCGTCCAGGCTGCCGGTGAGCCAGAGCACCGCGCGGGCGGCATCCATCAGAGGGGCCCGGGTCAGCAGGTAGCCGTTGACTCCGGTGAGGATCGCGGCGACACCGATGCCGACGAGGATGAGCCGGAAGCCGTGCACGCCGCGTCGCCAGGCGAGTGTGTAGATCAGCAGGCCGGTGCAGAGCCCGCCGACGACCGCCGCGCCGGCCAGGGCCATGCTGCTGCCGCCGAGCACGACCACCACGAGCGCGCCGGTCGACGCGCCCTGGGTGAAGCCGAGCATGTCGGGGCTGCCCAGCGGGTTGCGGACAAGCGACTGGAAGATCGTGCCGGACAGCGCCAGCGCCGCGCCGACAAGCAGGGCGGTGACCAGCCGGGGCAGTCTCAGCTCGTTCACGATGAACTGCTCGGCCGCGGTGCCGTCACCGCCCAGGGTGCGCAGCACGTCGGCGGGACCCATCGGGTAGTCGCCGCTGCCCAGCGCGACCAGGCCGAGCCCGGCCGCGAGCACTGCGGCGCCCGCGCCGACGGCAAGCGCGCGGGGGCGGAACCGCAGGGACAACCCGCCGGGGGTACGGATGACAGTCATGTCGCCGCTCCGCTGCGCTGCGCGCTGGCCTGCCGCGCCGAAACGCCCGGCCCGCTCACGGGTGCGCCACCCGGGAACGGGTGACCAGCCAGAGGAAGAGCGGGCCGCCCAGCACTGCTGTCACCATGCCCACCTGGAGCTCACCGGGCCGGCCGAGCACCCGGCCCAGCACGTCGGCGCCGAGCAGCAGCACCGGCGCGAGCACCGCGCAGTACGGCAGGAGCCAGCGCAGGTCGGGGCCGGTCAGGGCGCGTACGAGGTGGGGCACCAGCAGTCCCACGAAGACGATCGGGCCGCAGGCCGCGGTCGCCGCGCCGCAGAGCAGTGTGACAGCGACGATGACTGCCACCCGGATGAGCGCGGGTCGAGCGCCCAGCGCACGGGCGGCGTCGTCGCCGAGCGCGAGGGCGTTCAGCGGGCGGGCGGCGGCGAGGGCGACCAGCAGACCGACCACGATGAACGGTGCCACCCGGGTCACTGTCGCGGCGTCGGCGCTGGCCAGCGAGCCGACCGTCCAGAACCGCAGCCGGTCCAGTGACGCGGTGTCCAGCATCATGACCGCGCTGACGTACGAGTAGAGAGTGGCGTTGAGTGCCGCGCCGGCCAGCGCGAGGCGGGCCGGGGTGGCGCCACGTCCGCCGCCGACGGCGTAGACCAGGGCGGTGACCACCGCTGCGCCGGCGAGCGCGAACCAGACGTACCCGCCGATGGCGGTGACGCCCAGCAAGGCGGCGGTGGCCACTGCGGCGGACGCGCCCGCGTTGATGCCGAGCAGCCCGGGATCGGCAAGTGGGTTGCGGGTGAGGGCCTGCATCACCGCGCCGGCCATGCCGAGCGCCGCGCCGGCAAGCAATCCGAGCAGGGTGCGGGGCAGGCGCATCTGGTGCACCACCGCGTACTCGGCGGCGTCGCGGTCCAGCAGCCCGGACCAGACGTCGGCAAGCGGCAGGGACTTGGCGCCGACCGCGATGCTGAGCACCAGGACGACGCCGAGCAACGCCACGGCGGCGATCAGGCCGGCGGCGCGTGCCGCCTGGCGGGAGCGCCGCGCCGGCTGCGGCGCGGTCGGTGATGCCGTCGACCCGGGCGCGGATCGCGCCAGGGTGCTGACGGACGGTGTGGCGTCCAGGGTGAACTCCGGGGGTGTGGCGACACGGCGTACCGCTGTTGACAATGTCCGAGGTTAGGCTAACCTAAGCCCGCTGTCCCGGTCGACCCCGGCCGTCCCTTGATCGAAAGACGACACCATGCCCGAATCTTTGTCCGCCCGTCGCCTGTCCCGCCGTGGCCTGCTGGCCGCCGGAGGCGCCGCCACCCTTGCCGCTCTGCTCGCCGGCTGCGGCAAGGACGACGACGCGAAGCCCGCCGCCGGCAACACCGGTGGCCCCTGGTCGTTCACCGACGACCGCAACAAGAAGGTCGAGGCGGCGGCCCGCCCGGCACGCGTGGTGGCCTTCACCGGGGTGGCCGCAGCACTTGTCGATTTCGGTCTCGACAAGCAGATCGTCGGCGTGTTCGGTGAGACCAAGCGGGCCGACGGCACGACGGACCCGCAGGCTGGCGACCTCAACGTCGAGTCCGTGGAGATCCTCGGCAACGTGTGGGGCGAGTTCAGTGTCGAGAAGTACGCGGGCCTGCGCCCCGAACTGCTCGTCACGCACATGTACGACCCCGACGCCCTCTGGTACGTGCCGGACGAGAGCAAGGACAAGATCCTGCCGCTCGCGCCAAGCGTCGCGATCACCACGGCCCGGGTACCGATGACCAAGCCCATCGAGCGGTACGCCGCCCTGGCCGAGTCGCTCGGCGCGGACCTGTCCGCCAAGAAGGTCACCGACGCGAAGACCCGCTTCGAGGCCGCCGCCGAGAGCGTCCGCCAGGCCGTCAAGGCCAACCCCGGCATCAAGGTGATGGCCTGCTCCGGCAGCCCCGACCTGTTCTACGTCTCCAACCCCAAGGTGAGCACCGACCTGATGTACTTCGCCGAGTTGGGCGTCGACATTGTGGTGCCCAACAAGCTCGAATCCGGCGACTACTTCGAGGCGCTGAGCTGGGAGAACACCGGCAAGTTCCCAGCCGACCTGATCCTGCTCGACAACCGCAGCACAGCGCTTCAGCCCAAGGACCTGGCCGCCAAGCCCACCTGGGGTCAGCTGCCGGCGGTCAAGGCCAACCAGGTGACCCCGTGGGACGCCGTGCCCCGCTTCTCGTACGCCGGTGCCGCCCCGCTGCTGGAGAACCTGGCCACCGCGATCAAGAACGCCAAGAAGGTCAGCTGACGCGACGGCGCGTCTGAGCGGCGACACATCCCACAAGGCAGTACGACCCCCGGGCGCGTGACCGCGACGGGGGAGGGTTCCGGCTGCCCATCGTCGAGAACGTGGAGGACACGTGACCGTGCCGACGTACCCCGCCGAGAGCATTCCACCGGCACCGGCCACACAGTGGCCGGCCGCCGGGCCGCCGGGGACACTGGCCGGTGCGCGGGCGCAGCTGCTGCACGACGGCTCGGTCGAGCACTACCGGCGGACGATCGCCGACGGTGTCGACCGGGTCGTCCGGCGGGTGGCCACAGTGCAGCAGCCTGCCACGGGCATCACCCCCGCCGACCTGGCCCCCGTCGTCGACCGGGTCGACCTGGACCGGCCCCTCGGCGACGCGGGCGCGGCACTTGACGAGCTGGAGGACGTCTACCTGCGCGACACCGTCTGGTTCCACCACCCCCGCTATCTGGCCCACCTCAACTGCCCGGTGGTCATCCCGGCGTTGCTGGGTGAGGCGGTGCTCAGCGCGGTGAACTCCTCACTGGACACCTGGGACCAGAGTGCCGGCGCCACCCTCATCGAGCGACGGCTGATCGACTGGACCGCCGCCCGCGTCGGCCTCGGCCCGCACGCCGACGGCGTGTTCACAAGCGGGGGCAGCCAGTCGAACCTCCAGGCGCTGCTGCTGGCCCGGGAGGAGGCGTGCGCCGCGGCGCTCACCCCGGCGGCCCGCGCGGAGCTGCTGCCCCGGCTGCGCGTGCTCACGTCCGCCGCCGGCCACTTCAGCGTGCAGAAATCGGCAAAGCTGCTCGGTCTCGCCCCGGACGCGGTGGTAGCGGTGCCCACCGACGCGCGGCGGCGGATCCAGCCCGCCGCCGTCCGCGACGAGATCGACAGGTGCCGGCAGGCCGGGCAGGTGGTGATGGCTGTCGTCGGCACCGCGGGCACCACCGACTTCGGCTCCATCGACCCCCTCGCCGAACTGGCCGGGATCTGCGCGGCGGCCGGCGTCTGGCTGCACGTGGACGCCGCGTACGGCTGCGGTCTGCTCGTCTCACCGACGCGCCGGCACCTGCTCGACGGCATCGAGCGGGCCGACTCGGTGACAGTGGACTACCACAAGTCGTTCTTCCAGCCGGTCAGCTCCAGCGCGCTGCTGGTGCGCGACCGGCGGGTGCTGCGGCACGCCACCTACCACGCCGACTACCTCAACCCGGCGCGGATGGTGGAACAGCAGATCCCCAACCAGGTCGACAAGAGCCTGCAGACCACCCGCCGCTTCGACGCGTTGAAGTTGTGGCTGACGCTGCGGGTCATGGGCCCGGATGGCCTCGGCACGCTCTTCGACGAGGTGGTCGACAGGGCTGCGGACGCCTGGCAACTGGTAAGCGAGGATCCACGCTTCGAGGTGGTGACCCGCTCCGAGCTGAGCACAGTGGTCTTCCGCTACCTGCCCACCGGTCCGGGTCGCGACCTGGCCGACGGGGCCAACCTGTACGCCCGGGAGGCGCTTGCCGCCTCCGGTGCCGCGCTCGTCGCCGGGACCCGTGTCGACGGCCGGCACTTCCTGAAGTTCACGCTGCTCAATCCGGCCACCACCGTCGACGATGTGGGCCACGTCCTCGAACTGATCGCCGCCCATGCCGGCCGGTACGTGGCCGAGCGCACCGCCGCCGACCTGGCCTGCCATGTCGGCTGACGCCGGTGCCGAGCAGGCTGCCGCGTTGACCGACCCCGTGACCTCGCAACCGCGCCGGGAGGCCCGGATGTCCACCCACGACTTCGTCGCCATCGGGCTCGGCCCGTACAACCTGGGGTTGGCGTGTCTCACCGCGCCGATCGACGAGCTGGACGGCGTGTTCCTGGAGGCCCGGCCCAGCCTGGCCTGGCACCCGGGCATGCTGCTGGAGTCGGCCCGGTTGCAGACCCCGTTCATCGCCGACCTGGTAAGCCTCGCAGACCCCACGTCGCCGTACTCCTTTCTCAACTATCTGAAGGAGATCGGCCGGCTCTACCCGTTCTACATTCGGGAGAGCTTCTATCCGCTACGCAGTGAGTACGACGCGTACTGCCGGTGGGCTGCGGCGAAGCTGCCGAACCTGCGCTTCGGTCAGACAGTGGCCACAGTCGAGTACGACGCTGCCGACGAGCAGTACGTCGTGCGGGCCGACACCAGCGCGGGGGAGAGCGTCGAGTACCGCGCCCGGCACCTGGTGCTCGGCACCGGCACCCCACCGCACCTGCCCGCCGCCGTGGACGGGCTGCCCGGCGACGCGGTGCACAACTCGCGCTACCTGGAGCACCGGGACGCGCTGCGCACCAAGCGCAGCATCACTGTGGTGGGCAGCGGGCAGAGCGCCGCCGAGATCTACCACGACCTGCTCGGCGACCTCGACCGGTACGGCTACCAGCTCAACTGGGTGACCCGCTCGCCGCGGTTCTTCCCCCTCGAGTACACGAAGCTGACGCTGGAGATGACCTCACCGGACTACGTGGACTACTTCCACGCGCTGCCCGAGGACACCCGCTACCGGCTGGAGGCCGAGCAGAAGGGCCTGTTCAAGGGGATCAACGCCGACCTGATCAACGACATCTTCGACATGCTGTACGCCCACAGCGTCGACGGTCCGGTGAACACCCGGCTGCTGACGAACACCGAGCTGGTAAGCGCCGAGCACAGCGATGGGGAGTACACGCTGGGGTTGCGGCACGTCGAGCAGGAACGGGACTTCACACTGCGTACCGAGGGGCTGGTGCTGGCCACCGGCTACCACTACCGGGTGCCGGAGTTCCTCGCGCCGGTGCGCGACAGGATCCGCTGGGACGCGCACGGCCGCTTCGACGTGGCCCGCAACTACAGCATCGACCACACCGGCCGGGGAATCTTCCTCCAGAACGCCGGCACCCACACGCACAGCATCACCTCGCCCGACCTGGGCATGGGCCCGTACCGCAACTCCTTCATCATCCGTGAGCTGCTCGGCCGGGAGCACTACCCGATCGAGAAGAGCATCACCTTCCAGGAGTTCGGGGTGACGACGTCGTGACCACTGTCTTCACCCGCACCGACGGGCGGCTCGGCGAGTTCGCGCTGCGTACCCTCGATCCGGACGGCGACGTCGCGCTGCTGCACGCCTGGGTGACGAACCCGAAGGCGGCGTTCTGGCTGATGCAGGACGCCGACGAGGCAGCCGTGGCCACGGAGTACCGGCGCATCGCCGAGCACCCGCACCACGACGCGTACCTCGGGCTGTGGCGGGGGAGGCCCGCCTTCCTCGCCGAGCGCTACGACCCGGCCCACGTCGAGCTGGTCGGGCTCTACGACAACCAGCCCGGCGACGTGGGCATGCACTTCCTCTGCGCGCCCACCGACGCCCCGGAGCACGGCTTCACCCGCGCGGTGATCACCACAGTGCTGGCGTGGCTCTTCGCCGACCCGGCGACCCGGCGGGTGGTGGTGGAGCCGGACGTGCGCAACACCGCAGTGCACGCGTTGAACGCCGCCGTCGGCTTCGAGGTCGTCGGTCAGATCGCCAAGCCGGAGAAGGACGCGCTGCTCAGCGTCTGCACCAGGGCCCAGTTCCACGCCGCCGTCATCGACCTCGAAGGAGCCCAGGCGTGACCGCCACCGCCGTTCCCGCGTCACCGTCCGCGCCGGCCGTCGCCGACGACCCGGTCGGGCACCTCACGCCGCAGCGCTGGGCGCGGGCCAACCGGCTGCTGGTCCGCAAGGCGCTCGCCGAGTTCACCCACGAGCGGCTGATCACGCCCGAGCCGGTGCCCGGCGACGACGACCGGCAGTGGTACGAGGTCCGCAGCGACGACGGCACTGTCACCTACCGGTTCGCCGCCCGGCTGCTCGCACTGGAGCACTGGCAGATCGACGCCGACAGCATCATCCGGCACCGCGACGGCGCTCCGCTGCCGCCCGACGCGGTGGATCTCATCGTCGAGCTGCGCGGCACCCTCGGACTCTCCGCGCAGGTGCTGCCGGTCTACCTGGAGGAGATCACCTCCACGTTGGCCGGCGCCGCGTACAAGCTGGCCCAGGCCGGGCCGAGCGCCGCCGAGCTGGCCGTGGCCGACTTCCAGACCATCGAGACGTCGATGACCGAGGGGCATCCCTGCTTCGTGGCCAACAACGGCCGGCTCGGCTTCGGGGTCGACGAATACCACAGGTACGCCCCGGAGGCCGCCGCGCCGGTCCGCCTGGAGTGGTTGGCAGCGCACCGGGACCACTCGACGTTCAGCAGCGCCGCCGACCTCGACTACGACACCCTGATCGAGGGGGAGCTGGACGCGTCGACCCGTGACCGGTTCGCGGCCACGATGGCCGGTCTCGGCCTGGACCTCGCCGACTATCACCTGATCCCGGCGCACCCGTGGCAGTGGTTCAACAAGCTGGCTGTCACGTTCGCCGGTGAGCTCGCCGAGCGCCGGCTCGTGCACCTCGGCCCCGGGCCGGACGAGTACCTTGCCCAGCAGTCCATCCGTACGTTCTTCAACGTCACCGAGCCGCGCCGGCACTACGTCAAGACCGCCCTGTCGGTGCTCAACATGGGCTTCATGCGTGGGCTGTCCGCCGCGTACATGGCCGCCACTCCGGCGATCAACGACTGGCTTGCCGACCTGATCGCGGGCGACGAGGTGCTTGCCGGCACCGGGTTGACAGTGATCCGGGAGCGGGCCGCGGTGGGCTACCGGCACCGGCAGTACGAGGCGGCCACCGAGCGCACCTCCCCGTACCGGAAGATGTTCGCCGCCCTGTGGCGGGAGAGCCCGGTGCCGGGCCTCGCGCCGGGGCGACGACTGACCACGATGGCCGCGCTGCTGCACGTCGACGATGACGGTGGTTCGCTGGCGGCGGCCCTGATCGCCCGGTCGGGGCTGGCGCCGCAGGTATGGCTGCGTCGCTACCTGGACGCCTACCTCACCCCGCTGCTGCACAGTTTCTACGCCCACGACCTGGCCTTCATGCCGCACGGCGAGAACGTCATCCTGGTCCTCGACGAGAACGACACCGTCGAGCGGGTGATCTTCAAGGACATCGCCGAGGAGATCGCCGTGCTGAGCGCCGACGTCGTCCTGCCCGAGGCGGTGGAGCGGATCCGGGTCGAGGTGCCCGACGACACCAAGCTGCTGACCATCTTCACCGACGTCGTCGACTGCTTCCTGCGGCACCTCAACGCGGTGCTCGTCGATGCCGGAGTGCTGCCCGAGGACGACTTCTGGCGGACGGTAGCGGCCTGCGCTTCCGACTACTTCGACCGGGTGCCGCACCTGGCCGAGCGGGTACGCCACTACGACCTGTTCGCACCCGAGTTCACGTTGTCCTGCCTCAACCGGCTGCAACTGCGCAACAACAAGCAGATGATCGACCTCGCCGACCCGTCGGCAGCGCTCCAGTTCGTCGGCACCCTTACCAACCCGCTGGCCGCCCACGCCCCACGCCGCTGACACCGCCTGCGTCCGGTGGTGCAGTGTGGTGGGCATGGGTCTCCTCCGTACCGCGAGCCTTCTCGCCGCCGCCCTCACCACCGGTCTGACCGCAGGCCTGTTCACCGCGTTCGCCTACGCGGTGATGCCGGGTCTTCGCCGCACCGACGACCGCACGCTTGTGCTCGCCATGCAGCGGATAAACGAGTCCATCCTCAACGGATGGTTCGCCGTCTGCTTCGGTGGCGCGCTGGTGTTCACGCTTCTTGCGGCGGCGCTGCACCTGGACGCCGGACACCGGGCGGTGCTGCCGTGGATCGTCGCGGGGCTGCTGTCCTACCTTGTGGTGCTCGGCCTGACCGCAGTGGTGAACGTGCCGCTCAACAACGTGCTCGCCCGAGCCGGCGACATCGACCGGGTCGCTGATCCCGCGGCGCTCCGGGAGCGTTTCGAGACGCCATGGGTACGCGCCAACGTGGTCCGTGCCGTCGCGTCGACCGTCGCGTTCGGGCTGCTCGCCTGGGCTCTGGTCGAGGCCGGCAGGCTGTCCGCCTGAGTCGCTCGTGTTATCGATAACACCGACGGCGCCGGTGCATCACCACGGGTAACAGCGCTGATCAACGGTCGAACCACACTCATTGTCTTGAATGAAAGCGGCCATCGGCCGTAACATGCCGGACACGGATGTGAGCGCTAACGCTCGCGTCTGACCGCCCTGTCGAGCCCCGTCCCGCCCGGCTGTGCTCCGTCGCCTGTTGCGCTCTCCGTGGAGGTTCCATGTCACCCCTGCCCATCAGTCGTCGCCGCGTGCTGCAAGCCGCCGGCGCCACTGCCGTCATCTCCGCCACCGGCGGAACCGTCCTGGGCGCCGGCCCCGCCGCCGCTGCCGTCGTCCCACCGGCGCGCGCCGACCTTGGCGTCGGGGCCTACCCCTTCGAGCTCGGTCAGGTGCGACTGACCACCGGCCGCTGGCTTGACAACCAGAACCGCACCCTCAACTACCTGCGCTTCGTCGACGTCGACCGGCTGCTCTACAACTTCCGGGCCAACCACCGGCTGTCGACGAACGGCGCCGCCACCAACGGAGGCTGGGACGCGCCGTCGTTTCCGTTCCGGACCCACATGCAGGGGCACTTCCTGACCGCCTGGGCACACGGGTACGCCGTGCTCGGCGACACCACCTGCCGGGACAAGGCGAACTACATGGTGGCCGAGCTGGCCAAGTGCCAGGCGAACAACGGCGCTGCCGGGTTCGGCGCGGGCTACCTCTCCGGCTTCCCGGAGTCCGACTTCACAGCGCTCGAGGCGCGGACGCTGTCCAACGGCAACGTGCCCTACTACTGCATCCACAAGACCCTCGCCGGCCTGCTCGACGTGTGGCGCTACACCGGCAACACCCAGGCACGCACGGTGCTGCTGGCACTGGCGGGCTGGGTCGACACCCGGACGAGCCGGTTGAGCTCCAGCCAGATGCAGTCGATGCTGGGCACCGAGTTCGGCGGCATGAACGAGGTGCTCACCGACATCTACCAGCAGACCGGCGACGCGCGGTGGCTCACCACCGCCCAGCGGTTCGACCACGCCTCCGTGTTCAACCCGCTGGCCGCCAACCAGGACCAGCTCAACGGACTGCACGCCAACACGCAGGTGCCCAAGTGGGTGGGCGCCGCACGGGAGTTCAAGGCCACCGGCACCACCAGGTACCGCGACATCGCCTCCAACGCCTGGAACATCACTGTCGGCGCGCACACGTACGTCATCGGCGGCAACAGCCAGGCGGAGCACTTCCGGGCGCCGAACGCCATCGCCGGCTACCTCAGCAACGACACCTGCGAGCAGTGCAACACCTACAACATGCTCAAGCTGACCCGCGAGTTGTGGCTGCTCGACCCCAACCGGACGGACTACTTCGACTTCTACGAGCGCGCCCTGATCAACCACCTGATCGGCGGCCAGAACCCCGCCGACAGCCACGGCCACATCACCTACTTCACCCCACTGCGGCCGGGCGGGCGTAGGGGCGTGGGTCCCGCGTGGGGCGGTGGCACCTGGAGCACCGACTACAACTCGTTCTGGTGCTGCCAGGGCACCGGCCTGGAGATCAACACGAAGCTGATGGACTCCATCTACTTCTACAACGGCACGACCCTGACGGTGAACCTGTTCGTGCCGTCGGTGCTGACCTGGTCGCAGCGGGGCGTCACCGTCACCCAGGCCACCAGCTATCCGGTGAGCGACTCCACCACGCTCACCCTGTCCGGCACCATGAGCGGCTCGTGGAGCATCCGGGTCCGCATCCCGGCGTGGACAAGCGGCGCGACGATCAGCGTCAACGGCGTGGCGCAGTCCGTGACCACCACGCCCGGCAGCTACGCCACGATCACCCGGACCTGGGCCGCGGGCGACACCGTCACTGTGCGCCTGCCGATGCGGGTGATCATGCGGGCCGCCAACGACAACGCGTCCGTCGCCGCCGTCACGTACGGGCCGAGCGTCCTCTGCGGCAACTACGGCAACACCACACTGAACGCGCTTCCGTCCCTTGCCGTCTCGTCCATCGCCCGGACCAGCACCAGTTCGCTCGCGTTCACCGCCACCGCGAACGGGGCGACGGTCAACCTCGGTCCGTTCCAGGACGCCCACGGCTTCAACTACACCGTCTACTGGAACACCGCGGGCAGCAGCGGCGGTGGCAGTCACCGGCTTGTCAACGTCGGTACCGGCCTGGTCCTCGGCATCCAGAACATGTCCACGGCCGACGGCGGGCTCGCCGTGCAGTGGGGTGACAGCGGCACCGCCGACCACAACTGGGTAGTGGTGACCGACGGCGACGCCGTCCGGTTCCGCAACGTCAACAGCGGCAAGGTCCTCGGTGTGGAGAACATGTCCACCGCCGACAACGCCCGCGTCCTCCAGTGGGCCGACAACGGCACCGCCGACCACCGGTGGATCCTGGTGAACAACGGGGACGGCACCTACAAGATCCGCAACGTCAACAGCGGCAAGCTGCTGGGCATCCTGAACGGGTCGACGGCATGGGGTGCGCAGGCCGTGCAGGACCCGGACAACGGCAGCGCCGACAACCGCTGGCGGCTCGTGCCCAACGCCTGACGACGAGCCCGACCTGGCTCAGTCGGTCGTGCCGACCCGCTCGAACGCGCGGGCCAACTGAGCCAGGTCCAGGCCCTCGAAGTGCCGCAGGAACCGCCGACGTACGGCCGCCAGGTGGCTCGGCCAGGATTCCTCCAGGCGGGCCAGGCCCGCCTCGGTGAGGATGGCGTTCCAGCCGCGGGCGTCCTCCTCGCAGCGTTCCCGCTTCACCAGGCCCAGGGTCTCCAGCCGGGTCACGGTGCGGGTCATGCCGCTGAGCGAGAGGTGGCAGACCGAGGCAAGTTCGTGCATGCGCATCCGCCGCTCCGGGGCCTCGGAGAGGTTCATGAGCGCCGTGTACTCGGTCAGCGGCAGTTGGCGGTCACTGGCCATGTCGGCGTCGATCGTGCGGGGCAGCACGTACATCATCTGGCCCAGGGCGCGGACCAGTGCCTCCTCGTCGGGGGCGAGGGGACGTGGACGGGCGGGGCTGTCGGACATCCCTTCAGCATAGTTGCTTGATTGAGCAAGTGCTCACGCTCCGTGTGACGACGGTCATGGGCGCTGTTGTTGCTTGACCAAGCAAGTAATGGCTACGGTTCTCGACGGCACGCAGACCACGAACCTTTCGGAAAGGCGCCAACACCATGACCAGGATCGGGATCATCCTCGGAAGCACCCGCCCGGGGCGTAACGGTGAAGCCGTGGCCCGCTGGGTCCTCGATGTCGCCAGGCAACGCTCCGACGCGGAGTTCGAGCTGATCGACCTGCTCGACTACAAGCTGCCGCACCTCGACGAGGCGTATCCGCCCGCGATGGGGCAGTACACCCAGCCGCACACTTTGCGCTGGGCCGAGACGATCGCGTCGTTCGACGGGTTCGTGATGGTCACCCCCGAGTACAACCACTCCACCTCGGGGGCACTGAAGAACGCCATCGACTTCCTCTACGCCGAGTGGAACAACAAGGCCGTCGGCTTCGTCAGCTACGGCTCGGTGGGTGGGGCGCGGGCCGTCGAGCACCTGCGTCTGGTCGCCGGTGAGCTCCAGATGGCCGACGTACGCTCGCAGGTCGCGCTCTCGCTCTACACCGACTTCGAGAACTTCAGCGTCTTCACGCCCAACCAGCACCAGCAGGACGCGCTCGGGGTCACCCTCGACCAGGTCGTGGCCTGGAGCACCGCGCTCGCACCGCTGCGCCAGCGCTGACCTACGAGGCGGCCGCGGGACGGGATCCCGCGGCCGCCTCAGCTCGACCTACGGAGGCGCTTCGACTGGCTCCTCGCCAGCCGTTCGACTCGCCATCGTCCATATTCGTGGACCAGGGCGAGATAAAGGGCGACGGGGGCGACCGGAGTCCAGGCCCGCGCCGGCAGTCCGCCGGTCAGCCGCCGCAGAACGGACCGGACATCGAAGGGAATGAACTCCCACGACTCAATCTCCAGCCCACGGTCCTTTGCGCTTCGTTGCAGGCGGCGATCGAGTTGCTCTGAGCTGAGGTCGTGCGCATACGCCACGAACACCGAATCCCATTGGTGACGCTCGGTGTCGATGGTGAAGCCGAGCAGGGCCAGGCGATACTCATGGTCTTCGAGGGACAGCTCCTCGCACAGCCCTCTGCGGGCGGTGGCATGGAGCCGAGGTGGAAGACCACTTGGGGAGTCGAGCTTTGCGCTGAGCCCTTCGTCTGCCGAAACCCCCCAGTGCAGAGGGCGTGATCCGACGTTGGGGCCACGCTGGCAGATCAGGACACGGTGGTCGGTCGTAATGACCAGAACGCTGGTGCCGATGCTCAGCGACATGAACGCAGGTGCCCGGCGGTGGCCGACGGGGTCGATCCATCTGCTCCGCGGCGTGGTGCCGTCCCTGAATCGCCTGTCGAGGTGCTGACTGGCCAGGAAGCTGTAGTAGTCGGTTCGTCGTAGCTGAAGGAAGATTTCGACTTCCTCGTCGCGGTCGGTTCGCTCCTCAACAAGCTCCTCGACTGCGAAACAGTCGCCGTTCCAGTGATGCGGTGCCCCAGCTGCCCTCTTTGCCTGCTCCTCAGTGGCGATCTCCGACCGCCATGCCGCCAACTCCGCAGGTAGTTCAAGGGGTTCGTCACTGACTACGAGATGCACCAGCTCCTCCCTGATGGCCTCGGTGCCGTCACCTGCCACGATCATGCAAGGCGATGTGACACCGCCGAACTCGAACTCCGCCACGTTCGGTGTCCGCCGTCTCGGCCGTAGCCGCCTGCTCCTTCGACGAATCCGTTGCAGGCGTTTCTTGAGCGGATCCTCAAAGCCCACTGTCATCAGCAGGCCCAGCACCGCCCCGATGAGAAGACCGCCGCCGCCCGTGGAAATCCACGTCAGTGCTCCCTTGAGCGTCACGGTGGGAGCTTATCGATGAAACACAATCGGCCGGGCTACCCGATCACGGCATAGAACTGCGCGCCTGCGTACCCCTGATGGCGCGCCTGTAGTCGAACTTTTTCGGCCGTCGATGCATCCGGGTGACCTACCTGGTGCGAAGCATGGATCGTGACGAGACGTCACGGATCCGTCGCATCGACGAAAGGCCCGCTGATGAAGATCGCACGACTCGCCGCCAGGATGGCCGTGGGCGCCATGGCCACCGCGCTGGCCACCACGGCTGTCGCCGTGCCGGCCGCTTCGGCGACCGGCAAGGCCAAGCCGCTCGGCACGACGTCCCTCGCCCAGGTGCTCACCAAGGACACCAGCGGCTTCGACCGCAACTCGCGGGACTTCGACGTGCTGACCGCCGCCGTGCTGGCCGTCCTGGAGGCCAAGCCCAACTCGCCGGTCAAGGTGCTCACCGACGGCACCGTCGCTCTGACCGCGTTCATTCCGACCGACGCCGCGTTCCAGCAGCTGGTACGCGAGATCACGCAGGCCACGAAGCTGCCGAGTGAGAGCGCCGCGTTCAGCGCCGTCGCCGGCCTGGGCATCGACACCGTGGAGAACGTGCTGCTCTACCACGTGGTGCCGGGCGCCACTGTCGACCGCAGGACGGCGGTCCGGGCCGACGGCACGGACCTGACCACTGCGCTCGGCTCGACCGTCGAGGTCGACGTGCGCACCTACCTGTACATCTTCCGCCAGGTGCGGCTTGTCGACGCCGACACCAACGACCGGGACGCCCGCGTCGTCACCTTCGACGTCAACAAGGGCAACCGGCAGATCGCGCACTCAGTGGACCGGGTGCTGCGCCCGATCGACCTGCCCTGATCGGGTTCGGGTGGCGTCCGACCACACGTCGGGCGCCACCCGCGCCGGATCGTCAAGCGGTGCCGATCGTCAAGCGGTGCCGACCGTCAGGCCGTGCCGGCGGTGTCCCGACCGTGCTGCGGGGCGGGGCCGGCGGTGCCCCGGCGAACCAGTTCGGCGGGGAGCACCTCGACCCGGGGCGTCGGCGTCTGCGCGCCGAGCACCATGGACATCGTCCGGACCCCCATGTCGACGAGCGGCAGCCGCACTGTGGTCAGTGCCGGAGTCACATCCCGGGCGATCGGCATGTCGTCGAAGCCGACCACGGAGACCTGCCGGGGCACGTCCAACGAGCGGGACCGAAGGGTGGCGAGCGTGCCGATCGCCATCGAGTCGTTGAGCGCCACGATCGCGGTCAGGTCCGGGTCGGCGTCGAGCAGCCGGGCGGTTGCCTCGGCGCCGCCGTCGCGGTCGAATTCGGCGTACCGGATGCGTCGTTCGGGAAGCTCGCGGCCCTGCTCGTCGAGGGCCTGCCGGAGCCCGGCGAGCCGGTCGGTGGTGGTGGTGAGGATGCGTGGGCCGGCGACCACGCCGATCGCCCGGTGGCCCAGCTCGCACAGCTCCCGGCCGGCGAGGTAGCCGCCCGTCCGGTTGTCGGGCATCACCGCGTCGCCGAAGTGCTCGTGCCGGCCGATCACCGCGACCCGCCCGCCGGTCGCCTCGTACGCGGCGAGTTTCTCGTTGAGCTGTCGGGTGAACGCGTCGTCGTGATAGCCGGAGCCGGCCAGGATCAGTGCCGCCACCTGGTGGCCGCGCAGCAGCTCGACATACTCCAGCTCGCGCTCCGGGTCGCGGTAGCTGTTGCAGATCATCAGTAGCCGTCCCCGGTCGGTGGCGACGCGTTGCAGTCCACGGGTGATCTCGGCGAAGTACGGGTCGGAGACGTCGTGCACGATCACGCCGACCGCGCTGCGGTGTGAGCGGGCCAGCAGTTGGGCGTGGGCGTTCGGCACGTACTGCAACTCGGCGACGGCGGCGAGCACCCGTTCGCGCAGTTCGTCGGTGACCGGCTTGCTGCTGCCGTTGATCACGCGGGAGGCGGTGGCGGGCGAGACGCCTGCTCGTCGTGCCACATCGGACAGCGTCGCCATGGCCGCCCCTTCGTTCTGTTGCCGGCGTTTCGCCGTGCCGGCCGAAACGCCACGGTACCGCAGTGAAAGCCCTTTCCCGCAGCCAGGCCCGAGGGGTGTGACGTGGACCAAGGAAAGGCCTTGCCTGGCGTGTGCGGCCCGCCTACGCTTCCGGGAAAGCGTTTGCCTGACCGCCGCCCGGCAGGCTCCCCTGCTGCTGCGCCGGGCTCAGAGGAGGTTCCGCGTGACCACGACCCGTAGGTCGATCGGCATCATCGTCAACGGTGTGACCGGCAGGATGGGCTACCGGCAGCACCTGGTCCGGTCGCTGCTTGCCATCCGTGAAGCCGGGGGCGTGGCGTTGGCCGACGGCACGACCATCTGGCCGGAACCCGTGCTTGTCGGGCGCAACGAGACCAAGCTGCGGGAACTCGCGCAGCGGCACGGCCTGACCGAGTGGAGCACCGACCTCACCTCAGCGCTGGCCCGCGACGACGTCGAGATCTACTTCGACTCCCAGGTCACCCAACAGCGGGAGAAGGCGATCCGGCAGGCCATCGAGGCCGGCAAGCACATCTACACGGAGAAGCCCCTCGCCGAGGACACCGCCGCCGCACTGGACCTCGCGCGGGCCGCCGACGCGGCCGGCGTACGCACCGGCGTCGTCCAGGACAAACTCTTCCTTCCCGGCCTGCGCAAACTCAAGCGGCTCATCGACGGCGGCTTCTTCGGCCGCATCCTGTCGGTGCGCGGCGAGTTCGGCTACTGGGTCTTCGAGGGCGACTGGCAGCCCGCCCAACGTCCGTCGTGGAACTACCGGGCCGAGGACGGCGGCGGCATCGTCGTCGACATGTTCCCGCACTGGCACTACGTGCTGGAGGAGCTGTTCGGGCGGGTGAACGCCGTCTCCTGCGTCACCGCCACCCACGTGCCGGAGCGCGTCGACGAGGACGGCCGCACCTACGCGGCAACCGCCGACGACTCGGCGTACGGCACCTTCGAACTCGACGGCGGGGTGATCGCGCAGATCAACTCGTCCTGGGCGGTGCGGGTGTTCCGCGACGAACTCGTGGAGTTCCAGGTCGACGGCACCGAGGGCAGCGCTGTGGCAGGGCTGCGCCGTTGCCGGGCACAGCACCGGGCGGTGACGCCGAAGCCGGTGTGGAACCCGGACCTGCCGGTCACCGAGAACTTCCGGGCACAGTGGACCGAGGTGCCCGACAACGAGGAGTTCGACAACGGTTTCAAGGTGCAGTGGGAGGCGTTCCTGCGGCACGTCGTGGCCGGTGAGCCGTTCCGGTGGGACTTCCTGGCCGGGGCGCGCGGCGTCCAGCTCGCCGAACTGGGGCTGCGCTCCGCCCGCGAGGGCGTTCGTGTCGAGGTGCCGGAGCTGCGCTCATGACCGCACCCGAGGTGGTGCTGCCCGGTGGGCGACGGCACCGACTGGCCGCCGGGGCGGGCTTCGACCGTCCGGCCACGCCGGCCGCCAGCCGCATCGCGTACGCCGCGGCCCACGTCGTCGCCGACCCGGGCGCGGAAAACGTGCCGGGCACCCCGGCGGCGGTGGACTGGGACACCACGCTGGCCTTCCGCCGGCACCTGTGGTCGTACGGGCTCGGGGTCGCCGAGGCGATGGACACCGCCCAGCGGGGGATGGGGCTCGACTATCCGGCGACCCGGGAGCTGATTCGACGCAGCGCCGCCGAAGCGCGCGCGGTCGGTGGGCGGATCGTCGCCGGGGTCGGCACGGATCAGCTTCCCGCCGGTCCGGCCACCCTTGCCGCCGTGACCTCCGCGTACATCGAGCAGCTCGGCGACGTCCGCGCGGCCGGCGCCCGGCCGGTGCTGATGTGCAGCCGGCACCTGGCCGCCGCCGCGCGCGGCCCGGAAGATTACCTGCGGGTGTACGACGAGCTGCTCACCGCCGCCGACGAGCCGGTGGTGTTGCACTGGCTGGGCCCGATGTTCGATCCGGCGCTGACCGGCTACTGGGGTGCCGATGATCTGGACCTGGCAGCCGACACGGTGGTCGAGCTGATCAAGGCGCACCAGTCCAGAGTGGACGGCATCAAGGTGTCGCTGCTCGACGCCGGCCGGGAGATCGCACTCCGTCGCCGGCTGCCTGCCGAAGTGCGCCTCTACACCGGCGACGACTTCCACTACCCGGAGCTGATCCGGGGCGACGATGTCGGCCACTCCGACGCGCTGCTCGGGGTGTTCGCGGCCATCGCACCGGCCGCCGCCGCCGCGCTGGCCGCGCTGGATCGCGGCGACCTGGCGGCGTACGACGAGATCTTCGCGCCGACAGTACCGCTGGCGCGGCACCTGTTCGCGGCGCCGACCTGGCACTACAAGACGGGCATCGTGTTCCTGGCCTGGCTGGCCGGGCATCAGGACCATTTCACGATGGTCGGCGGCGCGCAGTCCGGCCGGTCACCCGCGCACCTGGCCACCCTGCTCACCCTGGCCGACGCGGCGGGCCTGCTGCCCGACGCCGACCTGGCCGCAGCGCGGGCCCGAGCGTTCTTCACCGTGGCGGGGGTGGCCCAGTGAGCGCGAGGAGTGAGCCGGTTTTGCGAGCCCCGCAGTCGCGAACGGAGGCTGGCTCGGTGAGCGCGAGGAGTGAGCCGGTTTTGCGAGCCCCGCAGTCGCGAGCGGAGTCTGGCTCGGTGAGCGCGAGGAGTGAGCCGGTTTTGCGAGCCCCGCAGTCGCGAGCGGAGTCTGGCTCAGTGAGCGGGGCGGCGGACTCACCACCGGTCGCCGGCGGGCTGGAGCGCTTTTCGTTCAACCAGGCGACCGCCCAGCGCTGGCCGCTGCCGGACGTGGTGGCCGGCTGCGTGGCGGCCGGTGTGCCCGGCATCGGGTTGTGGCGTGAGCCGGTGGCGGAGTACGGCCTGGCCCGGTCGGCGAAGCTGGTCCGCGACGCCGGCCTCACCGTCACGTCGCTGTGCCGGGGTGGCTTCTTCTCCGCCGACGACTGGCGCTCGGAGAACCTGCGGGCCATCGAGGAGGCCGCCACGCTCGGCGCTCCGGAGCTGGTGCTCGTCTCCGGCGGTCTGCCGCTGGGCAGTCGGGACGTCGACGGGGCACGGCGTCGGGTCGCCGATGCGATCGGCGAGTTGGCTCCGCACGCGGCGGCGGCCGGCGTGCGCCTGGCGATCGAGCCGCTGCACCCGATGTTCGCCGCCGACCGGTGCGTGATCTCGACTCTCGGCCAGGCACTGGACATCGCCGAGCGGTTCGACCCGGCGGTGGTCGGCGTCGTGGTGGACGCGTACCACGTGTGGTGGGACGACACGGTGTACGCGCAGATCGCGCGTGCCGGCGCGCGGATCGCCGCGTTCCAGGTCTGCGACTGGGTGACGCCGCTGCCGGAGGGGGTGCTGCTCGGACGGGCGCTGCCCGGTGCGGGCTGCATCGAGCTCCGTCGGCTGCGCGAGGCGGTGGACGGGGCAGGTTATGTCGGTCCGATCGAGGTGGAGGTCTTCTCCGCCGAGGTCTGGGCGCGTCCGGGTACGGAGGTGTTGGACGCGGCCATCGACGGTTATCTGCGTCACGTCGTCTGAGCCGCACGAACGGCTGTGGCCGGAGAGCGTGCCGAAGACGGAGAGCCATGCCCGAATTGCCGTTTCTGGGCTCGTTGATCGTGCGAGGTGACCCGGTGGCCCACCTGCGAGCTGGTCAGCGGCCGCTCGCAGGAGGTGCGACTGGCGGCGATCCAGGAGCTGGCCCGGCATTGGAGGACCGACTGCGGCGTCGGGGTCGCTTTCTGCTCTGAGGCTGTACCAGGGCAACCGCACCCGTAGGCATTGATGATCGGCTCCGTTGAGGGCTCGATCGGGGAGGTCCGGAACGGCCTGGTCACACGCATGGTGATCTTTCCGGTACCGGCGTTCCGTAACGCCGCGCAAACCGTCCTTTAACCGGGGCTGCCTTAGGTGAGGGGATCACTTCCAACGCGGAAGTTGTGCAAGATGATCTTCGCTCCACAGGGGAGCACGCGAAAGGAGTCTCGTGGCTAACAGCACGAGCAGAGCCATGCTGCGAAGATTGGCGACATCGACGCTGGTCGTCGCCATGATCACCGGCACAACCGGTATCGCGGCATCGGCAGCCCCCGGAGGACAGCCGGCCACCAACGGCCCGGGTTACTTCTCCACCGGGTCGGACCGGAAGGTCACCCTCACCGACGGCGTCGACCGTCGACCCGACGGCAGCCACGCGGCCAGCCCCAGGGCCGCCGTGGACGCCACCGGAGCAGGCCTGTACGTCGTCGAACTGGCCGAGGAGCCGTTGACCCGGTACGCCGGTGGCGTGTCCGGGCTGACGCGGACCCGTCCGGAGCCGGGCACCCGACTGGACGTGACGTCGACGCCGGCGCAGGCGTATCGCCGACACCTCGACGCGCAGCGGGCCGCCGTCGCCGGCGCGGCCGGCATCGAGGTCAGAACGGCCTACACCGCGGCCTTCAACGGATTCTCGGCGCGGCTGACCGCCCAGCAGGCCACCGCGTTGCGGGCCGACAAGCGCGTCCGTGCCGTCACCGCGGCGCAGGCGCTCGGAACCCGGACGACGTCGCCCGATCCGGCCGCTGCCGCCTCGGCCGCTGCCACCCCGACCGGGGCCGCAGGGGTCGAGCCGCCTTCGCCGACCACGGATGCGGACCGCCCCGAGCCGGGTAAGCCTGGCAAGCCGGCCAAGCCGGGGCCCGGGACGGGTGCGGGCATGGTGATCGGTGTCCTCGACACCGGCATCTGGCCGGAGAGCGCGTCGTTCGCCAAGAAGATGCCCGCACCGGCGGGCTGGCACGGTACCTGCCAGACCGGTGTCGCCTTCGTGGCCGAGCACTGCAACGGCAAGATCGTGGGCGCCCGGTACTTCGCCGACTCGTGGCTCGCCTACGGCGGCTCGGTGCCCGCGGGTGAGCTGCTGTCCCCCCGCGACGTGGTCGGGCACGGCACCCATACCGCCTCCACCGCGGCGGGTCTGCCACTGCCGAACGTCACGATCGACGGCCGCCGCTTCGGTCCCGTCTCCGGGGTTGCCCCGGACGCCCAGATCGCCGTCTACAAGGTGCTCTGGGGCGGCACCGGCTACGACGCCGACATCATCGCCGGTATCGACGCCGCGGTCGCCGACGGGGTGAACGTCATCAACTTCTCGATCGGTAGCGAACTCGGTGACTGGGAGGCCAACACCCCCATCGGCATCGCGTTCCTCAACGCCTCGCTGGCCGGGGTCTTCGTGGCCGCGTCGGCGGGCAACACCGGCATCGTGAGCGGGGCGATCAGCAACGCGGCGCCGTGGGTGACAACTGTCGGCGCTGCGGTGACGAAGCCCGACGAGGCGACGCTCAAGCTGGGCGACGGCACGAAGCTCGTCGGCGGTTCGCTGGACCTTCTGCCCGACGGCGCCTCCCGCCCGCTCGTCTTCGGCGAGCAGGCCGGGTCGTTGGAGCAGTGGGCTGCGTACTGCGAACCGGGGAGCCTCGACCCTGCCAAGATCAAGGGCAAGGTGGTCGCCTGCGCGCTGTCCGATCTGTTCGGATCGGTCGCCGAGATCAAGGCCAAGGGCGGCGTGGGGATGGTGGTGTTCGACCCGGCCGGCAACTACCGGATCAACTCCATCTTCAACTTCCCGGTGGTCTACCTGCCGACCAAGAAGCAGGCCGGCACGTTGTTCACCTACCTGATGCGCCACCCCACCGACGCGACGGTCTCTCTGCGCAGCGGCGGTGACGGCTCCAGCGTCCCGGGCATTCCCAGCGTCGCGGACTTCTCCTCGACCGGCCCGGACAAGGTGACGCTCGGCGTCTTCAAGCCGGACCTGGTCGCGCCGGGGTCGAACGTCATCGCCGCAGTCTCCCCGGCGGGCAACTTCGGGCGAAACTACGACGCGTACTCCGGCACCTCGATGGCCTCGCCGTACGTGGCCGGCGCGGCGGCGATCCTGCGCGCCACGCACCCGGACTGGTCACCGGGTGCGGTCGCCTCGGCGTTGCGGACCACCGCCACCGACACCGTCGGCACCAGCAACCCCCTGGACCAGGGCAGTGGGTTCATCAACCTGGCCAAGGCCACCGACCCCGGTCTGGTCATCCAGCCGACGGCCGCGGACCTGGTCAGGTTCAGCGAGACCGCCCAGCCCGACGGCAAGGAACTCAACCTGCCGGCCATCTCGTTGCGCGAGTACGACGGCACCCGCCCGGTGACGATCACCCGCACCCTGACCAACGTGGGCAAGGCGCGGGAGACGTACCGCTCGTCGGTGTCCGGCCTGGACGGCATGAAGGTAAGCGTGACTCCGGCATCGGTGACGCTGGAGCCGGGCAAGTCCGCCACGGTGACCATCGCCGTGCGCCGGGGCAACGCGCCCTGGGACCGGTACGTGACCGGGTCGATCACCTGGCGCGGCAAGGCCCACAGTGCCCGCATCCCGGTCGCCGCCCGACCGTGGGGAATCACCCCCCGGCCCTACGCCGACGACGGTGAGGAGTTCGGCCGGATGGTCAACGGCGCGTTCGGCGCGCTCCAGCCGGGCTTCACGGGGCCACTCGCCGGCCGCAGCACCGGCTACACGCCGATGGTGCGGAAGGCGTACTCGATGCCGGCCGGCGTCGACGGCGGGGTGTTCGACCCGAACGCCACCGGAGTGAAGAAGGTCGACTTCACAGTGCCGGCGAACACCGCCGGCATCGTCGTCGAGGTCCACACCGACAACCCGAACGCGAACCTGGATCTCTACCTGTACAAGGGCGGCACCCTGATCCACCGCAGTGACAGATCCTGGACCAGCGAGGAGCAGGCGTACAAGTTCCTGCCCGAGCCGGGGCGCTACAGCGCGTACGTGTTCGCCCAGGTCCCCGGCGGCCCGGTCGTCAACTTCGAACTGAGCCACGCCATCGTCGGTCGTAACGCCACGTACTCGGCCACCACGCTGACCGTCCCTCGCACGGCGGAGCGCGGCATGACGACCAACTTCACGCTGAAGCCGAACGAGTCGCTGCCCGAGGGCGACGTCTGGGCCTACACCGAGTGGAGCACCAACGGCACGGTCATCCCCGGAAACCTCGTCTACACGCGGCGAGACTCCTGGGAGTAACAGGCACCGACCGGTGGGGTGGTGCGTTCCAAACGCGCCACCCCACCGCTGTGTCATCCGCGTCAGACCAGCGGCTGTGCCGACCGGCCGCCGTCGACGGCCACGCCCGTGGGCGGTAGTGCGAGCGCCTAGCGCTGCCAGTCGTCGAGAGCCTGCACGCCGTTGCGTACGGCCTGGTCCAGGACGGCCGGGTTGCCGCTGGTGCCTTCCCAACCCTGGTCGTTGAACACGGTGACCGCGCTGTCGACGCGCGCCACAGCGATCTGGCTGGTGGCGGTGCCGCCGGTGCGTTCTCCGTTCAGGCTCGTCTCGGCCCATGTCCGGGTCACCAGCAGGGCCTCGTCGCCGGCCCCGGGCAGCGCGCGGCTCTCGACTTTCACCGGGTTGTCGCCCTGCTTGTAGGTGGGGCACGCCTGCACGGCGCTGCGAACGCGCTTCAGGTAGTCAGCGGCGCCGTCGCCGTCGAAGGTGAAGATGGTCTGGTGGATCATGCCCTGCGGAACGTTCGAGGGTGGTTCGTTGGCCTTCTTGTAGGTGGCGGTCATGGCGGCGCTGGCGGTCACCTGCCGGCCGCCGGTGCCGAACTCGTTGGCGCACAACTTCGGTAGGGCGTTGGAGACCGGCGTTGTCTGTCGGGGCGACTTGCGCAGCTCGGGAGGCAGCTCGAAGAAGGCCGACGTGGGAATCGTCGTCGGTCGGGCGCTGGCCGTCGGTGACGGCTGGTCGACCGGGTTCGTCGCGGTCACCACGGCGCTCGGTGCCGGCGTCGCCGACCCCGAAGCGGTCGGCGGCGCGCCGTTGGTGCAGGCCGCGCCCATCGTGGCGGTGCCGAGCAGCGGCAGGATCAGCGCCAGTGCCATCGTCGTCCGGGTGGTCGGTGGTGCGGACCGGCTCATGGTTACCCCCATCTCCACACCAGCAGTTTCCGCCGACCGGTACGCCGAAACGCGCACTGTCGCATCGACACGCCGCACGACGGAGCGTTCGCGGCCCCGGTTCCCTCAGGCCAGCGGCAGCTCCGGGGTCCGCTCACCGTCACCTGCCGCGCGTACCCCGACCGGCGCCGTGATCGGTGCCGTGGTGATGCGACTCGGCAGCACCGGGGCGTCCCGGCCCGTGCCCCGGCCGCCGCCGTCGGAGGACTGCTCGTGGTAGTCCTGCTCCACGTTCACCGACCAGACGTCGTGCGTACTGCCGGTGGCGATGTTCTCGGCGGCGAGCATGGCGGTCAGCATCGAGTGGTCCTGGTTGTTGTAGCGGTGCATGCCGTTGCGGCCCACCGGGTGCACGTTCGGCACCTCCTCGGCCAGCCACGCCCGGATCACGTCCACGTTGTGCTGGTAGCGCTCGTCGTACACCGGGTAGGCCTTCGGCATCCGCACGACGTAGCCGGCCTCCACCACGCCGGGCCGGACCAACCCCAACCGCTCCAGCTCCGCGGTCGCCAACGCCACGAGGTCGGCGTCCGGGGTACGCCACATCTCGTCGTCCTCGAAGACGAAATACTCCAGACCCAGGCAGGTGCGGCCGTCCTTGACGAGGTACGGCGACCAGGAGCCGAAGTTCTGGATCCGGCCGACCCGCACCGCCGGGTCGTGCACGTAGATCCAGTTGTCAGGGAACGAGAACTTCGCGGGCACCACCAGTGCGACAGTCAGGAAGTCCCGGTAGCGCAGGTCGGTGGCGCATGCCAGCACCTCCGGCGGCGCGGCCGGGCGCAGCGCCGCCACCAGCTCCGAGATCGGCATTGACGAGATCACGTCGTCGGCGGGCACTGTGCGCTGCCCGCCCGCGCCGTTCACCGTCACGCTTATCGCCCGCCGCCGCCGCGGGTCGCGGTGCACGGCTGTCACCCAGGTGCCGGTGGACAACTGCCCGCCGCGCTGGCGTACCTGCTCGGCGCAGCGTTCCCACATCATCCCCGGGCCGTACTTCGGGTACTGGAACTCCTCGATCAGGCTTGTCACGTCGGTGCGCCGCCGCCGGGGCAGCAGCGCGTTGCGGATCGCCGTGGCCAGCGACAGGTTCTTGATCCGCTGCGCGGCCCAGTCGGCCTGCAACCGGTCCGCGGGCATACCCCAGACCTTCTCGGTGTACGTCTTGAAGAAGATCGAGTACAGCCGCCAGCCGAACCGGGCCGACACCCAGCCCTCGAAGTGTGACTGGTCGCGAGGCGGGCGCAGCCGAGCGCGGGCGTACGAGCCGAGGCAGCGTACGGCCTCCGGCAGCCCCAGGTTGCGCAGCGCGTTCGTGGCGCTGAGCGGGTAGTTGAACAGGGCGCCCCGGTAGAAGATCCGACTCATCCGGGGCCGGGTCAGGAAGTCCTCGTCCGGCAGGATCTCGTGCCAGAACGCCTCCACCCGGGGCACCTTCGTGAAGAACCGGTGCCCGCCGATGTCGAACCGCCAACCGTCGCGCTCCACGGTCCGGCTGATCCCGCCGACCACCTCGTCGGCCTCGAACACCTGGACCGGCCGACCGTGCCGGAGCAACTCGTAGGCGGCCGTGAGCCCCGCCGGCCCCGCACCGATGACCACTGTGCCGTGCTGCTCGCTCATGTCGCCGTACTCCCTGCTCACTGCCGTTGTCGAGGCGCGGCGCGTACCCGTTCTGCGGCAGTTGTCACCTTCGCGACTCAGTGGTGCTGAGTTTCCGCTCCGCCCGAGCGTGATGGGGCGTACAACAGAAAAGGGGCGAACCCCCGCGCGGCGGGTGGGCCGGTCGGACCGGGGAAGCGGGGCGGATGCACCGGTGGCGAAGCGGCCGGCGGCCGGCGGCGCTGGCCGCGCGGGTGGCCGGCGCGGCCGACGCCGCCACGCGCCTGGCCCGCCGGGTTCCGGCGCCCTGGCCGTACGTGATCGCGCTGTTCCTCGGCGCGAAGCTGCTGCTCACGCTCGTCGGGCTGCTGACCCTGCACGCCTGGGACGGCATCCCCGCAGCGCCGCCGCCGGACGAGGCGCTGATGTGGGCGCAGCAGCGGGAGATCTCCGGGCACCGCTGGATCTCGTTCTGGTTCGCCTGGGACGCGCTGCTCTACCTGCGGCTCAGCGAACTGCCGCTTACCGGAGCGCCGTGGAACGACTTCGGGTTTCCGCTGCTGTATCCGTTCCTGGCCCGGCCGGTCGGCGCGCTGCTCGGCGGCGACAACGCGCTGGCCCTGCTCTTGATCAGCAACGTGGCGTTCCTGCTGGCCCTCTGGTACGGCTACCGGCTTGCCGAGGTGCTGCTCGGCGACGCGGACGCGGCCCGCCGGTTCACCAGGTACCTCGTGCTGCTGCCGACCGCGTTCCTGTTCCAGGCGGCGCTCACCGAGTCGCTCTTCGTCTGCCTCGCGTTGGCAGCGTTCTACCACGCCGAGCGGGGCCAGTGGCTGCTCGTCGGCGTGATCGGCTACTTCCTGGCGATGAGCCGGTCGGTCGGCCTGCTCGTCGCGCTGCCGCTGGCACTGGTGCTGCTGCGCCAGCACGACTGGAGACTCGGCCCTCGCCAACTGCTCGGATACCTGCGGATCGGCTGGCCGCTGTTGCTGCTGCCCGCCGGCTGGTTCACCTTCATGGCGTTCTGCCGGTGGCGTGGCGGGGACTGGTTCGCCTACCAGCACGCCCAGCAGACCGGCTGGGGGATCGAGGTGCAGAACCCGGTGCCGGTGCTGCTCGACGGGTTGACCGGGGAACCGCGCGACGCCGTCCGGGTCGCCTTCGCCGTTGTCGTCCTGGCGATCCTGGCCGCCGGGTTCCGCCGCCGCGACGTGGCCTACGTGGTCTACGGAGTGCTCATGGTGCTGGTGCCGCTGTCGATGGGGCCGCCGGTCTACAAGAGCCTGCTGCGTTACCTGCTCGCGGTGTTCCCGGTCGCACTGGTGCTGGCCCGCTGGGCGCGCCGGGCCACCGTCGACGTGTGGTTGACCGCCGTGCTCGCCGTGGTGCAGGGCGCGCTGTTCGTGCTCTGGCTCAGCTACTGGACCCACATGATCATCTGATTGGACCGCCCTCGGCCGGGGCAGGTTGAGGCGATGACCGAGCCACTGGTGAGCCTCGACGATCTGGGCGCCTGGCTGATCAAGGGCAACGCCGACCGGGTCGACCTGACCAGCCGGTTCGCCAGGGATCCCCGGGTGGCCAACTGGTGCGTACGCCCCGGCTACCGGGCGCGGCTGATGCGCGCCGGGCAGCCTGTGGTGTTCTGGGCCAGCGGCAGCCGCGCCCGCCTGCCGTACGGGGTGTGGGGGATCGGCCGGCTCACCGGGGCAGCCGAGCCGGACCCGCCGGGGCAGACCTGGTCGGTGCCCCTGGACCTTACGATCCTCGACGAGGCGGACCGGGTGCCCCGGCAGCGGCTGCGCGCCGACGACCGGCTCGCCGCGCTGGAGGTCTTCCGCCAGCCGCAGGCCGCCAACCCGTCGTACCTCACCGTCGCCCAGTTCGCAGCCCTGCGGACCCACCTGCCGGCCTGAGCGCGGGGGCCGACGCTGCTGTGGCGTACCGGCCTGTGCGAGTCTGCTACCCGTCGTCCGACGCGTACCTGTGTGGAGGCACCCATGTTCGCCCTGCCGCTTACCGACGAGGTCGAACTGCGCCCGCTGGAACCCTGGCGGGCCGAGGAGTTCCTCGCCAACCTCGACAGGTCGCGGGAGCACATCCTGCCCTGGGTGTCGTCGACATTCGTCGCCACCGACCTGCCGTCGGCCCGCGCGGTCTTGCAGCGCTACGCCGACCGCTGGGCCAGCGACAGCGGCGGCATCTGGGGACTGTGGCGGCAGGGGAGGTTGATCGGCGGGGTCATGTTCGTGTCGTTCGACGTCACGATCGGCGTCTGCGAGGTCGGCTGCTGGCTGGAGCCGGCCGCGCAGGGGCGGGGCTTGATGGCCCCCGCGATCCGCCGGATAATCGACTGGGCGGTACGCGAGCGCGGCATCCACCGGGTCGAGTGGCGGACCAACGCCGACAACGTCCGCAGCATCGCCCTGGCCCGCCGGCTCGGCCTGCGCCACGACGGCACCCTGCGGCAGGTCTATCCGGGCCCTGGCGGCCGCATCGACCTGCAGATCTGGTCGGTGCTGGCGCCCGAGTGGCTGGCCCGGCAGGCGGATCCGGAGTCGACCGTCCACTGACGACTGCTGATTTCTGTCGTACCCGGGCGGCACCATGCATCCATGGCCGTTCCCGCGCTCACCCCTCATTCCGACCCGCCGCGTTCCGTGCCGCTGCGTGAGGCGCGCACCCGGTTCAGTCAGCTCGTCGCATTGGCCGAGCTGACCGACGCGGTCACAGTCGTCACCCGCGACGGCGATCCCCGCCCGGTCGCCGCGATCGTCCCCGCCGCAGCCGCCCGCAGCGGCGCCCAGGCCCGCGCCGACGCCGACCGGCTCGCCGCGGTCACCGCCGGTTGGGCCCGCCGCCTCGACGAGCAGCATCGCCGCAGCAGCCAACGGCACGCCGCCGAGCTGGGCGCGGTCCGTGCGGCGCTGGCCGAGGTGTGGGCCGAGTTGGATCGTCGAGTCGTCCCGGGCAGCGATCCGTCGTTGGCCCGGCTGCGCGCAGCCCACGCCGACCTGCTTGCCGGCTGATTCGCGTCCGAAGCCCGAATGGGCCGCGCTCGCGCGCAGCTGAGCAGGTCCGCGCGTGCCGGGCGTGTGGGTATGCGCGCGTGCCGGGCGTGCGCGCGTGCCGGGCGTGCGCGCGTGCCGGGCGTTCGGGTGTCAGCCGGTGGCCGGGTAGGCGTTCGTTTCGGCAGCCTTGACCGCCACCCAGACCGGCTGGCCTGGAAGCAGCCGCAGGTGGGCGGCGGCGGCCGGCGTGACGTCGGCGGCCACCCCGATCGGCCCGTCGACCTGCACCCGCACGTTGTCGCCGTGGCGCTGGACGCCGGCCACGGTACCGGCCCAGATGTTGCGCGGGCTACCTTCCGGGCGGGTCGGGTGCAGGGCCACCGCGGCCGGCCGGAACGCGACGAACGCCTCGCCGTCCAGCCGGTCGGCGACGGTGAGGGTCAGCTCCGGTGCAACCCGCACGCCGTGCCCGTCGGCCCGACCCCGATAGAGGTTCAGCCCGACCAGCCGGGCCACGTAGTCGGTGCGCGGGCGGGCCGTGACGCTCGGCCCGTCCCCTTCCTGCACCACCCGGCCACCCTCCACGATGACCAGACGGTCGGCAAGCGCCAACGCGTCCAGCGGATCGTGGGTGACAAGCACCGTCGCGCCCGGGTGCGCGGCCAGGTGCCGATGCAACTCCGCGCGGGTGTCCAGTCGGGTACGAGCGTCCAGCGCGGCGAGCGGTTCGTCAAGCAGCAGCAGTGAAGGTTCCACTGCCAGCGCGCGGGCCAGCGCGACCCGCTGTGCCTGACCGCCGGAGAGCTGCCGGGGCCTGCGGTGCTCCTGCCCGGTCAGACCCACCCGGTCGAGCCAGCCCTTGGCCCTGGCACGCGCGGCCCGCCGGTCGACGCCGTGCCGGCGCGGCCCGAACGCCACATTGTCCAGCGCGCTGAGGTGGGGAAAGAGCAGGTAGTCCTGGAAGACCACGCCGACTGACCGGCGTTCGGTGGGCACCCAGCCGCGCGTCGCCGGGCGGTCCAGGTCGACGCCGTCGAGGGTGACGTGCCCGTCGGTGAGCGGATGCAGCCCGGCCAGCGCGCGCAGCGCAGTGGTCTTGCCTGCGCCGTTCGGGCCGAGCAGCGCGACCACCTCGCCGGGCGCGACCCGCAGCGGCACGTTGAGACGGAAGGTGGCCCGGTCGACGACGAGCCGGGCATCGAGCAGCGGCCCGCTCATGCGCTTGTCAACCAGCGGTCCCGCAGCGCCGCCAGGATTCCCACCGAGACGACGAGCAGCACCAGACTGAGCACGATGGCGGCCTCCAGGTCGGTCTCCAACGCCAGGTAAACGGCGAGCGGCATGGTCTGCGTGCGGCCCGGATAGTTGCCGGCGAAGGTGATGGTGGCCCCGAACTCGCCGAGCGCCCGCGCCCAGCACAACACCGCACCGGCGGCCAGCCCGGGTGCCACAAGCGGCAGCGTGACGTGGGTGAATGTCGTCCAACGGCTGGCGCCCAGCGTCGCGGCGGCCTCCTCGTAGCGGTGGTCGGCGGCGCGCAGCGCACCCTCCACGGCGATGACCAGGAACGGCATGGCCACGAACGACTCGGCCAACACGACACCGGCGGTGGTGAACGGCAGGGTGATGCCGAACGTGGCGTCGAGCCAGCCGCCGAGCAGCCCACGCCTGCCGAAGACCAGCAGCAGCGCCACGCCACCCACCACCGGCGGCAGCACCAGCGGTACGGTGACCAGCGCACGGACCAGCCTGCGGCCGGGAAACTCGACCCGGGCGAGCAGCCAGGCCAGCGGCACCCCGAGCAGCAGGCAGAGCAGTGTGGCGAGGGTGGCGGTCTGCACCGACAGCCGTAGCGCGGTCAGCGCACCCGGCTCGGTGAGCCGCTGCGGCAGGGTCGTCCACGGTGCCCGGATCACCAGCCCGGCCAGCGGCAGGACGAGAAAGAGCAGACCCAGCCCGGCCGGGATCAGCAGCGCCGCCGGCACCCGACCGCGTCGGTGCGGCCCGGCGACCGTGTGGACCCGGCTCACGGCGACTGGAAACCGGCCTCGGCGAGGATCGCCTGGGCCGGCGCCGAGCGGACGTACGCGACGAAGGCCCGCCCGCCGGCCGGATTCGGCGCGTCCTTCAGCGCGACGATCGGGTATTCGTTGACCGCCCGCGCCGACTCGGGAAACTCGACGCCTGTCACGTCCGCGCTCGCCGCCCGCGCATCCGTGCGGTAGACCAGGGCGGCGTCGACCTCGCCCAGCTTCACCTTGGCCAACGCGCCCCTGACGTCCTGCTCAAGGGTCACCGGGGTCAACGCGACGCCGGCCGCGTCGAGGGCCGACCGGGCCGCCGCGCCGCACGGCACCTGGTCGGCGCAGAGCGCCACCTTCACGCCCCGGCGAGTCAGGTCGGCAAGCCCGGTCACCGCCTTCGGATTGCCGGCGGGTACCGCGATCACCAGTTGGTTGCGGGCGAAGGTGACGGGTGTGCCGTCGGCGTTGCCGGCCTCGGTCACCGTCGTCATGTTCCGTGGCGCGGCCGAGGCGAAGACGTCCGCCGGCGCGCCCTGGTTGACCTGGTTGGCCAGTGCGGAGCTGCCGGCGAAGTTGAAGGTCACGGTGCTGCCCGGGTTGGCGGCCTCGAAATCCGCACCGAGCCTGGTGAACGACTCGGTGAGCGAGGCCGCCGCGAACACCGTCACCGTTCCGGTGACCCGGCCATCCGCGTTGCCGCCCGGCGCGGGGTCGCCGCTGTCGCCGCATCCGGTCATCGCCAGCCCGGCCACCGTCACCAGGACTGCCACCACGCCGCGTGTCGCCCGCGTTCTCATCCGCCTGACCTTCCCCTGGTCGGTGTGGGCGCGGCCCGCTCCACCACCACAGTCGTCGACTTGATCACCGCGACGGCCACCGACCCGACCCGCAGGTCAAGCTCATCGACGGCTTCTCGGCTCAGGAGCGACACGATCCGGAACGGCCCGGCCTGGATGTCGACCTGGGCCATCACCGTGTCCTTGCGGACGTCGACGACGATGCCGCGCAACCGGTTACGGGCAGAGGAGAACTCGGCGCCCGCCTCCGGGTCCGCGGCCTGGGCGCGGGCGAAGGCGGCAAGGTCGACGCCGTCGATGACCCGGTGGCCGTGCTCGTCGCGCCCGGCGGGCAGCCGCCCGGCGTCCACCCAGCGCCGGATGGTGTCGGCGCTGACGCCGAGCAGGTCGGCCGCCTCACCGATCCGGAACATCGTCACCGGCTCACCCTAGCGCCCGCACCTGCAAGCACGTAAGGCCGAAATTGGCCGCACCCGCGTGGGCAATCGGGCCCGAGAGGCGGCACTTGCGCCGGCCGTGCCTCGCCGCCGCATTCCTCGTGATGCCGTCCCGTCCCGACCCCTTCGCGCCTGCATGTTCCGGCAACATCGTGGATGTAGTGGCATCCCGCGAGGTCGAGGCCACTACAACCAGGATCGAGCACCATCTTCGGCGTGCGGGCGTGCGGGCGTGCGGGCGTGCGGGCGTGCGGGCGTGCGGGCGTGCGGGTCAGGGGCGGCGCGGGTGGCCCTTGAGGTGCCGGCCCAGCTCGCGGGCGATCTCCCGGTTGGCGTCCCGTTCGGCAAGCGTCTGCCGCTTGTCGTACGAGCGCTTGCCCTTGGCCAGCGCCAGCTCGACCTTGGCGTAGCCGTTCTCGAAGTACATCGACAGCGGCACCAGGGTCACCCCGCCCTCGCGGACCTTGTCCAGGATCCGGTCGATCTCGGCCCGGTGCAGCAGCAGCTTGCGGTTGCGGCGGGGGGCGTGGTTGGTCCACGTGCCGTAGGCGTACTCGGCGATGTGCAGGCCGTACAGCACGATTTCGCCGTCGCGTTCGTGGGCGAACGCGTCCACCAGTGAGGCCCGGCCCTCGCGTAGCGACTTCACCTCGGTGCCGACGAGCACGATTCCCGCCTCGTACGTGCGCAGCACCGTGTATTCGTGCCGGGCCTTCTTGTTGGAGGCGATCAGTCGGCGTTGCGGCTGTTGGGACCTGCTCACCCGGTGACGATATCCGGCCGCCGGGCCACCCGGCGCGCAGGCGGGCAGCGGATCAGCCGGCGCGCAGCCGGCCGGCCAGGTCCCGTACGGCCACCGCGAACTCCTCCTGCGACTCGCAGGGCAGGTGCGCGAGGATCGGCGGGGGCACACTGTCGCTCGGCGGCGGCACGACGTCCTGCGGATCCTTCAACCGGCGATCCACTGTCGCTGGCGGGCCGGTAAGCGTCTCGGTGGTGCCCGGCCGGTGCGCGGCGAAGATCCAGCCGCCGATCGGGTCGGTGTCGCGCCACAGGTTGAGCCAGCGCCAGCCGACCCGCTGACCGATCTCCTGCAGCACCTCCTCGTCGACGTACGCGGGAAACAGCCGCGAGTACAGCCGTTGCAGCGGGGACCCGTACGTCAACAGGGCGACCCGGTCACTGACCCGAGGGGGTAGTTGCAGCACCGTGGCGGCGAGCAGCACCGAGCCGTGGCTGTGCCCGGCCAGCAACACACCGTTGCCCTGGTCCACGAGGTAGGTGATCCGTTTGGTCAGCTCCGGCACGGCCCGCTCGGCGTAGCAGGGTGGGGCGAACGGATGCGCTGCCCGGGGCCAGAAGGTCCCCAGGTCCCACAGCACGCCCACGTACCGGCGGAACGGCGCCGTGCGGTAGGCGAAGATGCCGCCGATGACCAACCCGGCGATGATGAAGGCGATCGCGTAGCTGCCCAGCCCGATCATGAAGTTGACCAGGCCGAGGGGCACCCCGATGAAGCGTTGCAGTAGGTCGCCGGGTTTCAACTGCATCATGCCCAGCGCGCTTGTCGCCAGGCCCAGCGCGATCAGGCAGGCGTACACCACAGTCAGTGGCTCCAGCCGCTCGGTGAACCGGGCCCGGGCCACCGCCTGCTCGACCTGCCGCAGTCGCCGGGCCGCCTCCGGCGACGCGTCCGGGAAGTCGGCGGCCACGATCGTGGCCGCCGCCCGCATCCGTTGGCGTCGGGTCAGCATGGTGACGACCCCGGCGACCAGCAACGCTGTCGTCACCGCAAGGAAAAACCCGAAGATCGCCCATTTGTACGCCAGCGGTGGGCTGGTCACCAGGGCGTCGGCGGTGTCCCCGTCGCGGTCCAGCAGGTCCGACACCCGGTAGACCATCTCGGCGGAGAACGCCACGCCGAGCCCGGCGGCGATCGTGAGGAAGACGGGCGTACCCAGTGCGCGCAACGCCCCACCCCGTTGCCCGGCGCCGCGACCCCAGAGGACGACAGCGGCGAGGATGAGCACCAGCACGGTCTGGCTGACGAACAGCCATGCCATGATCGCGCTGTATCCGGGGAGCGTGCCCTCCTGCGGCCAGGGTGCCGGACTTCTGATGATGTGCACGATCACCAGGATCGTCAGACCGCAGGTGACAGTGCGCAGTGCGCGGATGAGTCCGTCCACCCGGCGTTCCCGGCCGAGCCGGTCGATGACCTGCACGGAGCTGAGCAGCCCCAGACAGGTGAGCAGCACCGCCCCGCAGGCCACCAGCAGCACCACCATCACCGCCGAGGAGGGCTGGCTCGCCCGGGCGACCAGCAGGCTGCCGTCCAGGGTGGCGAACGCGGCCGCCACGTGCACCGAACGCAGCCGCCCGACCAGCGGCGCGGCGTCCCACTGGCCGATGCCGCTCAGCCGGTGCGCCGATGTCTGCTGCACCGGGGTCCGGAAGGCGTCGAACGACTGGCCCTGGCGCGAGCTCAGCCGCCAGACGAGTCCGATGGCGGCGATCGGAATCACCGACAGCACCCCCAGGCGCACCCCCGGCGACCGCCCGGAGAGCCACGACAGCCAGTTCCGCCCGTTCGTGCACGACGGGGTGCCCATGCAGCGCCAGGCGACGAGGTCCAGCGCGCCTCCGACGATGGCCAGGACGTAGAGCATCGTGAGGGTCAACGCGAGCACCCGGCACAGCGCGAGGACGGCATGCTTCGAGGCGGGGTTCCCCGGGCGCATCCACAACGCCACGTTGCAGAGCATGAAGGGCAGCAGGAACACCAGCGACAGGGTCCGCATGGCCGTGCCGGACGGTAGGTCACTCCACCGGTACGCCTCCAGCCACACCCCGCCCGGCCCTGTGGCGCCCGGATGGCCGGCGCGCGGGCGGTAGAAGCCGCCGTTGCGGTCCCCGGCGACCTGCTCGAGGTGCGGATGGTTGAGCACCTGGTCGGCGTCCGCTCTGGAGACACCGTGTACACGCAGCTCCACGACCTGGCCCGACGTCGTCGGTTCGGTCGGCGACGCGTCCGCCATGGGCCCCCCGAGGTGTGCGCGGCAGTCGGGCGGGTCGGCGGTGTACGCCCGCCCGCGCGGCCCACCGTCTTACCCGTCCAGGGCCCGGTCAACCGTGCCCGCATCGGGCGACGGTGTGGCTCGATGCCGTGTTCCTGACACGCTCGTACGACGCGCCGGTTACGTGCTGACATCGAATGGTTGCCGGCAGTAGTCTCGGCCGGCGTCCGTGCCCCCGCCCCCGAGGAGCGCCCGTGGAGTCGATGGCCCGCCAGCGCACCGCTGGCCCGGACGACGATCCGCCGGGCGCTTCGTCGGGCGACCCGCAGTCCGGCGGCACCATGCTCCCGGAGCTGGAGGACCGCGACTGGTTGCACCACGCGCAGGAGTTCGCCCACACCAGCTTCTGGGCCGTGGCCCGTCGACTGCCCCGGCTCGTACGGGAGGCGGTCGGGCTGGCCTGGTCCACCAACCGTGGCGACACCGTCGCCTCCATCGGCCTCAACATCGCCGCCGGCGTGATGACCACGTTCGGCCTGCTCGCCACCACCAGCGTGTTGCGTGAACTGTTCGCCGCCGGCCCCACGCCCGACCGGGTCCGCTCCGCCCTGCCGGCGCTGATCGTGGCCGCTGCGGCGGTGTCGGCCCGTGGCGGCCTGACGATAGCGGCCGGCTGGGCCCAGGCCCGACTGATCCCGCAGATCAACTACCAGGTGGAACTGCGGCTGTTCGAGGCCACCACGGCGGTGGACCTGGCGGCGTTCGACGACGCCGGCTTCGCCGAGGAGATGGACCGCGCGCGCGACCGGGGGATGGCCGAGGCGGCGTTCATCGTCGACCACACCGTCAACCTGGTGACCGGTGTGGTCGGGATGCTCGCCACCGCCGTCGCGGTGACAGTCATCCAGCCACTGCTGCTGCCCTGTCTGCTGCTGGCGGCTGTGCCCCAGGCGATCACGGCGGTGCGGATGGCCCGCCGGGAGTACCTGGCGATGCTGGCCCGGATCACGCGTCGGCGGCGGATGTGGATGCTGGCCCACCTGATGGCCAACCGGCGCACCGCCGCCGAGGTGCGCGCGTACCAGATGCGCGACTTCCTGCTCGCCGAATACCGCAGTGTGATGACCGTGGAGACCCGTGCCCACCTGCGGTTGGTTCGCGCGCAGACCGGCACGCGGGTCGTCGGCGCCGCCGTGGCGGGGCTTGCCACCTTCGGGGTGTACGCGGTCCTGGGCGGCCTGCTGCTCAACGGGATGGTCGCCCTCGCCGCCGCGGCCACAGCCCTGTTGGCCCTGCAGTCCGCACGGACCAGCCTCGGCGTCGCGGTCGTCGCCACCAACTCGCTCTACGAGGACGCCCTCTACTACCAGGACTATCGCGATTTCCTGGCCCGCGCCCACGCCCGGGTGCCGATCGGCGGCGACCGGCTGACCGACGGGGTCGACGTCATCGAGTTGGACGAGGTGAGCCTGACCTACCCGGACACCGACGCCTCAGCGGTCGACCGGGTCAGTCTGACCGTCCGCCGAGGTGAGGTGATCGCGCTGGTCGGTGAGAACGGCTCCGGCAAGACCACACTGGCCAAGCTGATCGCGGGGCTCTATCGACCGACCGGCGGGGTGATCCGCTGGGACGGCGTCGACGCTGCCGAACTGGACCCGCGCACCCTCGGCGCGCAGGTGGCCGTGATGACCCAGGAATGGTGGAAGTTCCCGTTCACCGCTGGGCAGAACATCCGTGTCGGTCGGCACGACCGCCCGCCGGACCGACCCGGCCCGAGCGTGCAGGAGGCGGCCGCCTCGGCCGCGGCCCACGACATGATCGTCGGCCTGCCGCACGGCTACGACACCCTGCTGGACCGGGAGTTCAAGGACGGCCAGGAGCTGTCCGGCGGGCAGTGGCAGCGGCTGGTCGCCGCCCGTGGCCTCTACCGCGACGCCGCCCTGCTCATCTGTGACGAGCCGTCCGCCGCCCTGGACGCCCGCGCCGAACACGCCCTGTTCCAGCACCTGCGCCGTCGACCCGACCGGGCGGTCGTGCTGATCACCCATCGGCTGGCAAACGTCCGACACGCCGATCGGATCTTCGTGATGGAGCGGGGCCGCCTCGTGCAGCACGGTAACCACGACGAGCTGATAGCGGCCGACGGCCTCTACCGTGAGCTGTTCGACCTACAGGCCGCCGGCTACCTGGCCGACGCCGACCCGAACCACCCCGCCGACACCCGATAGCCCGCCGTCCCCGAGGCCCGACCCTCAGCATCGGACGCAGTTTCCTGGATGTAGTGGCATCCGTGATGCGAAAGGCCACCACATCCAGGGTCGAGCACGATCATGGGCGCGGGGCGGTCAGGCGGTGCGGTTGGGCGTGAGGAAGTCGGCGAGTACCCGGGTGTGGGTGGAGAACGCCAGCTCAACCGGGTCGGTGAGCACCAACCATCCGGTAGCCTCCTCGGTCGGCGCCGACGGCGGTAGTTCCTCGGCCGCCCGCTCGGGCAGCACGCCGAAGATCATCATCGTGCCGCCCGCGGGGGCGCTGTGCACAGCGAAGAGCCGCGCGTCCTGGGCGGCCGCGATCAGCCCGGTCTCTTCCCCCAACTCCCGGACCAGCGCTTCGGACCACTCCTCGCCGTACTCGATGAAGCCGCCGGGCAGCGCGAGCAGCCCGCGGGCCGGCTCGATGTCCCGGCGGACCACCACCACGCCCAGGCCGTCGGCGGTGCGGACCGGCAACACCGCGACCGCGACGGGCAGCGGATTGCGCCAGACCGTCTCGCCGCAGACGGTGCAGATCCTCGGCCACCCGGCGTCCGGCCGGTAGGCGGCGCCGCAGTAGGAGCAGTGCGAGTACGGCGTACCGGTCATGCCGCAGCACGTTACCCGGGCGGCCGCCCGCGCACCCGGTCGTGCGAACGGCGGAAGCCCGCCACCCGCACGACCGGAAGCTGATAGCCCGCACGTCCGGAAGCTGATCGCCCGCACGCCCGGAACCCTGCCGCCCGCATGACCGGATGCGCCGTTCACGGGAACGGCTGGGTCGGAAACCGCGATGTCGGCGGACCGTCGGGTCGGGCGGCTCAGCTCGCCGGGGCGCCGGTGTAGAAGGAGGTGGTGCGCTCGGCGGCGGCCTTCGCCTCGTCGGCGTCGGTGCCGGCGGCGATGCTTGCCTCGCCCCACAGTTGGCTGCTCAGCTCCATGAACCGGCGTCCCTCGGCGGAGGCGGTCCACTCGGCGCTGTCCTCCGGGCGGACGCCGCTGCCGTCGCCGGCCAGGTACGAGGCGAGACCGAGCAGGCCCAGGTCCCAGCCAACGCCGACGGCACCCGGCCCGAACTGGGCCCACCGGTCCTGGTCGACGTGCGCGATGTGGTCGAGTTCGAAGCGGGTGCGCTCGGTGTCGACGGGGGTGAGGCGTACCTCGATCCAGCTGACCTCGCCGCCGTACTCCCAGGTTGCGGTGAAGCGGTGCGGCGGGTCGCAGCTCTCGATGGTGCCGCCGGCGTTGTCCTTGAGCTGGTACGTGCCGTGCAACCGCAGGTCACCGGTGATCGGCAGGAACCAGCGGGGGATGCGTTCGGCGTTGGTGCAGGCGTCCCAGAGGTCCTCGACGGTTGTCTGGTACGTCTGGCTGACGGTGCTGACCCGGGCCTCGCCGGCCTGCAGGGTGCGGCTGCCGACAGTGCGCTGAACGGCGTTGATCTGCTCGATGGCGTCCATCATTCGTTCCTCTCGTCGGGTGGGTCGGAGGCTTCGCGTAGCCGGCGTTCGCGTCGGCCCCGGGCCAGTTCGGTGGCGAGCGCGGCCAGAGGTGGGGCCCAGAACCGGCGGAAGTGCTCCAGCCAGCCGTCCACCTCGCGCAGTGGGCGCGGGTCGACGGCATAGAGCCGCCGGGTGCCGTCCGGCCGTACGGTGGCGAAGCCGTTGTCCCGCAGCACCTTGAGGTGCTGGGACACGGCGGGTTGGGAGATGCCGAACTCGTCGCGGATGACCGCGCTGACCGCGCCGGCGGTCTGCTCGCCCTCGGCGAGCAGCTCCAGGATGCGGCGCCGGACCGGATCGCCCAGCACGTCGAAGGCGTGCACGGCGACAGTTATATCAGGCCTGGCTTATTTAAGCGAGGGCTGATGATTGGCGTGTCGGTGGACTCCCTGGCTGGTCACGGCGTGATACACGATCATCACGATGAGGCCGATCAGGCCCAGCAGCGGGTTGGCGAACCAGCCGAGCAGACCGCTGAGCCCGTACAGGACCAGGCCGGTGACAGGTCGCAGCCGCTGCATCCGGACGTGCTCCGCGCTCACCCTGCGCCCCAGAAGCTCCGGATGACGGCGAAGGTAGGCGAAGAACACCAGCCACGGCGCCGACATCAGCGCGGCGGACGCCGCGTACAGGGCTACGGCCGCGCGCTGGTCGTCGACGTCGCCGTGCGTGAACGCCGCCGCCAGCACCGCCGTGGGAAACGGGATGATCACTGCCCCGAAGAGGATGCCGAGGTTGATCCAGCTCAGGGCGAGGGTGGTCCCACGGATCAGTTTGAGCAGCGCGTGGTGGTTGAGCCAGAGCACCCCGATGTAGACGAACGACACGATGAAGGCCAGGTAGGAGGCACCCTCGCCGAGCAGCCCGGTGAGCAACTCACCCTCGTGGTATTCCGGCACCCGCAACTCGATCACCAGCAGGGTGATGACGATGGCGAAGACACCGTCGCTGAAGGCCGTCATCCGGTCGGTGCCGGACACTCGCGGCATGCCGCCGGTGTGCTCGACCTCGTCGGGTGCTGTGGCCATGGCCGCAGGCTAGCCAGCCGGGGCGGCCGTCGGTGACGGTTTCGCCGGACCGTGACCGGAACGGCCGCCCGGGGCGCCCATGAGGCACCCCGGGCGGCCGGTCTCGCCGACCCCGTTCAGGCCACCGGCGTCACGGCGCCGGCCGCCCCGGCGAGACGCTGGTGGGCGCGGATCAGCTCCGCGTAGCGCCTGCCGCTCGCCTTGACCGTCCGACGCTGGGTCGTGTAGTCCACGTGCACGAGCCCGAAGCGCTTGTCGTAGCCGTACGCCCACTCGAAGTTGTCAAGCAGGGACCAGACGAAGTAGCCGTCCAGCGGCACGCCCCGGGCCACCGCCGCCGCACACGCCGCCAGGTGCTGCTCCAGGTGGTCGGTGCGCTCCTTGTCCTCGACCGTGCCGTCCGCGGTGACCTCGTCCGGCCACGCCGAGCCACTCTCGGTAACGATGATCTTCCCCGGTCGGTACTCCTCGTGGACCTCGACAAGCAGTCGCTCCAGCCCTGCCGGGTACGTCTCCCAACCCATCGCGGTCTCCACCGCGCCGGGCACCGGCACCTGCCGGGCGTACGGCGGCGGTCCGGCCTGGTCGTCGACAACCAGTTGCCGGAAGTAGTAGTTCACCCCGAGGAAGTCGGTGGGCGTGGCGATGACCGCCAGGTCGTCGCCACGTACCGGGGGCTCGACACCGTAGGTGGCGATCATGTCGGCGGGGTAGCCGCGCCCGACCGCTTCGCCAGTTTCATGGCCCCGATCGACCCCACGCTTACCGACCCGATCCTGCAGGGCCTGGTGACCGCCGAGCTGGGCCGCTACGGGCTGGCCCAGGTCGACGCGGAGAACAACTCGGTGCGGATCCACCGGCTGGTCCAGCTGGTCATCCAGGACCAGCTCGGCGATCCGGAGGAGGCCCGCCGCCAGGCGCAGCTGCTGCTGGCCGCCGCGAGCCCCCGCGACCCCGACAAGCCTGTCAACTGGCCCCGGTACGCCGAGCTGTGGCCACACGTACGCCCCAGTGAGCTGCACCTGTCCACGATGGACGAGGCGCGGCAGTTGGTGGTGGACATCGTGCGCTACCTCTACCGGCGCGGTGACTACGACACCAGCCGGGCCCTCGCCGAGGAGTCGCTGGCCGGATGGCGGGACACCGACGAGGACGACCCGACCAAACTGCGGATGCGCTTCCACCTCGCCAACGTGCTGCGCGCGCAGAGCCACTTCGACCGGGCGTACGACATCGACCGGGACGTCTACGATCGCCAGCGGCGGATCTTCGGCGAGGAGCACCTCTACACGCTGATGACCGCCCGCAGCCTCGGCGCGGACCTGCGCGCCCAGGGGCTGTACCACGAGGCCGAGGCGCAGGACCGCCGCACCCTGGAGCTGAGCGTCCGCAGCTTCGGCGACGACAGTGGCCGTACGCTCACCGCTGAGAACAACCTCGCCGTGTCGTTGCGGCTGGTCGGCGACTTCCGTGGCGCCGCCGCACTGGACCAGCACATCCACGAGCGACGGCGGGACCGCTTCGGCGAGGAGGATCCGTCCACCCTCGCCTCGGCCAGCAACTACGGGCGCGGGCTGCGCGACGTCGGCGAGCTGTGGCGGTCGCACAGCGTGCTGCAACGCACGTACGGCATCCAGCAGAAGGTCATCGGCGCGGACCACCCGGAGACCCTGCGGACGGCCAAGGAGTTGGCGCTCACACTGCGCCAACTGGGCCGGTTCGCCGACGCGCACCGGCTGATCGAGCGGACGGTCGTCAGGTATCAGCGCACCCTCGGCGGCGACCACGCCGACACCCTGTCCGCCGAGATGGCCCTGGCGACGACCTGGTCCGCGGTGGGCGACAACCAGACGGCGCTTCGGGTGGCCCGCCGGCTGCGCGACGGCTACAACGAGGTGCTCGGCGAGACGCACGCCATCACCCTTGCCTGCCTCAACAACCTCGGTGTGCTGCTGCGCAAGCAGGGCGACCACACGCAGGCTCGGGAGCTGTCCCAGCGGGTCCGCGACCAGTTGCTCGCCAACCTCGGCGAGCGGCACCCGCACACCCTGCTGGCCACCCTCAACCTGGCCAACGACCTGTTCGCCCTCGGCGACCGCGACACCGCGCTGCTGCTGGACACCACCGCCTACGTGGAGTTGACCAGGGCGCTTGGCGCCGACCACCCGGACACCCTCTCGGCCTCGGTCAACCTGGCGTTGAGCCGCCTGGGCACCGAGAGCGAGGCGGATGCCGGCCAGGCCCTCTACGACGAGGCGTTCGGGCAGTTGGTGCAGCTCTTCGGCGGTGACAATCCGCGGGTCGTACAGGCCCGCCAGCAGGAACGCGCCAACGCCTACATCGAACCAGCGCTCCTCTGACCCGCGCCCCTCTTCACCGCTCGCCGTCTGGACGCCGCTCGCCGTCTGGACGCCGCTGGTCGCCCCTCGCCCGTCGGCAGGCCCTCGGAGGTCAGCCGTTCAGGACGAACCACCTTTGCCTCCCCGCCATCTCCCCTGCACGTCCTTTGCTCTGCTTCAACCCACGCAACGCTTTTGGTCGAAAAGTGTTGCGCCTGTTGAAGCAGAGCAAAGGACGCAACCCGACCCCTCCGGGCGTCGGCAGTTGTTCGCACCTCGGTGGTCGCGCCCGCAGGTCTGCCGCTTCCGATCAAGCTGATCACCGTGGCGCCCCGCTGCTGACGTGCTGATCGCCGTGGCACCCAGGTTCTGGCGTGCTGTCTCGCCAGGACGCGGGGGTGCCGGGCGTCGGGTCGGGGCCTATCGTCCTGGTTCGGGGTGGCGTTCGGCGGCGGGAACGGCCTGCCCCAGCCACTCTGCGAGGGCGAGCGGGTCGGCGTCAGGCAGTGTCTGGTCGAGCGCCCGCACCAGCTCGGGCCGGCCGGCCAGCGCCCCGGCCGCGGCTGGCTGGCCGGTGTGGCGGGCGGTGAGCGCCAGCCCTACCCAGGCGTCGACGTCGCCGGGGTCGGCGGTCAGACGGCGGCGGTACCCGGCCAGCGCGTCCTCCAGCTTGCCCGCCGCGTAGGCCTGGTCGCTCGGGTTCGACACGGGTGGTCCGCTGGCGTCCAGGAGTTGCCGTCGCACCGCGGCCTCCGGGCCGGAGTCGGCGCGTAGGGCCGGGCTGGCCGGGGCCGGCGCGACAGTCGGCGTCGGCATGCCGGCGTCGGGTGCCACGCCCTGCCGCCAGGCCCGCGCCAGCCGGTCCACGCCCTCCGGGTCGGGCGTCAGGTTGGCCAGGCCCCACCGCACCGCGCCGGCGTCAGCCACATCGCGGACCACCGCCTCGACCCGGCCGTCGACCGGGTCCCGCCAGTCGCGCAGAGCCCGGGTCATGCCCGCCACGAAGGACCGGCCGGCAGCTGTCAACTCGGCCGCCCCGGCGAGCTGCCGGGCCGCGCGGCTGGTCTGCTCCCGCCAGTACGCGTACTCGAAAGCGGCAGTGATCCCCTCGTGCTGCCGGCAGCGCCACACCTCGGCCACCCCCAGGTGCGCGTACGCGCCCTGCAACAGGGCGCCAACCGGGCGGGGGTCGAGCCGCCACGGCGCCCGGTACCGGGCCGCCCCTCCCGGCCGGTACAGCGGCACCAGGTCCAGCAGCGCGCCGAGTTTGGTGTGTTGCAGCTCGTGCACGAGCAGCAGCGCGAGGGTCTGGGCGTCGGCCGGCACCGACAGCGCGATGGCACCCAGGGCATCCCGGCTGGTGGCGCTCACCGCGTTGCCGGACGGCGGGGGGAGCAGCGGCACCAGCGAGCGCAGCAGAACGGTCAACGCGTCGGCGTGCGCCGGCAGGTGCGCCAGCAGCCACTGCCACCCGTCGGCCGTGAGCCGGCTGAGCCGGGCCGCCGCCGCGTCGTCCAGCCGGTCTGCCGAGGGCCGGTGGTAGCAGCGCCGCCACGGGTCCTGGTCGTCCACAGTCACCACGAAACCCTCGACGAGGCTGATCCGGCGCAGCGGCCACCAGCTCACCCCGCCGCCGTCGGTGCCAACCCGGCCGCCGCCCGCCGCGCCGCCGATCCGCACCCCGCCGCCCGCCACGCTGCCGATCCGTAGCCCGGCGCCCGCCGCGCCCTCAGCGTCGATCCGCAGCGTGTCGGCCTCGCCGCGCAGCAGCACCGGGCCGGCGGGCAGTCCCGTCGCGGTGCCGACGGTCGGCAAGGGCAGCACGCCGTCGACAGGGCCGGGCAACGTCAGCGTGTACGTCAGCCCGGCGCGGGTCGCGGCCACCGCCGCGAGCGCCGCCAGGTAGGCGGGACCTGTGGTGCCGTCCAGCATGGCGCGGGCCCAACCGGTGACCGGGGGATGGGCCAGCACATCGGCCACGGCGGCCGGGTCAGCCCGCTCGGCCCGGGTCAGCAGGGCCAGGCTCTGCCCCACGAGTGGCTGGTCGGCGGCGGCACGCGCGGCGGCGACGGTCAGCAGCCGGCGGCGACCGAGTTGCCCGCCGCGAAGCACCGCGAACGTGTCGGCGTCGCCGCGCCCGCCAGCCAGCCCGGCGAGCTGTGGTGCGGACAACGGCTCCGACACCACAGCTCACCGCCCGACCGGTGTGCTGAGGTCGGGCCGGGAGGTGATGCGGTGGCGCAGCGCGTCCAGGTCGGCGGCCACTGTGGACCGCACGTGCCCGATCAGCCGGAACAGGTTCCGGCAGTAGACCGACGGGTTGGCGAAGCCGGCGCCGTCGCGGAAACGGTGTGCGTACAGGCCACCGCCGCAGACGCCCACGACCGGGCAGGCCCGGCAGGCCGCCGCCAGGGAGTCGAAACCTGTCGGGCGTCCCGCCAACGAGGGGTGCCGCAGCGCCTCGTCGAGGCTGTGCCGGAACACGTCGAATCCGGTACGCATGGCCGAGGTAGTTGTCGTCTTGAGGGTGTCGGTGCCTTCGATGGTGCCGTCGGTCTCGATCGTCATCACGTCCGGTTCGGCGGTCCCGAGCGCCCGGGTGCCACTGCGACCGCCCAACAGCAACGCGATGAGCGACTCGAACAGCCGGATGCCGGTACGCCGTGGCGTCTCGGCATACCAGCTGTCGAAGACGGCGATGAGCCAGTCCGCGTACGGGGTGGCCGGGTCGTCGGGCTGCCGGCCGGGTGGCGGGCTGCTCCAGTTGCCGTGCGGCAGCAGCAGATCCAGCCGGGGCGGGTCGAACTCGCGCAGACCCTCGTAGACGGCGATCGGATCGTTCGCCAGGTCCACAGTGCAGAGCAGGCCGGCGTAGCGCTCCCGATGCTCGGGCCGGGCCAGCAGGCGCAGCGCGGCGGCCACCTCGGCGAAACTGCCCCGCCCGTCGGCGTGCCGGCGGTTACGGTCGTTGGACACCCGGTCACCGTCGAGGCTCACGCCGACGTCGATGCCGTGGGTGTGGCACAGGCCGAGCGCCGCCTCGTCGAGGAGCAACCCGTTCGTCTGCATCGCCACGTCGAGGGTGGTGCCCGTGGGCATGGCGGCGCGCAGGGTGCGTACCGTCCGGTCGAGTGCGGGCAGGCCGGCGAGCAGCGGCTCCCCGCCGTGCAGCACCACCCGCACCCGGTCGGTGCCGTGCCGGGCCACGTGCGCGGCCAGCCGGTCGGCGACCCGGGCCACGGTGCCCGGCGCCATGACTCGGGGGCGGTCGCGCCAACCCTGGTCGGCGTTGCGGTAGACGTAGCAGTAGTCGCATGCCAGGTTGCACCGCGAGTGGACCTTCAACACCAGTTGGCGGACGCGGGGCACCGACGCGACGCCCGTCGTGTCCACGGCAGGGCGGTGTCGGGTGGCCGACGGCGAGGCGTCGGCCGGCACTGTCAGAAGCTCGATTCGAAAGCCGACACGTCGCCGGGCCGACCCGGCTCACCCTCGGCGGCCAGCGTGCCCAACACGTGGGCAAGGACGCCGTCACCGGCACCGGCCAGCAGATCCGCCAACGGTACGTCGCCGAGCTGCACCAGAGCGGTGCCTGCGGTGCGGGAAAGGGGCGACTGGTCGTGGTCAGCCACCGTGGACCGTCCCGCCGTCGAAGACCCGCACCTGCGTCACCGCTGCGCTCACTCCGCCTTTCTACACCATCGCACCCGGCCCACGACGGCGCGACACCGCAGCCGTACACGCTGGTCATCGGGCCGTCACCGGGCGTACCACCGAAGCTGTCCGGCGGCCCCGGCCGGCGCCCTCGGCCCGGACCGGCGCGGACCGGCGCGAAAAGTTCCTGCCGGCGGACTGTCGTGGTGGGCGGCGGCCGTTCGTGTAGAGGATGGGACATCGGCATCGGGCCGGGTCGCCGCCGCGAGGAGGAACGATGACGCTGTACCTGCTCAGCATCCAGCAACCGCAGGGTGAACGGCCGCCGGAGCCGGAGTTCCTGGCCGCTGTGATGCGGCAGGTCGGCGAGCTGCACGACGAGTTGTTTGCCGCCGGTTCGTGGGTCTTCGGGCAGGGCCTGCACGGCCCGGAGACCGCAACAGTGCTGCGCGCCCGCGACGGCGACGTGCTGATCACCGACGGGCCGTTCGTCGAGGGCAAGGAGTACCTCGGTGGCATCGTCGTCATCGACGTGCCGGACCTGGACGTCGCCCTGGAGTGGGGTCGCCGCTACGCGCTTGCCACCACCCTGCCGATCGAGGTCCGCCCGTTCCAGGGTGGATCCGGGGCCTGAGCGTGCCCGACATCGAGGCGGTGTTCCGGGCCGAGTACGGCCGCGCGGTCGCCGTGCTGGTCCGGCTGCTGGGCGACATCGACCTCGCCGAGGAGGCCGTCCAGGAGGCGTTCACCGTAGCGGTACGGCGTTGGCCGAGCAGCGGCGTACCGCCCAGCCCGGCCGGCTGGATCATCACCACCGCCCGTAACCGGGCCATCGACCGGCTGCGCCGGGAGGCGACCCGGGCCGACCGGCACGCCGAGGCGGCCCTGCTGCACGCCGCCGATCCACCCGTCGAGGAGGGCCCGGTGCGCGACGACCGGCTACGCCTGATCTTCACCTGCTGTCATCCGGCGCTGGCCCCGGCTACCCGCGTCGCGCTCACCCTGCGCCTGCTCGGTGGCCTGAGCACCGCCGAGATCGCCCGCGCTTTCCTGGTCCCCGAGCCGACGATGGCGCAGCGGCTGGTCCGCGCCAAGTCGAAGATCCGCAACGCCCGCATCCCGTACCGGGTGCCCCGCGAGGCCGACCTGCCCGACCGGCTGCACGCCGTCCTCGCGGTGCTTTACCTGATCTTCAACGAGGGGTACACGGCCAGCGCCGGCCCGAGCCTGGTCCGCGCCGAGCTGTGCGCGGAGGCGACGCGCCTGGCCCGGCTGCTCGTGGAGTTGATGCCCGACGAACCGGAGGCGCTCGGCCTGCTCGCGTTGATGCTGCTCACCGAGTCACGCCGGCCGGCACGGACCACGGCCGACGGTGAGCTGGTGCCGCTGCCCCGCCAGGATCGCAGCCTGTGGGACGCCGCGCTGATCGCCGAAGGGCAGGCGCTGGTCCGCCGCTGTCTGCGCCGTGACCGGCCGGGGCCGTACCAGATCCAGGCCGCGATCGCCGCCGTGCACAGCGCCGCGCCGCGCGTCGCCGACACCGACTGGGGGCAGATCCTTCAGCTGTACGACCAGCTGACGGTCCTCGCTCCCGGCCCGGTGGTGGCGCTGAACCGGGCGGTGGCACTGGCCGAGGTGGCCGGGCCGGCGGCGGCGCTGGCCGAGGTGGACCGCCTCGACCTGCCCGGCTACCACGTGCGGGACGTCGTCCGCGCCGACCTGCTGGCCCGCCTCGGCCGACGCGGGGAGGCGGTTGAGGCGTACCGGATGGCCGCCGCCGGCACTGACAACGCGGCTGAACGGGCCTTCCTCACCGCCCGCGCCGCGACGCTGGCGTCGGGTTGACAGTCGGCGGCCGTGCCTACTTGTCGGCCACCGAGTCGCGGGTCGGCTGGCCGGGAACTGATGCCGGCTCGGCGAGGATGCCGTGCATGACGTCCTCGACGTTCGGCACCTGGGCGAGTTCGCCAAGCCCTTCGACGTAGCGCAGCAGCCGGCGCTGCATGGCCGCAAGCTCCGCGCGGCACCGCTCGTCGTCCGGCCAGGCGGACTCCGGCCCGTCCGGGTTGGCCTGCTCCCACGCCCGCAGGCGCGGATGCCACGCCGAGAGGAAGGGCCGAAGCTCGTTGTTGAGCATGGCGATTGCGAGGTGTTCGACTGTCGGGCGGCCGGTGGTACGGATGGAGGGCGTCACCTGACCCAGGATCTCCCTGCTGATCGCGAACAGCTGGTACAGCGACGTCAACGCCTCCCGGATGTGCCCCGTGCCGGTCGCCAGCGGTTGACCGGACACCCGCGTGACAGCCTCGACGAACAGCCGCCACGCGGTTTGCTTGTTGTCCCGGGTGACGGCGAACTTCAGCTCACTGAACTGCGGGACAGAGACCGTGACCTCCGTCAACTGGAACTTCCGGGAGTAGGCGGACGCGACCACCGCCGCGACGCCACCGGCAGTCGTTCCGCAGAGCGCGAAGAGGGCGGGCCCTGTCAGTCGACTGGCCAGATACACCGCCAGGCCCACAGCGGCACCGACGACAAGACCCAGGGCGATGTTGAACCACCGAGAACCGCGCCAACGCATCAGCATCCGTGCATCGTCCCAGACCGCCGCACACCGGCGCGCCCTGCGACACGACGGACCCGGGCGTGGCGTCCGCACGCGCGTTTGCCGCCTGCCTTACGCGGGAAACCGAGGCGCCCCGGCCACGGGTCCACCCGTGGCCGCGAAACCGTATGGAGGCGGCCATGGCGTACCGTCCAACGACCGTCGACACCGTGCCCGACCTGGGCATCCTCACGCTCGGCGTGGAGGAGGAATACCTGATGCTGGACCCGGAGAGCGGGCGGAACCTGCCGGTGGCCGACAAGGTGCTCACCGCGCTGCGCGGACCCGCCCGGGACCAGAGCCGCCAGGAGTTCCGGCACAGCATGGTGGAGATGGTCACCCCGGTCTGCGCCGACCTCTCCGAGCTGCGCGGCCACCTGGTGGCGCTGCGCCGATCCGCCGGGGAGGCCGCCGCCGCGGCAGGGGCACGGCTGGTGGCGGTCGGTGCCACGCCGGTGGCCGAGCCGCACCGGACGGTGCCGGACAAGCCGCGCTACCACGCGATGTCGCGCCGGTACGGGCCTGTGGCGCACGATCCGGCGGTCTGCGGCTGCCACGTGCACGTCGGGCTGCCGGACCGGGAGTTGGCCGTGCAGGTCTGCAACCACCTGCGGGGATGGTTGCCTGTGGTGCAGGCCATCACCACCAACTCGCCGCTGCACGACGGGCAGGACACCGGCCACGCGAGCTGGCGGTCGATGCAGCTGGAACGGTGGCCGAGCATCGGACCGACGCCGTACTTCGAGTCCGCCGCCGACTACGACCGCACCGTCGACGAGCTGATCGCCGCCGGCGTCATGCTGGACGCGGCGATGGTCTACTGGTACGCCCGGCCGTCGTCGGCGTACCCGACAGTGGAGGTGCGCGTCGGTGACGTCTGCTCCGACGTGGATGACGCGGTGCTCGTCGCCGCGCTGGTACGCGCACTTGTCGCCTCCCTCGCCGACGACGTACGCGCCGGTGTGACCGCCCCGCGTACCCGCGACTGTCTGGTGGCGGCGGCGCACTGGCGTGCCGCCCACGACGGCCTGGACGGCGAGCTCATCGACCTGCGGGCCGGCGGCACCCGACCGGCGTGGACGATTGTCGACGACCTGATGGCCAAGGTGGCCCCGGCGCTGCTGCGCCACGGCGACCTCGGGTACGTGCTGGCGCAACTGGCCCGGCTACGCCGTGACGGCACCGGCGCGACCCGCCAGCGTGAGGTGTTGGCGCGTACCGGTGACCTGCGTGCCGTCATCGACGACCTGGCGGCCCGCACGGCCGCCGACTGACCCGACCTGGCGCCGTCTCAGCGGATGTCGTGGGTCTGCAACCAGAGTTCCAGCAGGCCGAGCTGCCACAGCTTGTTGCTGCCGGCCGCCGCCTCGGCGCGGTCCGGCTCGGCGAGCAACCGCGCCACGTACTCCGCGCGGAACAGCCCCCGCTCGCGCGCGACAGGCGCCTGCAACGCCTCGGCGACCAGCTCGCGGACCGGCCCGTCCACATTGCGCAGCGCCGGCACCGGGAAGTAGCCCTTCGGGCGGTCGATCACCTCGGCCGGAACCACCTCCCGGGCGACCTCCTTGAGCACACCCTTGCCGCCCTGGGCCACCTTGTGCTCCGGCGGGCAGTGCGCGGCAAGGGTGACCAGGTCCTGGTCGAGGAACGGGGTACGCACCTCCAGACCCCATGCCATGCTCATGTTGTCCACCCGCTTGACCGGGTCGTCGGGGAGCATCAGGTGGGTGTCCAGGCGCAGCACCGCGTCCAGCGCCGACTGCGCGCCGGGTGCGGCGAGATGCCCGGCGAGCAGGTCCCGGCTGGCGTCGTGGTCCAGCGCGTACTCCGGACCGACGACCTGGCGCAGCTCGTCGTGGTCGCGGTCGAAGAACGCGGCGGCGAACGTCTCCTCGGCGCCGTGCCGGTGCGCCTCGACAAGCGGCTGGTGGTAGCCGTACCCGGCGAACACCTCGTCGGCGCCCTGCCCGGACTGCGCCACCTTCACGTGCCGCGCGACCTGCTCGGACAGCAGATGGAAGGCGACCACGTCGTGGCTGCCCATCGGCTCGCTCATTGCCAGCACGGCCCGGCGTACGGCAGGAACCAGATCGTCGTTGGCCAGTCGGATCCGGTGGTGGTCGGTGTCGTAGGCGCGGGCCACCAGGTCGGAGTAGTGGAACTCGTCGCCGGACTCGTCGCCACGGCTGTCGAAGCCGATGCTGAACGTCCGCAGGTGCTGCTGGCCCGCCTCGGCGAGCAGCGCCACGATGAGGCTTGAGTCCAGACCGCCGGAGAGCAGCACACCCACCGGGACGTCGGCGACAAGCCGTCGACGTACGGCGGTGCGCAGCGCGTCACCGATGGCGGCCCGCCAGTCGGCGGCGTCCATCCCGGCGTCGGCGGGTTCGCGTACGTAGTCGGGCTGCCAGTACACCTCCTCCCGGCTGCGCCCGTCTGCCTCGATCACCCGCAGGGTGGCCGGCGGCAGCTTGCGCACACCGCGCAGCACGGTTCGGGGCGCGGGCACGATGGAGTGCCACGACAGGTAGTGGTGCAACGCCACCGGATCGATGCTGGTGTCCACGTCACCGGCGCTCAGCAGCGCGGGCAGGGTGGAGGCGAACCGGAGCCGCCCAGGGGTCTCGGCGAGGTAGAGCGGTTTGATGCCGAGCCGGTCCCGGGCCAGGATCAGCCGCCGTCGGGGCCTGTCGACAAGCCCGATCGCGAACATGCCCACGAGGTGGTCGACGAAGCGCTCACCCCAGTGCGCGTACGCCACGAGGATGACCTCGGTGTCGCTTGTCGAGTGGAACGCGTACCCGGCGTTGCGCAGCTCCTCGCGCAGCTCCGGGTAGTTGTAGATGCAGCCGTTGAAGACCAGCGCGAGGCCCAGGTCGTCGCGCACCATCGGCTGGCCGCCGGCCTCGGACAGGTCGATGATCGTCAGCCGGCGGTGCCCGAGGGTGACCCAGTCGGCGTCGTACAGTCCCTCGTCGTCCGGGCCGCGGGAGCGCATGGCCTCGGTCATCCGGGTGACCGCCTTCGCGTCGGGCGTCCGGCCGTCGAAGCGGGCCTCCCCGCTGATCCCGCACATCAGGCGGCGCGGTGGTGGTTCGGGCGGGACAGCAGCGGCACGAGAGTCCTCCTGTCACGTCGTCCCGGCAGGCGGTAGCCGGTCCCGTCGACCGGACGGGGGCGGCTGGCTACCCGGATACCGGGTGGCCAAACCGTGCGGCAGTGCCCCCCAGCGTTAGGAAGGGCCCCTTCCTATACACCAGGCGTTAACAAGGTGCCCTTCCTTGCATCAGGCGCGCAGGGTGCGCAGGATGCGGGCCAGTTCGGCGCGGTCGGCGTCGTCGAGGTGGCCGAAGAAGCGGTCCGCCTCGGCGCGGCGGGCGGCCCGGATGGCGGTGCTGACCCGCTCGCCCTCCGCGGTGAGGACGACGAGCGTCGCCCTCCGGTCGGCAGGGTCACGGCGGCGTTCGACGAGTCCTCTGGCCTGTAGGTCGTCGATGACCTCGGTCGCCGAGCGGGGAGCGATGCGCAGGTGCTCGGCGAGGGTGCCGGGGCGTACCTCGCCCTGCCGGGCGAGCACACCCAGCGCCCGGGACTGGCTGGGGGTGATGTCCCAGGGCGCCAGTGCTTCACGGGTCTGCCGGCGCAGACGGGACGCGACGCCCCAGAACGCCTCCGCGAGGCTCTCGTCCTCGCCGCTGTCGGCGGTGTCCGCGATCACCGGAATACCGTAGCAGGCAATGCTGTTGTTCCCTCATGTTGAGGTAACCTCAGCATATCCCGACCGAGAGGTGATACCCCCTTGGAACCCACCCCCATGGGCCGCGACCGCGGCCACCGCACCGTCAGCGCCGAGGAGAAGTCGCAGGCCCGTCAGGTGTCCCTGCGCCGCATCGGCCGCCTGTTCACCCCACACCGGCCCGCGCTTGCCATCGTCACCGCGATCATCGTGCTCTCCTCGATCATCGCGATGGCCACCCCGTTCCTCCTGCGCGCCGTGATCGACAGGGCCCTTCCGCAGGGCGACCTGACCCTGCTCGTCTGGCTGGTCCTCGGCATGGTCGCCGTCGCCGCTGTGACCGCCGTCCTCGGCGTCGTGCAGACCTGGATCTCCACCCAGGTCGGGCAGCGGGTCATGCACCGGCTGCGCACCGACGTCTTCAGCCACCTCCAGCGCCAGTCGCTGGGCTTCTTCACCCGCACCCGCACCGGCGAGGTGCAGTCCCGCATCACAAACGACATCGGCGGCATGCAGTCGGTGGTCACCTCGACCGCCACCGCCGTCGCCTCCAACCTCACCACAGTGGTGGCCACCGCCGTCGCCATGATCGCGCTCTCCTGGCAGCTCTCCCTCGTCTCCCTCGTCGTGCTGCCGCCGGCCATCTGGCTGACCCGCCGCGTCGCCCGCATGCGCCGCGAGATCACCGCCCAGCGGCAGCGTGAACTGGCCGACCTCAACGTCACTGTCGAGGAAGGGCTCTCGATCAGCGGCGTGCAGCTCGCCAAGACCCTCGGCACCGGCCCGGCGCTCATCGACCGGTTCACCGCCTCCTCGGCCCGACTCGTCGACCTTGAGCTGCGCAGCGAGCTTGCCGGTCGCTGGCGGATGGCTTCGATGAGCATCATCTTCGCCGCCGTACCTGCTGTCATCTACCTCGCCGCCGGCCTGCCCGGCACCGCCGGCACCCTGAGCATCGGCACCCTGGTCGCCTTCACCGCGCTGCAGGGCGGCCTGTTCCGGCCACTGATGGGGCTGCTCAACGTGGGCGTGTCGCTGACCGCCTCGCTGGCGCTGTTCGCCCGCATCTTCGAATACCTGGACCTCCCCGTCGACGTGGCCGACCCCACCGAGCCGGTCGCTGTCGACCCCGACCGGGTACGCGGACACCTGCGCCTGGACGACGTCACCTTCGGCTACCCCGGCAGCGACACCGCAGCCCTCGCCGGGATCACCCTCGACGTGCCCGCCGGCACCAGCCTCGCCCTCGTCGGCGAGACCGGCTCCGGCAAGAGCACGCTCGCCGGGCTGATCAGCCGCCTGCACGACCCCACCGCCGGCCGGATCACCATCGACGGCGTCGACCTGCGCGACATGCGCCTTGCCGACCTGGCCGCCATCGTCGGCGTGGTAAGCCAGGAGACGTACCTGCTGCACACCACGGTCCGGGAGAACCTGCGCTACGCCCGGCCGGACGCCACCGACGCCGAGATCGAGGACGCGGCCCGCGCCGCCCAGATCCACGACCTGATCGCCGACCTTCCCGACGGGTACGACACCATGGTCGGCTCGCGCGGGCACCGTTTCTCCGGCGGCGAGAAGCAGCGGTTGGCCATCGCCCGTACGCTGCTGCGCGACCCACGCATCCTGGTCCTCGACGAGGCCACCAGCGCGCTGGACACCGAGACCGAGCGGGCCGTGCAGCGGGCCTTCGACGTGCTCGCCGAGGGCCGCACCACGATCACCATCGCGCACCGGCTCTCCACAGTCCGCGACGCCGACCAGATCGCGGTGCTCGACCACGGTCGGATCGTCGAGTCCGGCGACCACGACAGCCTGCTGCACCGCAACGGCCGCTACGCCACGCTTGCGGCCTGACCTCTGCTCACAACGATCTCGAAACCGTCGCTAAACCGTCTCATTATTGTCGGTTAGGTGCCGGTAGACGGTGGCCCGCGAGACCCCCAGCGTCGCGGCGATCGCGTCCACCGAGTGGGTGCCCGCCGCGTGCATCCGCCGCGCCGCCTCGACCTGCTCCCGGGCCAGCGCCGGGGGCCGCCCCGGCCGGCGCCGACCAGCGCCCGACTGCGGGGCCGGCGACCCCACGGCAGCGCCCGCCGTGGCCAGGTCCCGTCGAGGTGGGGGTGCGGCGTCCGGGGTCAGCAGTCGGCGTACGCCGTCGAGCATGTCGGCCCGCAGCACCTCGTCGGGCACGTCGGTGAAGAAGACGACCGGATCGCTGCACGTGGCCACCGCCTGGACCGCCCGGACCCGGTCCCGGCGACCGCCGTCCGGCCCCGCGATGACGTCGTTGGCACGCATCGCGATCGTCATGAGACGGTGGTACGTGTCGCCCCGGCCGACGAGCGCGATGTCGTGGAAGAGCATGCCGAGCGGCCGGCGGTGGGCGAGCATGATGTCGACCCAGCCCTCCAGCACCGTCCACCGTGCCTGCTCGGTCGGCTGCCCCTGCGCGGAGTCGAGCAGTGCCTCCAGATCGGCCACCAACGGTTCGACAAGGGCGCCGAGCAGGTGCTCCTTGGCCGGGAAGTGGTATAGGACGGCGGCCTTTGTCAGCCGCAGCCGTTCGCCGATCTGGCGCAGGGAGGTGCGCTGGTAGCCGTGTTCGGCGAAGAGGTCGAGCGCGGCACGCAGGATCCGGGTACGGGTGTCGTCCGCGGGATCGGCGGTCATTGCGCCAGCCTAGATGAGCGCCTCCGGGTCGCTCGCCGACACCGAGTGGCGGTCGCGCTCGTTCGTGTCCGTGGTCACCGTTGATTCGTCTGACCGTCGGTCAGTACAGTGAGGGTGATCGACGCAGCCAACGGCAGGAGGGGCGATGCCCGTCATCTCGATCGGCAACCTGGTCAAGACGTTCGGTGCCATCCGGGCACTCGACGGGCTCGACCTTCAGGTCGAGCGGGGGGAGGTGCACGGCTTCCTCGGCCCCAACGGCGCCGGCAAGTCGACAGCCATCCGGATCCTGCTCGGCCTGCTGCGTCGCGACTCCGGCGAGGCGCTGGTGCTCGACGCCGACCCGTGGCGCGATGCCGTCCGCCTGCACCGCCGGCTGGCGTACGTGCCCGGCGACGTCAACCTCTGGCCCAACCTCACCGGGGGAGAGGCGATCGACCTGCTCGGTGAGCTGCGCGGCGGCCTCGACAAGCACCGCCGCGACGAGCTGCTGCAGCGTTTCGACCTGGACCCCACCCGCAGGTGCCGCACCTACTCCAAGGGCAACCGGCAGAAGGTCGCCATCGTCGCCGCGTTCGCGTCGAACGTGGAGCTGTACGTGCTCGACGAGCCGACCTCCGGCCTCGACCCCCTCATGGAGGCGGTGTTCCAGGACGAGGTCCGGCGGATCAAGCGGGCCGGCGCGACAGTGCTGCTCTCCAGCCACGTGCTCGCCGAGGTCGAGGCCCTCTGCGACCGGGTCAGCATCATCCGCGAGGGCCGGACCGTCGAGTCCGGCACTCTCACCGAGCTGCGCCACCTCACCCGTACGGCAGTGACTGTCGAGACGGCCCGCCCGGCGACCGGCCTGGCCGAGCTGCCCGGCGTGCACGACGTGCACGAGGTCGACGGTCGTACCCACCTGGAGGTCGAGCCGGCGCACCTGGACGAGCTGCTCGGCCGGCTCGTCCACTTCGGTGTCCGGGCGCTGACAAGCACACCGCCCACACTGGAACAACTCTTCCTGCGTCACTACGGCGACGACCCCGCCGCTAACGGCCACGCCGCCGACGTCCCCGCCGCCGACGCCCCAGGGGCCGGTGCGCGGTGAGCGCCCTCACCGGTACGCCCCGGCTGGCCCGGCTGGTGTTGCGCCGCGACCGGATCCGCCTCGCCATCTGGGTCCTCGGCACGCCGCTGCTCGGCTACGCGCTCGCCGGCAGCGTCGCCGACATCTACCCCGACGAGGCAGCCCGCCAGGGCTACGCCACCACATCGGCGTCCAGCCTCGTCGCCCGCGCCTTCAACGGGCCGATCGCCGGCACCGACCTCGGCGCCGTGGTGGTCGCCGAGACGTACGTGACGCTGGCCCTGATCGTCGCGCTGCTGAGCACCTTCGCCGTGGTCCGGCACACGCGCCAGGACGAGGAGACCGGCCGGGCCGAGCTGCTCGGCGCGTCAGTCGTCGGCAGGTACGCGCCGCTCACCGCCGCGCTGGCGGTCGTCGTCACGGCGAACGTGCTGGCCGCTGCGCTGCTCCTGCTCGCGCTGGCCGGCGCCGGCCTGCCACTTGCCGGTTCGGTGGCCGCGGCCGGCGCGATCGGTGGCGTCGGCGTCGCCTTCACTGCCGTCGCCGCTGTCACCGCGCAGCTCTCGGTGACCGCCCGAGGCGCCAACGCGCTCGCCGCCGCAGTCGTCGGGCTCTCCTTCGTGCTGCGCGCCGCCGGTGACGTCCTCGGCGAGCAGAGCGCCGACGGCACCCGGGTACGCAGCGCCTGGCCGTCCTGGCTCTCCCCGCTCGGTTGGGGCAACCAGGTGCGCGCCTTCGGCGACGAGCGCTGGTGGGTGCTCGCCCTGCCCGTTCTGCTGCTGGTCGCCGGGGTGGCGCTCGCGTACGCCCTCGCGGAGCGACGTGACCTGGGCGCCGGCCTCGTCGCACCCCGGCGCGGCCCGGCCACCGGCGCGGCCGGGCTGCTCAGCCCCGCCGGTCTGGCCTGGCGTACGCAACGCGGGACCCTGCTGGGCTGGGCGGTCGGAGTGGCGGTCCTCGGCCTGTCGATGGGCGTCGCCGCCGACGAGTTCAACGCGATGATCGACGCGAACCCGGCCGCCGCCGAGGCGATAAACGCGATGGGCGGCGGCGACAACCTCCTCGACGCGTACCTGGCCGCGATGCTGGGGCTGTTCGCGCTGACCATCGGCGCGTACGTCGTGCAGGCCCTGTTGCGCGTACGCGGCGACGAGACCGACGGGACACTGGAGGCCGCGCTGGCCACCGCCGTCGGTCGTACCCGCTGGCTGGGCACCCAGGTGCTCGCCGCAGTGCTCGGCGCTGTCGCGTTGCTGCTGCTCGCCGGCCTGACCACCGGCCTCGGCTACGGCCTGGTCACCGGCGATCCGCTCGGCTCGGCCGTCGAGCTGGCTGGCGCCGCGCTGCTGCGGCTGCCCGCCCTCCTGGTGGTCGCCGGGGTGGTGACAGCGCTGTTCGGTCTGCTGCCCCGCCGGTCGGTGGCGCTGTCCTGGGCGGTGCTGCTGGTCTTCCTGCTGCTCGGTCAGCTCGGCGCGGTCCTGGAGTTGCCGCAGGCGGCGCTCGACGTGTCGCCGTACACCCATGTGCCTTCCGTGCCCGCTGTCGACCCGGTGGCGCTGCCGCTCGTGGTGCTGACAGCGGTGGCCGCGTTGCTGCTCACGGCGGGCATGGCCGGCTTCCGCCGGCGGGACGTCCCGAGCTGACCGGCGTTGCCGCGGCCCACCGATCTCCACGCAGTGGTATTGACACGTAACGCTTTGCATCCCATGGTCGATGGACCCGTTTTCTCCGTCGAAGGGTCGCAGGATGGTCAGCAGCGAACACAGGTACGTCATCGTCGGGGCCGGGCCTGCCGGCCTCCAACTGAGCTACTACCTCCAGCAGCAGGGCGCCGACTACCTGACGTTCGAAAGCGGCGACGCGCCGGGCGGGTTCTTCAGGCGGTTTCCGCGCCACCGCCGGCTCATCTCGCTCAACAAGGTGCACACCGACAGCACCGATCCCGAGATCCGCCTCCGCTGGGACTGGAACTCACTGCTCAACGACGACCCGGACCTGCTGTTCCCGAAGTTCAGCGAGGAGTACCTGCCGGCGGCCGACGACCTGGTGCGCTACCTCGCCGAGTTCCAACGTGTCCACAAGCTCAACGTCCGCTACGGCACGACTGTCGAGCGGATCACGCGGACCGACGACGGCTTCACGGTGCGCACCGACCAGGGTGAGGTGCGGGCTCGCTGCCTGGTCGTGGCCACCGGCTGGGGCCAGCCGTTCGTGCCCGCGATCAAGGGCATCGAACACGCCATCGGGTACGAGGACATGGTCGTCGACCCCACGGCGTACGACGGTCAACGGGTCCTGATCATCGGCAAGGGCAATTCCGCGTTCGAGACGGCGTCGGCGATCCTCGGGCGGGCGTCGATGGTGCACCTGGCCAGCCGGCAACCGTTGCGACTGGCATGGAACACCAAACACCCCGGCGACGTCCGAGGCCAGTACGGCGCGATCCTGGACAGCTACCAGTTCAAGACGCTGCACTCGGTGCTGGACTGCACGATCGACGAGATCCGTCCCGTCGACGGGCGGTACCAGGTGTCCATCACGTACACCCACGCCCAGGGGGAGACCGCCGTCCTCGACTACCACACGGTGCTGCGGTGCACGGGCTTCCGGATGAACACCGCCATGTTCGACGAGACGGTCCGCCCCGACATGGTGCGCGACGGCCGCATGCCCGGCCTGCGCCCCGACTGGCAGTCGAGCAACATCGACGACCTGTACTTCGCCGGCACCATCGCCCAGGACCGGGACGTCAAACACGCCTCGTCGCCCTTCATCGACGGCTTCCGGTACAACCTGCGCACGTTCACGCGGATGCTGCGGGAGCGCTACGACGGCGTGCCGCTGCCGTACGCGACGACACCGGCCGACCCCGCGTCGCTCACCAAACTCATGCTCGACCGGGTCAACTGGTCCTCGGCGTTGTGGACCCAGTTCGAATACCTCTGCGACGTCTTCGTCCGCGACGACGCCACAGGCGACTTCCACCACTACGAGGACCTGCCGGAGGACTACGCGGTGGAGCGCTTCGGGGCCGCCACGCAGTGGTACACGCTCGCGCTGCGGTGGGGCCGCGACGACTACGGCGACGTCTTCGCCATCGACAGGCACCCGACCCCCGACCGGGCGAGGGAGAGCGCCTTCATCCACCCGGTGATCCGCCGTTACCGCGGCGCGGAACTCGTCGCCGAGCAGCACCTGCTTGAGGACCTGCTGGCCGAGTGGCGACGCCCGGACCGCCACGTCGACCCCCTTGTCGAATTCCTGACCACTGACCTCACCAGCGGATCATGACCTCGTCGAGAGGTTTGCGGGTGAGGTCGGGCACCTGGGCGTCCGGGGCGGGATACCCGACGGGCATCACCACGTACGGGCGCTCCTCCGGTGGGCGCTCGCACACCTCGTTGAGGAACCGCATCGGACTGGGCGTGTGGGTCAGGGTGACCAGGCCGGCGTGGTGCAGCGCGGTGATCAGCAGGCCGACGGCGATGCCCACGGACTCCTTGACGTAGTAGGGCTTCGGGCTGTTCGGCCCCTGGTGCACCTCGAAGACGACGATGACGGCGGGTGCGGTCTCCAGGAACGGCTTCCGCCAGTCGGTGCCGAGCCTGGCGATCGCACCCAGCCACTCCGCCGAGGCGCGGCGGTCGTAGAAGGCGCGTTCCTCGGCCTCCGCCGCCTCGCGCAGCCGGCGTTTGCGTGCCGGGTCGGTAAGCACCACGAACCGCCACGGCTGCACGTTCGCACCACTGGGCGCTGTCGACGCGGCCCGGATGGCGGCCTCGATCACCCCGTCGGGAATCGGGTCGCCGGCGAAGTCACGCACGGAACGGCGTAACGCCATCCGTTCGGCGAACGCCTCGGCGTCGCGCACCATGTCCGCCGGGGGCCTCCGGTCGTGCTGGATGGCGACAGTGGACAGAAGATCTGCGTCATTCACCTGGGACCTCCCTGATCCGGTGCACCGGTCTCCACGGGAGGGAACGCCTGCCGCGACATCCGGTTCCTCAAGCATTTCCGGGGTCGGGCGGCTTGTCGTTACGCCGTTGTGCTTTCTTCGTATCTGGGCCGGTCGGACGCCGTCCGGGCGGTGATCTCGTCGACCACATCGGTCAGACGCCCACGTCGCGCCGCGGCGGCCCGCTGCCGGGTGGCCCCGTCGCCGTTCGCGGCGAGCCACCCCAGCCAGGACTCCACAGGATCCCGGTCGCCCGCGGCGTCAAGCGCCGGCCGGGCCAGCGCCACAAGCCGCTTGGCGAGAGCCGCCGCGGGCAGCAGCCGGCCCGTGATCACGTCGACGCCGTGCCCGCCCATCCCGTCGCGGGCCGCCCGCCAGTACGCGAGCCGCATCAGCTCAGCGGTCGGCTGCGGCCCCTCGTCACCGGCGTCGACGGCCTCCCCGGCGACGACCGCCAGAGCCCGCACCAGGGCCGCCAGCGCCGCCGACTCCACGGCGGTCAGGGGTACGTCGGCCACCCGTACCTCGAGGGTCGGGTGGTTGATCGACAGGCGGAGGTCCCAGAAGATCGTGCCGTGGTCGACAAGGGCGCCCGCATCCAGGAGCATCGCCACGTGGTCGTCGTACTGCCGCGCCGACCGCAGGAACGGCGGCGGACCGGCCACCGGCCAGCGCCCCCACGTGACGGTGCGCCAACTCGCGTACCCGGTGTCGCGCTCGGCCCAGTAGGGCGAGTTGGCGGTGAGGGCGACGAACACCGGCAGGTGCTGGCGCAGATGGTTGCCGATCAGCACGGCGCGGTCCCGGTCGGGCTCCTCCACGTGGACGTGGACGGCGCAGATCGCCAGTTCGTCGTGCAGCCCACGGAAGGTTGCGGTGCCCCGGTCCTGGCGGGGTCCCTCGGTGATGGGCGGCGGTACGGCACACCCGAGCACCGGTGAGCCGCTGGCGATCACCCGCAGACCCGCCGACCGGGCCGCCGCCTGGACGGCGGCGCGACCCTCGACCAACTGCGCGCGGAGATCGTCCACGCTGCGGCACGGGTCGGTGCGGGTCTCCACCTGGAACTTGGTGATCTCACCACCGACCCGGGCACCGAGCGCCGGGCGCGCCCTGTCGACCACAGTCGCCGCCTCCGGCACTACCGCACCCCGCGCGGCGTCGACGACGAGGAACTCCTCCTCGACGCCGAGCAGGGGAACCGACGATGCAGAGCGCTGTTGCGTAGTCATACCGACGCCGACCCCTCGCTGCCGGACGTTCGCCGGCGTTGAGGAGGTTACTGGATGTCATCGATGGGTTGCGATCCGAAACGCTCCAACGTGGACAGTGTGTCGACGAGCCCGGCCAGGAGCGCCGTCCGCTCGGGCATCCGGTCGAGGCAGACGTACTCGTCGGCGGCGTGCGCACCGCCTCCCACCGCGCCCAGGCCGTCCAGTGTCGGCACGCCCAGCGCGGCGGTGAAGTTGCCGTCGGACGCGCCGGCGGCGGACGCGCCAACCAGCCGCGGAATGCCGAGCTGACCCGCGATCGACTGAGCCAGCTCCAGAAGCGGCCGCGCGAGCTCGGGCGACATGGGGTACCTGTTGATCCCGCCCTGCACCGCAAGCGTCGCCTCGGGCAGGAACGGCACCAACCCACGGATCGCATGATCGACGCGCTCGAGTTCGTCAGCGGTCCAGGCTCGCACGTCGACGGCCAGGCTGGCACGCTCGGGCACCGTGTTGGTCGTCGTGCCCGCCGACAGCAGCGTCGGCGTGACCGAGGTGCCGCCGCTGTCCGCCGCGCCGAGCGACCTCAACGTGAGAACCTGGTGGGCGACCTCGACAGTTGCGTTGACCCCGCGCTGCGGCTCGACGCCGGCGTGCGCGGCGCGACCCGAGACGGTGAGCCGGTACACCGACCCGCCCTTGCGAGCCACCTTCACGTGCCCCTCCGGGGTGGCCGCCTCGCAGACGAGGACGGCACCCGAGCGCCGAGCCTCACGCTCGATCAACGGTCTCGATGTGACGGAGCCGCTCTCCTCGTCACAGGTGAGCAGCACACCGACAGCCGAGGTGTCCTCAAGCAGGTGCAGCGCCGTGAACATCTGCACGATCCCGGCCTTCATGTCACACACACCAGGTCCCGTCGCGACGTCCCCGCGTACGGTGAACGGCCTCGACCGGACCGTGCCGGCCGGAAAGACCGTGTCGAAATGACCCAGGAGCAGCACACGCTGGTCGACGGCCGGCCACAGCAGGTGCGGCAGACCATCGACGACGACCCGGCGGGCGGGTCGGCCGAGCACCTCCTCGCCCCAGCGGGCGAGCAGGTCGGCGCAGGATCCCAGTTGGGGCATCGAGCCTGGCGGCGACTCGCACGAGACGAGCGCGTCCAGTCTGTCGACCATGTCGGTTCGGAGCTTCTCGGCGGTGTCAAGCAGACGGAGTGGGTGCTCCATCGTTCCCTCCAACCGCACGACCGGCGGCCTGGCCGGGCGTGCCCATCGACAATCGCAGGAGGCCCGGGGTGCGGTCACCCTTGTCTTTGCTCAGCTGAACGGCGTCTGGCGACCACGTCTGTCGGACACCGCGTCCGCCACTTTCCCGACAGCGTCCGGGGCCGCAGGGGCGTACCGTTCGCGGTCGAGCGTAGGGAGGGGCAGGAATGAGCCACCTGCAACAGGCCGAGCAGTCGCCGGACACCGAGCGGATCTTCGATGCCGACACGAGGGCGATGGGCTACCTGCCCAACTACACGAGGTTGTTCGCCCACAGCCCGGCCGTGTACCTGGCCTGGCAGCAGCTCAACGGTGCGGTGAAGGCCGAGATGGAGCTGCGCCGCTACGAGTTGGCGACCCTCGCCGCGGCACGGGCCCTGAAGTCCTCCTACTGCGGACTGGCGCACGGGAAGCTCATGCGGGACAAGCTCTTCGACGCATCGACTGTCGCCGCCATCGCGACGGAGCACGGCAGCGCCGACCTCTCCGCGCAGGAGGTCGCAGTCGTCACGTTCGCCGGGAAGGTCGCGACCGATGCGAACTCCGTCGGCGCGGCAGACATCGCTGTCCTACGCGATCACGGCCTCGATGACACGGAGATCTTCCGCGTGATCCTCGCCGTTGGTGCCAGATGCTTCTTCAGCACCGTCCTCAGCGCCGCCGGGGCAGAACCCGACCCGCAGTACAACGACAGCCTCGACGAAGACCTACGGCGGGCGTTGAGCTTCGGCGGCTAGAGCCAGGCCGACGAGTGGCCCGGATCAACGATGCTGTGTAGCGCTTCGCGGCAGGGTCGGAGGATGCTCAGCGTTCGAAGAACTCGGTCAACGCCGGCGCGAGGACGTCGGCGGGGACCCCGTGCCATTCACCGGGCAGGCTTCGGTGAAAACTGTTGGGCATCGCCTTCGCAATGGTGGCGGTCATGCCGGTGAGGTCGTCGCCGCTCGCTTCGCTGCCCAGGACGAGAGTCGGCACGCTCACCGACGCCAGGAGATGGAGCGAGGTGGCCTCGCTGACCATGCAGTCGTAGACGAGGGTGTGCGCGACCGCCTCCATCGCGGACCAGGACTGACTCCCGCGCATCCCGGCGATGACCTCGTCGGGCACGCCGACGCCGGTCAGGAAGTGCTCCACCGCAGCCGCACGCTGCTCTGCCGCTATCAGTCCAGCGAGTTCGGCGGTGAAGGCTGCCTGCGCCGATCTGTCCTCGGTGGCCTCGATCGGCGGCTCGAGAAGCGCCAGCTTGGGAATCGCGAGTCCGCTCGCGGCGGCGTGCAGGGCGACCAGGCCGCCAGACGAGAAACCATAGAGGAATGCCTCGCCGCCGGCGTCGTCGATGAGCGCGGCGAGGTCGTCGACCTCGCGCTCGACGGCGTACGGCTGGGTGTCTGTGCTGTCTCCCCGGCCGCGGCGGTCGTAGTGGTAGACGGTGAAGTTGGTAGCGAGCAGGTCGATCAGCCCGCCGAACGAGCTGAGCCCGCGGTAGTGCCCGGCGGCGTCCACAAGAATGAGGGCGGGCCCGCTGCCGGCCTGCTCGTAGGCGATCGAGGTGCCGTCCCTGGACGTCGCAGTCCTGCTGGTCGTTGGCTTCGTCATCGCCACTGACGTTACCCCTCAACGATGGGTGTCCGGCTGATCAGCCCTTGGTGTCTCGTCGGTAAACGAGTTCGTTGATCCAGCGGGCGGCCTCCTTCTGCGCGGCGAGCATGCTCTGGCGGGCCTCGGCCATCTCGTCGTCGGTGTCCCTGTCGGGGTTCTCGCTCAGGATCGTCACCCACCTGCGACTCAACTCCTCGGCGTACGTCGCTTTGCGGAGCTGCTCGTCGAACTGGTACTCCAGCTTCACCATCCGGTCGACGTGCGGTTGGAGTGCCGGCATGATCCGCTCGTCGAGGCGTACTGCGGCGTCGGGTCGGCAGGTGATGAGGACGTCGCCACGCCGGTAGGACCACTCCGGATCTTCGGCGAGCGCCCGCTGCAACGCCACCTCCAGGTCCGCTGCCCGGTGCGGTGGTAGGTCTCGGGCGGCGTCGGAGGCGAGCCGGGTCAACCGCTGGACGGCGTTGGGCTGGAAATACTGCACGTACCAACTCAGCACCTCGGCCCGCAGACTCGCCGGCGAAGACCAGGCGAACGTGGCGCGGATGTAGAACGAGTACACGTAGCCGCGCGCGGGAACCGGAATCAGCCGGGGCGCGTCGCGCTGTTCGACGAGCGGGCCGGACGGCGACGGTCCGGCTCCGGCACCGACGGGTGCCTCGTCCTGGAGCGCGGCGACCAGCCGGTCCCAGCTCCGCGCCCACCAGCGCCACGCGCCGACGCTCACGTTCCGCGTGATGGTCAGCCCACGGATGCCGCGCTGCCGCCACTGGTCCGCAGGCCGCGGCCTCCCGTCGGGAGCGTCCGTCATGGCACCCCTTATGGTCACGGATCCGCATTTCACGCTAACAACCCGTGACCGATATGCCCGTAGCCACGCCCGGAGTTCACCGAGCATTGTGGAGGCGTTGAGGCACGAAGGGGTATCGCCGCGAGCTGTCAGCGGTGAGACTGATTCCGATCCGACAGTGACGCGGATCGATGCATCGGATGGTCTGGAGGCAGCCTGTGTCCACCCTCGTGTCCCCGCCGGCCACGCTCGGCGCGATCCGCCGGCGTACCACCACCCTCGCCCTTCTCCTCGCCATGGTCGCCGCCGCGCTTGTCGGCCCGTCCGTGGTGGCCCCCCGGATGGTCGACTCCGCCTCGGCAGCGGTCTACAGCTCCTGCACCATGAGCCGCTGCGCGGATGCCCGCGCCGCCCGTTCGGGCTGGTCGGCCAAGGGTTTCCCGACCAGTCGCGGCTGGTATTCCTGGAGCGGCGGCAAATCGAACTTCGCCGGCGGCCAGTTCTACAACTACGATGGCCAACTGCCCAAGAACGCCACCTACCACGAGTACGACGTCTACCCGCGCACCCAGGGCGCCGCCCGCGACGCGTACCGGATCGTCGTGAACCGCAGCACCGGCGTCACCTGGTTCTCGCCGAACCACTACACCGACTTCTACCGGCTCTGACCAACGCCGGTGCCGGCCGCCCACCGGCCGGCACCGGTGGTCGAGCCAGCTCAGGGGGTACGCGATGGTCGACCAGAACGGTGGCCCGCCCGAGTGGCTGACCGTGTGCCGGACGGGGACGCCGACCGTGCCCGGAGCTTCGGTGCTGGCCGGCGCGGCGAGCCGGACCCGACCGGCGCTCTTCGCCGCCCTGGCCGCGGCGCTGGCCCTGCCGGCGCACCTGGGAAGCACCTGGGACGCCCTCGCCGACGTGCTGCGGGACCGGCTGGACGCCGGCCCGCTCACACTGATCGTCGATGACGCCGACCAACTGCTCGCCGACGAGCCCGCCGGTCAGTACGCCCTCCTGCTCTCCGTGCTGGGCAACCTGGCCGCCACCGCCGCGCACCCGCTACGCGTCTTCCTGCGCCACGCCTCGCCCTCCTGAACGCTGCCGCTGTCAGCGCGGACCACGAGTCGACCCAGGATCCCGTGCCGCCGCGAACGGAGAGGTCCCGCGCACGCGCCCCGCGGCTACGTGCAGGTTGTCGCACCGATGACCGCAGTGTCGCCTCGACCCACTGCCATGTCGACCCACTGCCATGTCGACCCACTGCGATGTCGCCCGATGCCGATCGGCTGACCAGATTCGCGTCATCGCCGCCTGGCGTGCGCCACCGGGGATTCCGCGACCAGCGGTCCTCCCGGGTTCGGACGGGGCGTGCGTCGCCCCACGGAGCGTGAGGGTGCTAGGTGCACATGCTCCGGTGAGCTTGATGACTCTGGGGCATCAAGATGACTGTGTGGTATCAAGCTCAACAGCGACCTCGGCCCCAGCGCGTTGACCAGCACGCCGCGTCGGTCCGTAGGCACGCCGCGTGGTTGGGCACGCCGTGTCGGTCGGTTCGGCACGTCGCGTGGTTCGGCACGCCGCGGTGACCGGCGTCGCGTTTGGTAGTGCGGTGCGACGACCGGCACTGCGTTGGTAGTGCGGTGCGACGACCGGCACTGCGTTGGTAGTGCAGTGCGACGACCGGTGCTGCGTTCTTGTGCGACGTGTCGACCGGTGCTGCGCTGCTGACGTGCGGCGCTGCGGTGGCCGGTGGCCGGTGGCCGGGGCGAGCCGGCAGTCGCTGTGCGGATGCTCAGTTCCCGACACTCGGGGCCGCCCGCGTGTGCGGTGACGGTGGCGGTGACGGTCGGGTGACGTCCGCTTCGCGATTGTCGTGCCGAGCCGGGCGGTGCGCCCTGGCACGGGCAGTGGGGAGAACGGTGCGGTGGACTTCGTCGACGGGGTGCTTGTGCGGTTGGCCGATCCGGGCACCCGCGCCGCCGTCTTCGACGACGAGTCGCTTGCCCACCTGGTCGAGGCCGGGTACGACACGGAGGCGATGCCTGTCGCGCCTCCGTACTCGGCGGTGTTCGACGAGCTGACGCTCGGTTTCGCCGCCGCTCCGGTGACCCTGGCCGAGGGGGAGTGGCTGGGCTCCGGCGGCACCGCGCGTACCGAGCTGCGGGTCCGGCTGCACGGCCTCGGCGGGTCGGCGCTGCGCATCGACGCGCTGTGGCGGGGCAGCCTGGTGGTACGTACCAGTGTGGCCCGGGACCGGGTCGAGGACCTCGACGTGGCGGTGCCCGCCTTCGACGTCGACCCGCAGATCGTCGCCGACCTGGGCGCGCTGCCAACCGACCCGGCGGTGCTGGAGACCGAGCGTCGTACCCGGCTGGTGGCCCGGCTGCGGGACGGCCTGCACCAGCCGGCCGCGTTCACCGACGCGCACCTCGACCGACTGCTCGCCGGTGTGGGGGCCGCGACGGCCGGCGACCTGGTGACACGGATGCGCGGGCAGGTCGCCGGTGCCACGGTGAAGCTGCGGTACGCGGCCCCGCCGGCCGCTCCGCCCACCCCGCGGCACCTGCCGTTCGCCGCCGCCGTACTGATCCGCGACAGGGGTTTCTCCCTTGCCGACCTGCTCGTCGAAACCCGGCTCGTGCGGGCCCGCGCCGAGGAGTTGGGGCTGGACGTGCCGGCACCGGATGACGTCCGACGCCGGCACCGGGTGGTCGCCGTCTGGGTGGTGCCCATCGAGACGTTCGACGACGACGGCTGGCCCGGCGGCGACACCGGCACCGACGCGCAGAAGCGCGCCGCCCGGTTCGCCCGCGCCGGCCAGTGGCTGGCCCGCAGCGGCATCGGGCTCGCCGCCGTGACGACCTGAGACGCCCGCGCACCGACCACGGCGGCCCGGAAGCCGCGCACCGACCACGGCGGCCAGGAGCCGCCCATCGACCACAGCGGCCGAGGCCGCCTACCGACCACAGCAGCAACTCCGTCCGGGAGGACCCGTGGCACCGACAGCAGCATTCCCGTTCATCGAGGTCCGGATCGTGCCGCCACCGGCGCCACTGGCCCAGCGCTCACCGGGTGTCATCGCCGTGGTCGGCAAGGCGCCGTCCACCGCCGACGGTGGCTCGGCGCCGGCGAACACGCCGGTCCGGATCGAGACCCTCGACGACGCGGTCACCAACTTCGCCCGCCGGCAGACCGGCAACGTCGTCCGCAACGCCCTCTACAACTCGCTGGAGTTGGCGTTCCTCCAGGATCCGCGCCCGGCCAAGGTGTACGGGGTCAAGGTGTCCGGCGACGACTACGCCGCAGCCCTCGGCGCGCTGGAGGCCGCCGACGACGTGACGATGGTGTCGCTGGCCAACGAGACGAGTGTCGGCAACCCGGCCGGTGCAGGGGCGCCCACCGGCCTGCACGCCCTCAAGGCGCACGTGGAGACGATGTCCGCGGCCGGCCAGCGGCGGATCGGTTTCGCCATGGTCAACCCGGCGACCGAGAAGGTGCCCACCTACGTCGCCGACATCACCACGGCCGCGAACCCGCTCAAGAGCAGCACCAGCCGGATGGTGATGATCGCGGCCCGGGGCGCGGACGGGGACGCGGCCACCGCCGCGATGGCGGCAGTGGCCGGGCTGCCGGTGCACCACAGCATCGTGCTGAAGAAGATCCGTGGCGTGGCCATCCCGGTGGCCAAGCAGTACAGCCCAGCCGAGATCAAGGGCCTGTCCGAGGCGAACCTCACGCCCATCATCGATCCGACCCTGATCAGCGGAGAGAGCCTGCACTTCGCCGACGGGCGGCTGTTCACCACCGACGCGAGCCTGCTGCACGTCGACCTGGTCCGCACCCTCGACCAGATCGAGTTCATGCTCCGCGCGGGCCTGATCGGCCTGGTGGGCGACGCGCGGATCACCAAGCCGGGGATGACGCTGCTGAAGACCCAGGTCGACGGCATCCTCGGACCCCTCAAGCGGCAGGCGGTGATCGACGACTACCGCATTGAGATTCCGGTGCTGGACATCCTCAGCATCCCGGAGGTCGCCCGTACCGCCACCGACACCTCGATCGTCACCGCCGCCCGGGCCGACCGCACTGTCGACCTGGTCGTCACCGTCACGTACGGCCCGGCCGTGAGCCGCCTGCTGGTCACGCTCGTGGCCAAGTTCTGACCCGGAGGAACCAGACCATGGAGTGGAAGACCCGCCTCGCGGTGCAGTACACAAAGGGCACCGAGACGGTGCTGATCAGCCCGATCGACTCGTTCAGCCCGTCGTTCTCGCTCAACGTCGAGGCGTTGCACTCGTGCGAGGTGACCCACCTGGGCGTCATCCACGCGCCGGTGTCGATGAACTTCACGATGACCGTCAAGGCGATCGGGGACGTCGCCGGTCGGCTCACCAAACTGGCCCTCGACGGCGACCTGTTCGACATCGCGCTGCTGGAGCACACCGGCGACGACTGGGCGTTCTCATCCTTCGTGTTGCAGGACTGCCTGATCACCAGTGCGACGCCGACCACCGCCACGATCTCCGGCGCACCGGCGGCGACGTTCAGCGGCTTCAGCCTGGCCGCCACCGTCGACCCGAAGACCGGCGACCAGTCCGTGCTGCCCTGACGCCTGACCGACCGACAGTCGACGACAGCCCGCCCACGATCAACCGGAGGTAGCAGATGGCGACCGGTGCTGGCCGTGCCGCCCGGGTCACCCGTACCGGGCTGGCCCTGGTGCACGCGGGTGAGCTGGTGTTGCCGGCGGCCGGTAGCGAGGCCGAGGCCGAGCAGGTCGCCGAGGACGATCGCGCTGTCATCGCGTACCACTTCCCGGTGGAGATCGAGGTGGTAGCGGCCGGCGGCGCGGTCGACGTCGACGCCCTCGCCGACCTCGCGCTGGCCCGGCTCGCCGAGCACCTGGACGGGCGGTCCTGACGGTGGCCATCTCGGTGCACGTACCGGTGCGGATCCGGCTGGACGCCGGCTCGGTGACCGGGCGGCCGGAGGCGGTGACCGATGCGCTCGGCGCAGCCCTGGCGCGGGCTCTGGAACGCTCCCGCCGTGAGGTGGTCGCGCCCCGCGGCGGCTACCTGGAGGTACGCGCCTCAGCGCCGGAGTTCCGCTGGGCCGGCGCGGGCTGCGAAGGGGTGGCCCCGGAGGACCGGCGTGCCTTCGAAGCCCGGCTCCGTCGGCGCATGGACGAGGTGGTGGCTGCCGCTCGTCTGGACCCGGGGCTGCCGGCCGGTGTGGCGGCGCCGCTGAGCCGGCCGGCGGTCGAGCTGTTCGATCCGCAGCGGTTGCGCAGCATGCTGGCCGTCTACCGGGTGCCCTCCTACGACGACGGTGGTGACGCGGCCGAGGTGCCGGTGGACGGCGATGCGCCACCGCCGGTGCGCTACGAGTGGAACCTGCGACCTGTCACCCACCTGGCCGGTCATTTCGCCGAGCTGGCCCGCGAGGCGGTCCGGCAGCACGGTGGCCTGCCGTCGGGCAGCGCGCAGGGCATCATCGCCCGGGTCACCGACCTGGAGGGACGGCAGGTGTGGCTGGTCATGGTGACCACCACCCCGCTGTCGTTCTTCACCTTCGACCGGTTCGGGGAAACGGTCTTCCGGGCCACACCGCAGCCGCACTTCGAGATCGAGGCGCGTACGCCCAGCCCGCAGCCGGGCACCGTCGATCGTCGACTGGTGTCCGACCGCGCCGCGTTGGTGGCGATGGTGGACGAGGAGATCGGCGCCGACATCCGGTCCCGGCTGCGCACCGGCCAGCCGCGGGGCGAGACCACCACCGCCGAGGAGTACGCGGCGCAGATCGAGCGGGCCGTCGAGGTGGAGGTGAACCGCCGCGTCGACGACATCCTCGGATCGCTGGGTGGCGCGGCACCGACCAGCCTGATCGTCGTCCAGGTGGGTGGTACGTCGCTGCTGCTTGTCGGTACCGAGGCCACCGACTCGACGCTGCACTGGACCGGGCGGGCGAACCTGCTGCCGATCAGCGTGGAGCAGCATCCGACAACGCCTGTCGACCCGAAGGCGCCACCCGGCGGAGGCACCAGCACGGGCACTGCCAATGGCAATGGCAATGGCAATGGCGCGGGCGCTGGCGCGAGTACGGGGACAGGCACCGGCACGGGCACCGGCGGCGCGGGCGACGGAACGGCCACGGGCGCGGGGACCGGGGGAGGTACCGGCGACGGCGCTACGTCACGTGGCGGATTCGTCTTCGACCCGAGCGCCCCGTCCGGGCCACCCCGTGCCAATGCGAGCCGATTCCCGCTTGTCACCGGCGGGCGGGCGGAGATCCCCGCGTGCGGGTCGCTCAACGGCGAACCCGACCTCGACGCGCTCGGCGCGGACGCCGACGAGCTGCGCCGGCTGATGGACGACATCGCGTTCCGGCTCCAGATGAACCAGCCCTGCCGCTACCCGGCGACGTTCTGCCTCCAGGCCGCCGCGGTGCTGCGCGCCCGCGCCGCCGCGATCGGTGTGATGGTCGGCGCGGCGGAGCGGGAGGGATTCAGCCGGCCCGTCCCGGAGGGCACCGGTCGGCTCGGACCGCTGGACTTCCGGCCGGTCGCCTCGCCCGCCATCCAGTTCCTGCGCCACCTCGCCGGTGTGGTGCCCCGGCTGGACCACCTCGCCCGGCGTGTCATGGCTGTCTACGGCAAGCCGGAGCACTGGGCCAGGATCCGCAGCGCCGCGTTCGAGCACCCGGCAGCGTGGGACCTGCACTTCCTGTACGCGTTCACACCGGCCGTGAAGGACGCCGTCGGGACGATCTTCGTGATCGGCAACAAAGCAATGCTTGTGCAGTTGCTGCTCAGCTCCCGGCAGGGTATCCAGGCCCGGATCACCAGCTTCCCGGACTACGCGCCGATCTTCGAGCGGCTGATCGTCTCCCAGCTCACCGACTACGTCGAGTTGCAGGGCCTACGGGACCGGCTGCGCCGGCACGAGACGGCCCGCAGCGTCCACACCCACACCAGCGTCGGAGGTGAGGCGCTCGCCACCGCGAGCATGGTGAACCCGTCCACCGCCTGGTTCGGGGCGGCGCACTCGCTCTCCGGCGCGTTCCTCGCCGCCGAGGCCGCCTTCACCAGCCCCGGGGCAGCCGGCGAGATCGTCGAGCGCGACGGCGTGGCCCGGATCCGGGACTCCCACGGGGTGCTGTGGACCGTCGCCGACATCGAACAGGCGATGGTCATCCAGCGCGGCGAGGCCGAGGGCATCGACCCGCTGGTCAAGCAGATCGCCGACCTGCCCGACGTGCTTGCCCGCTTCGCCGGTGACCGCAGTGCCATTCGCGACGAGCTGTGGCGGGTGCTCCAGGACATGCGGAGCAACAACGACGAGATGCTCGACCGCGCCCGGGGAGACGCCGGGTTCGCGTTCCGGTCCAGCCGGATCAGCGAACACATCCCGTCGGCCACCATCCCGGGTGGCCGGTACGCCCTACAGGGCATCCACCTCGTCACCCACCAGCAGCTCGGCGAGTTCTTCGGCGGCAGCAGCTACTACACCCTCGGCGTCGACGACCTGTTCAGCAGCGAGTTGGGCCGGCAGGCGCTGTCGGCGTTCGCGCTGACCATCGGCATCATCGCACTGTCGGTGCTCTGCCCACCGCTGGGCTTCGCCGTCGGGGTGGCGGTGGCCGTGGGCGACGTGGTCCACGCCCACCGGCGCGAGCGGCTGTACGAGGCGCTCATCGACCCGGAGCTGGTGCTCACCCGCGCCGAGGTGGAGGTGGAACTTTTCGCGGCGTACCTCGGTCTGGCGCTGTCCCTGATCCCGGAGGTCGGCACCATCGGCGGCGCGGCCATGCGCGGCGGCCGGGTCGCCCTGCGGTACGGGCTCCGGGCAGGCGTACGGGCCGGTACCCGGTACGTGGCGCGCCGGGTCGCCCGGCAGGTCATCGAGGCGGCCTCCCGCGACCTGTTGCAGGCGTTCATCACCGAGATCCTGCTCAACGAGGTGCTGGAACGCGTCGTGCAGAAGCTCATGGAGCCGGTGCTGGCGTACGTGGAGCGGGAGGCGATGCTGCGCAGCGCGGTCGGCGGTCCGGAGGGCGCCCGGTTCCTCCTCATGGTGCTCGACTCCCAGTCCGCCGCCGGTCCACGCGCCCCGGTGGTGCGGCCGTGACCCCGCCCCGCCGGTTCCGCGCCGGCCGCTTCCTGGACTCCGCGGCGGTGCACGCCGCCGCCGACGCGAACCCCCGTCTGCGCCGGTTCATGCGTACGGTGGCCGGGCACAGCGAGGGCGGCGAGGTGCGGTCCCGTCAGCTGCTGGAGCACCTCATCCGCCGCATCGTCGACGACGTCGGTGACCTGCACCTGGGCAACGCGGTGAGCAGGCTGGAGCGGATCGCCGTGCTGCGGGAGAACATCGCCGCGATCCTCGACCACGTGCTCGAAGGCCGCCCCCTGCCCGAGGGCACACGGGTGACCGCGTTGGGGGAGTACTTCGACCAGCTCCGAACGGAGATGCGCGAGCTGAGCCGACCGCGCGACGGGATCGTGGGTGACGCGCCGCTGCGGCTCGCCGACGACGCCGCCGCGTACGCCGAGTCGTTGCTGCGGGATTTCGAGGCCGGCGGCGGTCGGCACAGCGAGCCGGCGGCCGTGGTGGGCGACGCGTTCCGGGCCATGCCAACGGACCGGCAGGCGGCCGTGCGCCGCGCTGCCGAGTTGGAGCCGCAGGCGCTGTGGCGGGCGGTGGCCAGCGAGACCGAGAGCGGTAAGCGGGCCGCCGTCGCGGACCTGGAGACCCGGCTCGGCGGCCGGCTCACCCCCGACGAGATGGCCCGGCTGCGTGCCGCCGTCGACGACCTCGGCCGGGCCCGCTCGCGGGGCTTGCAGATGAACCAGGTGCGGCTGGCCGAGATCCTGGCCCGCATCGCCGACCCGGAGTTGCGGGCGGTGGTGGCCAGCGGCGACGTGTGGCTCACCCAGCAACTCGCCGCGCACAACCCGGAGGCGCTGGCCACCCTGTGGCGGCGCTTCCGGGAGCGGGGCGGACGCGCCGACGACGGCCCCGGCTTCCGCGCCTACCTGCGCCACGACATGGTCACCTACGGCCGGGGCGTACTTGGCGAATACACGGCGGCGTTCTCACTGAGCAGCATCAAGACGTTCCTCAAGGGGCCGGACGCCAACGTCAAGGTCGCCGGCACCGACCTCGTCGGTATCGGCCGCGACGGCTGGGTGTGGCTGATCGACGACAAGTCGCACCGCGCGACAAGCGTCAGCGACGTCAGCGCGCTCACCGACAACCTCCCCACCAACCTGCGCCGCGACGCCGCAGATTTCCGCGAGGCCATCGCACAGCTGCAACGCGACGATCCGGGCTTCACCCCCAACCGGCAGATCGTCGACGCGATCGGCCGGATGGAGGACGCCGCCGCCGAGATCGACCGGATCAACAGGCGCGGCTCCGCGGCCACCCGGCCGGCGCGGATCAGCGCGGCGCTGACGGAGCGCCGGCTGCGACTGCGGGTCACCAGCGCCGCCGGCGAGGTCCGCGAGATCACTCAGGCGCTGCGCGACCTGGGTCTGACCGTCAGCCGCACCGGTACGCCGGTGCCGCTGCCACCCACCGGAGGTCGCTGAGCATGGCCATCACCAGCAGCTTCATACGGTACGGCACGGTGCCGTCGGCGATCATCAGCGACGGTGTGCTGCCCATCCCGCTGTGGGCTGTCACCGCGATCTCCCTCGCGCAGACGTACCACCTGCCGCCGATCGGCTCCACCGCGCACAAGGCGATCGTGGCCACCCACGACGACACCATCACGCTGACCGGGGTGCTCGTCGGCGCGGAACGGTACGCCTGGAAGTTCGCCCTGGAGACGATGGCCGAGGCGAGCAAACGCGGCACCGCCCTCGCTGCGTACTCCGGCGGGAAGTTCGGCGGGCTCATCCTCGTCACGTCGATGACCATCCGCACCGACATGCAGGTGCAGTCGCTGACCTTCAGCGCCTCGGCGGCCCGCCGCGACGTCCTGGACACCACCATCACCCTCGTCCACGTGCCCCGTCCCAGCCTGCTCGGCAAGCTGCTCGACGTGGCGAGCATCGGAGTCGGCGCGCTCGCCGACGGGTTGGGGAACTGACATGCCACCGTTCCCGATCGACCGTTACCTGCTGCCGGAGACACCCATCGAGGTGCCCGACGGGTTCACCGAGGTCCGGCAGAGCCTCACCGCCGGCCTGCCGCACCGCGTCGAACTGGGCGCGGGTGTCCACGCCGTGCTGATCCTGCCCACCGGCCTGGCCCGGCAGTGGCTGGACACCGACCCCCTGGCGGTGGTCAGCAGCTCCGCCGACGACCTGGCGCCCCGGCCCGCACCGCAGGCCACAGCCCCGGCCCCGGCGCTTGTCGGCCGGGTGCCGCTGCGCCTTGTCGTCCGCCAGGGCACCCGGATCCTCGGCTCGGTGCCACTTGCCACCGGCCTGCGCCGGGTCTGCCCCGACGCCGGCCTCACCACCGACGCCAACCCGTCGGCAGCCGTGGAGGTGCTGGTGCTGGCCTGGCTGCTGCACGCCGGCACGGTACGCGGCTCCGGCGACTACGGCTCGACCCTGACGCTTGCCTGGCGGCCCGCCGACCGGGCCGTGGACCAGTTCGGACCGCCGCCGATAAACGAGTTCGTCTGGCGTCGCCGCCCACCCGCGCAGCGCGTCGAATCCGAACTCGGCCCCGGCCGGCTGCGCTACCGCTACCTGCTCGACAAGAAGATGCGGAGGGTCCTGCGGTGACACTCACGCCGTTCCAGACCGGCCAGGTACGCCAGGGGGCGGTCGGCAACGACGCCGGCTGGACCCTCACCTTCCACCGGGAGACCCCGACCGGGCTCAGCCAGGACGCCACCCTCACAGTGTCCAGCGCCGACTACTACGCGGCCATCGACGCGGCGCTGCCCGACGGGCTGGGCCCCGGCGCGTACACGATCACCGTGCAGGGGCTGATCGACGAGCACTTCGCCGCGCTGCGCACCGCCGACGGGCAGCCGCCGCTGGTGGCGAAGCTGCACCTGTACTGGCGGGACGCCAACACCTCCGTTGGCGCGTTCTTCACCAACCTGGTCGGCGTCAACGCCGGCCCGTCACCGGCCGAGCTGACCCAGGCGCTTGTCGCCGTCCTGCGCGTGACGAAGGTGCGCCGGCTCACCGGCGAGCGGACGTACGACACCGAGCTGACCCTCGTCGAGCAGGCGTACGCCCGGCTCGGGCAGCGGGTCGCCGAACGGTTCGAGGCGGCGAACTTCACCGCCGCCGTCCGGGCCATCGCCGAGCGGACCCGGGTGGACATCGCCACCTGGGGTGCCAACCCGGACGGCACGATGACCCGGGGCGCCGGCGAGGCGGCCGGCGACGAGCGTGTCGCCTTCGGCGCCGGGCTGCTCTACCGCGCCGCGCTGGACCGGCTCGGTGGCGCGTTGCAGCAGTCGCTGAACGCGTACGGGCGGGGGATGCTGCTGATCCGCGACGGGACAGTGCACATCGGCAAGCGCCCCATCCCGTACCCCGAGGGGGAGCCGAAACCGCTCACCCTCGCCACCGGGCTGCTGGAGTGCACCGAGAACGGCAGCCAGGACACCGACCCGTACGCGGCCACCGAGGCCGGGGGCACCGCGCCGCCGCGTCGCCGGGCGTGGACGTTGACCCTCAAGGGCCGTCCCGACCTGAAGCCCGGCGACCTGGTGCTCTTCGACCCGCCTGCGGTGGACGAGGCCACCACGCTGGGCAGCGTCGGCGCGGCGTTGCTCGGCTCGTTCGCGGCACCGTTCGCCCCGTCGACCGGTGAGCTGGGCGCGGGAGCGAAGCTGCTCTACCTCAGCGCGGCGCGGCACACCCTGTCGCGTACCGCCGGGTTCGTCACCGTCGTGCAGGGCGTGGAGGTCTCCTCGCCCGCGCAGGCCTGGGACACCTGGAGCGACGCCTCGGGCGTGGCGGCCGCCGAGCCGGCGGGCCCGGCGTCGTCGCCGGGGGTGGCCGCCGCGGAGGCGGTGCGCCGGGCCGCCCGCGCGGCCCGCGGCGAGACGCGCGGGTTGGAGATCGGCGAGGTACGCGCGGCGGCCACAAACGCCAGCGGCGCTGTCGAGCCGCCCGCGCAGACCGAGACGGTGTGGGAGGGGCTGGTCCGCTCCGACGGACGGCCCAACGGTGCCCGCCGCCTGCCGGTACGCCGGCAGGAACCCGCGCCGCTGCCCGGGGTGACCTACCTGACCCCGTTCGCGTGGGGTGGCTGTGGACTGATCCTGCCCCGCTACCCGGGCACCCGGGTGGCGCTTGCCTACCGCAACGGCGCACCGGACGACCCGGTTGACGTCGGCGCGCTCTGGCCCACCGGGCACGCCCCGGTGTCGCAGCCGGGGGACTGGTGGCTGTCACTGCCGGTCGGGGTGGACACCAACAGCCGCGCGTCGATCGGCGACTCGGTGGTGCCCGCCGACCACGCCGGCAAAGTGACGCACGACCTCACCGACGGCGACGGCAACCGGGTCATCGAGCTGGGCGAGCTGACCGTGCGGGTGGGCCGGGACCAGCTGCGCGGCCGGGGCCAGCGTCCGGCGCGCGCCGACGACGCCGACAGCATCACCATCGAGCACGCCGGTGGCTCGTCGATCGTCATGAAACAGGACGGCTCGATCACCATCACCGCCAAGCAGATCGACCTGGACGCCGGCGACGGGCCGGTGAACATCACCGGCGGCACCGTCACCATCGCCGCCGACGACGTCGACGTCCAGGTCAGCAACGCGATGAACGTCCACTGAGGAGAGCGAGATGGCATTCGTGCTCACCACGTCGAGTGACGTGCACTGCCCCAACCAGGGGAAGGTCTCCCCGGCCGGGCAGGCGAAGCTGATCGTGGCCGATGCCGAGGTGACCCGACTCGACGGCATCGTCGGCAAGTCGGTGTCCGGGTGCAAGATCACCGACAGCAGCTCCACGCTGCAGTGCAAGAAGGTCGTCTCGGCGACCGGCGCCGCCGAAAAGCTGTTCGTCAACGGCAAGGGGGTGGCGTTGGCGACCCTCGGCGGTGCCACCGACGGCACCACCCCCGGCCTTTCCGCCACCGCCGGGCAGAGCAAGCTGAAGGCGGTCTGAGATGGACCGGACCGAGCGGGAACGGCAGGCCGCCCAGCGCCGCTACCTCGGCTGGGGCCTCGCCTTCGAACCCACGATGCCCGGCGTCGACCTGGCCCGCGACGTCGTCTTCGACGACGGCCCGAACGGCCGGGTGCTGGCGCTTGTCGCCGGCACCCAGAACGTGGCGCAGAGCCTCTCGGTGGCGCTGACCACGCTGCGCGGCTCGAACGTCTTCGACGCCACCTTCGGCTTCGACGGGCTCAACGCCCTCGCCGAGCAGATCGAGCCGAGCCTCATCCGCGAGCAGGTGCGCATCGGCATCATCACGCTGCTCGACCGCGACCCCCGCGTCCGCAAGATCGTGGACGTGAACCTCGACGACGGTCGACTCGGCGCCACCGGCACCGACGACGCCGCCCACGCCGCGCTGCGCGCCTCCCGCACCCTCCAGGTGCAGGTCCAGTTCGAAACCATCACCGACGACCGGCTCTCGGTGCATCTCGGGGAGCTGCCAAGTGTCTGATCCGACAGTGCCGGCCGAGCTGGCCGACGTCCTGGCCGTCGACGCCGCCGCCCTGCGGGCCACCGGCTCGACCGGCTTCGGCATCGTCGAGACCGGCTTCGTGCCCAAGTCCTTCGCCCGGCTGCTCGCCGAGAAGCTCGCCACCGCCCGCCTGCTCTTCGGCGAGGACGTCGACCTGACAAGCGGCGCGGTGCTGCGCAAGATGCTGGAGTTGGCCGCGTTGGAGGACGCCCGACTGTGGGCGGCCCTCGGCGCGGTCTACGACAACTCGTACGTGGTGTCGGCCACCGCCGACGCGCTGACCCGACTCGGCGAGGAACTCGGCATCCCCCGGCCGTACCTGCCGGCCCGGGGGACTGTGAAGCTGAAGCTCAAGGCCGCCCTGCCGACCGGTCGTACCCAGCTCACGCTGCCCCGGGGCGCACGGCTGTCCACACCCGGCGGTCACCACGTCGCACTCGACGAGACTGTGGTGCTCTCCGCCGCCGTCGGCGAACGGGAACCGGCCGTCGCCGCCTTCTATCCCGGCCCCGCGCACAACCTCGACCCCACCCAGGCCAGCCAGAAGATCGACAGGTGGAACCGGGCCGACACGCTGCTCGCCGACCTGGACGACGCCGAGCAGGCCGCCGGCAAGGAATTGGTGGAGATCACCCACACCGTCGCGCTGACCGGCGGCGAGCAGCAGGTCTCCGACGCCCGCTACCGCCAACTGCTGCTGGCCGCGCCCCGCTCCATCTGGACGGCCGAGGCGATCGGCCTGGCAGTGGCCACCGTCCCGGGCGTACGCCAGGTGCAGGTCTTCGACGGCCGGGGCGGGTTGGACCTCAACCAGTCCATCTTCGGCAACTTCAACTTCATCGAGCGCGTGTTCAGCACCGAACGCGACCTGGGCAACCCGTACTACGTCACGGTGCTCGTCGCGCCCACCGCCGCGGCCATCTGGGACGGCCCCGACGGGCTGCACGCCGCCGTCGAGTCGGTAATCGAGGACCTGCGGCCGGTGGGCATCTTCGCCTCCGTCGACCGGGCCGACGAGGTGGGCATCGGCGTCGAGGCCGACCTGGTGATCCGTGGTCTGCCGCTTCCCACCGGCTCGACGGAGACGGTGAACGCCTCCACGGCCGCCACCGAACTGCGCGCCCGACTGCACGCCCGGCTCCGCCGCTACGTCGACGAGCTGCCCTCCGGTGAACCCGTCCGGGCGGCCGAGGTGATCTGGACGCTGATGAACGAGCCGGGCGTCGCCGACGTCCGTGGCCTACGACTGGTGCGCTTCCCGGCCGACTCGGCAGTCGTGGTGACCGGCAGCGCGCCCACCGGCGACGGCGTGCAGCGCCTGCCCGTCGGCGACAACGCGGTGCTCGCCGCCAACCAGGTGCCCGTCTACGTCGACCGGGACGACCCCCGGCCGTTCCGGATCGTCTGAGCGGGGGCGCGATGACCGACATCCGGGTGCCGGTGGACGGTGCCGACCCGTCCGTCGAACGTAACCTCGTCGACCAGTTGGAAGGCCCGTACCCGGGCACCGTCCGGCGGGTGGTCGTGCCGATCGGCGCCACCGGCACCGCCGCCGTGGACTGGACCAGCCGGCATCCGCTGCTCACCGTCGTGCTGCGCCGGGACCTGGTCGAGGAGACCGTCCGGGTGACGGTCACCGTGGCGCCGGGCGCCGAGGACGAGCGGGTGCTGCCGCCTGTGGTGTTCGCGCCCTGGTCGGCCGCCGGCGCGTCGGTGCCGGCGTACGCGCCGGACACTGCCGACGAGCCGCTGGTCGCCGCGTTCCCCGTGGCCGTGACGGCGGAACGGGTCGTCGACGGCGGTTCCACCACGGCGGTCACCGGCGAGGCCCTCACCGCCCTTGTGGAGCTGGCCGTGCTGGAGGGCAACCTGGGTCGGCTGCTCTACCTGGTGTCGTACGAGAAGCACCGGCTGCGCCGCGCGGCCCGGGAAGTGCACGCATACCGGACCCTGGCGCACGCCCGGCGCGACGCGCTGGACCGGATCGGCGCCGACGTCGGGGTGGCCCGCTTCGTCGACGAGCTGGTGCACGAGCCGGCCAGCGGCGAGGTGTACGCCCGCCGGCTGGCGCCGCCGGCCCGCGAGCCGGATGCGGCGTACGCCCACCGGCTCGGGCTCTACCGCCGGTTCCTGCTGCCCACACCGGGTGCGGTGCGCCGGCTGCTCAACGGGCCGGGAGCTGATACCGACCCGAACACCGGGCTGTTCGCGGACCTGCCCGGCGGCGCCCGGTTCACACTGCGCGAGGACGACGACCGGTTCGCGGTGGCGATCCGGCTTGTCGCCGCCGGGGATCCGCAGCACCGCACGAATTTCCTCGCCCAACTGCGCCGCGACCGCCTCGTCCTGCCGGCGAACACGCCGCCGAACAACACCACGCACGCCGGCCGGGCGTTGCCGGCCAGCCGGTTGGCCGAGGTCACCGCGCTGCGTGCCAGCCTGCGCCAGTCGTACACCTTCGACAGCTCGCACGGCATCGCGCCGCCGCTGGCCGCCGCCCTGGACCGGGCGGGGCGGGTGTGCCGGGCGCTCGGCTCGTCGATCGTGTGGCAGGTGACCCGCGCCCAGGACGACGCGGGTGGCAGCCGCTACGAACTGGGCCTCGGTGTGGACGTGAGCTGGCCGACTCCCGCACAGGCCACCGACCTACGCAACCGGGTGCTGGACACCGGCCGGGCGGTCACCGGCGACCGGACCGCCGAGGCGCTGATCGCCGCCGCCCGTGCGCGCGGTGTGCCCACCGTGGCGGCCGACGGCGAGCTGGCGTGGCTGTGGCGGGTGTGCGGGTTGGCGACCACGCACCGGATCAGCACCACCAGGATGTACCTGTCGCACCTGCCCACCAGAGGGCTGGCGGTGACCGCGCCGCTGAGCGCGGCGGTCGGTGCCGACACGACGGTCGAGGCACAGTTCCACGCTCCGGGTGACCCGGGCGGCAACGCGCTGCTGCTGGCCGGGCTGGCCGCGGCGCGGGCGGCCTGGGCCGACGCCGGGGAGCCGGCGTGGACGTCGCTGACCGACGCGGCTGCCCGCACCCGGTGGGCGGCCGTGCCGACCCGGCCGGCAGGGCAGCCCGTCGATCAGGTGCTGGCCGCCGCCGGCCTTCCCGCGGTACGGGAGCCGGCGCCCGTGGTGGCCGCGCTCAACCGCCTGCCCGACGAGCTGGTGGAGACCATCGAGCTGCCGGCGGCGCTGGCCTCCGCACTGATCGCCGGGCAGCCGGCCGCCGGAGACCGGCTGGCCCGGCTCGTCGGGTTGCTGCGCGAACAGCACCTGGCCGCCGCGCTGCCGCTTGTCGAGACGGGCAACCGGGTGCTGCTGGTGTGCAGCGTGATCGGCCTGCCGCAGGCCGGGTTGAACCTGGCCGAGCGCCGGGCCACCGGGTTCCGCTGGTACACGGTGGGGCTCGGCGGCGGCACGGCGGAGATCAAGGCGGTCGGCGCGCGGACCGCCCTGCGGCCCACCCACACCGGGCTGGTGGCAGTGGTGGCGCTCTCCTACGTGCGGACCGGCCTGACCGACCCGTACGAGTTCCGGGTGGAGCTGCCCGACGGGGTGGCGCTGACCCTGGCGCAGTACGAGCGGCTGATGAACGCGCTGACGCGGGTCTGCCCTCTCGGCGTGGAGATCAACACGTTCGGCATCCGTCGCGACCACGTCGACATCGACGGCAACGGCACCGCCGAGCCGCTGCGCCCCGCGGTGGCCCGCACCTTCCGCACCTTCCAGCAGCGCCGGCACCGCGGCGTGTACGACCAGCTCTGAGAGGGACACCACAATGGCGAGCGAGATCAACTACGACGGGATGACCGTCACCGAGCTGTACGAGGTGTTCACCAAGCACGGCATCCCGCCCTCGGACGCCAGCGTGCTGGTCTCCTCCTGGATCTACGAAAACGTGGGCACGGCGAAGCGGGTGTTCAGCTACGCCGAGTCGTTCCCGGCGGTGGAGCCGGGCTGCGCGCCGCCGCCGTTCGCCCGTACCTTCGCGCACACCGACTGGGTCGACGGCGAGGACGTGGTGCAGGCCGGGCAGACCCCCGGTGAGCAGGGCTTCAACGAGCGGTTCCACCGCATCGAGCACGACCTGGACCACCTCGGCACCGACCTGGCCAAGGCGTTCGCGTGCATGGCAGCGATGCGGGTGAGCCTGCGCCGGCTGCTCGACGAGATACGTGCGGAGATCAACCGGCTGCACTCGACGGTCCACGAAAACAAGATCGTCCCCGGCCCGTACACGTTCGAGCAGATCCCCAACTACATCGGCGCGCTGGACTTCGGCAAGTACATGGGCACCACGATGTTCATGGACAAGAAGGTGAGCATCTGGCAGACCAAGGCCGGCACCATCGTGCTGCCCGCCGTGGAGACCATCGGCGTGGACGTCATCGCCGGGCCGAAGGTCCGCGGCGCCGCCCGACTCGCCCGGTACGTCGCCGAGCACGAGGACGTCCGGCGGCGCTTCCCGCGCGAGGTGAAGCTCGACGAGTTCATCAGTCAGTTCGGCCACGAGGAGGTGGCCGACGGTCGGCTGATCCGTGACGTCCTCAAGGTGCTGCCGGCGGACACCAGCTACGCGAGCGTGGACGCGATGCTCGCCGAGGTGAGCGAGCGTGAGGCCGTCATCGTCCGCACGACTGTCGGCGCGCAGTCGGCGGTTTCGGCAGCCCTCGGTATCGAAGCCGAGTTGGAGAACGTCGCGGACGCGGACATCGCGATGCTCGCCGGGGTGCCGACCAAGGCGCGGGCGGCGCTGGCCCGCGCCGGGGTCAGCACCCTCGGCAAGCTCGCCGACGCGCAGCCTGAGCAGGTGCTCGGCATCATGAAGGAAGCCGGTGTACGCGCCGGCGTCGGCGACGTCGCCGAATGGACCGGGTACGCCCAGACGCTGAGCAAGCTGCGCTGAACGGCCGGGGACGGCTCCGGCGAACGGCTGATCCGTGCCGTTCGCCGGGTCGGTGTGACGACACTGCGCTGGCGCGTCGACCGTCCACACCCGAGCGTGGAACTCCCACGGGGCGACAGGGTGCGAAGGGCACATCGATGGTTGTTCAAGAGGTGACGCACGACCTCAGGGCCGCTGCGGGCGAGGCCGATGCGCGGCAGCCACAGCGGTACGCGTTGCGCCTGCTCGGCGGGTTCGGGCTGGAACGCGACGGCCAACCGGTCGCGGTGCCGCAGGGTGCCCGCCGGTTGCTCGCGTTCCTCGGCGTACGCCAGCGGTGTGCCCGCGCGGAGGCCGCCGGCACGCTCTGGCCCGGCTCCCACGAGGAGCGGGCACGCGCCAACCTGCGCACCATGCTGTGGCGCCTGCACCGGGTCACGCCGGAACCGCTGGTGGCCGAGGACGACCAGCTCGCCTTGGCCGTCGGCGTGACAAGCGACGTGGCCACACTGGCAGCGGCGTCCGCCGCGCTGCTGGCCGGCGCACCGCCGTTGGGCGGTCCCGTGCCGGCGATGGCGACCGGTGAGCTGCTGCCCGGCTGGTACGACGACTGGGTGCTGACCGAGCGGGAGCGGCTGCGCCAGACCCGGCTGTACGCGCTTGAGGCGCTCGCCGAACGCCTCACCGCCCAGGGCCGGTTCGGTGAGGCGGTGCAGGTGGCGTTGACCGCCGTGCAGTTGGAGCCGCTGCGGGAGAGCGCCACCCGCGTGCTGATCAACGTGCACCTGGCCGAACGCAACATCAACGAGGCGGTACGCCGGTTGGAGCTGTTCCGCGCCGACCTGGGCCGGGAGTTGGGGGTGGCACCGACCCCGTGGCTGGAGCACCTGGTGCGGGCCGGCAAGGCCGGTGCCACCGTCCCGTATCCGTGACCGCCAGACCACCTTCCCCTCACGTCCTTTGCTCTGCTTCAACAAGCGCAACACTTACGCGGCCTAAGTGTTGCGCCGGGTGAAGCAGAGCAAAGGTTGGGCAGGAGGTGGGGGGAGTTACGCGCAGATCGCCGCTCAGTGCGTCGCCGGCGGGATGCTCTGTTCGTACTGGAAGACGTTGCGCGGATCGTACTTCGCCTTGATCTTGCGCAACCGCGTGACGTTGCGCCCCCAGTAGGCGGTCTCCCACTCCGCCATGCCGATGTTCGGCACGTTGACGTAGGCGCCGTCCACGTAGGGCCGCAGCGCCTGACTGAACTCGGCGATCCAGGTCTGGGCTATCGGTGTGATGTCGTCGCCGCTGTCGGGCTCGCCGCGGGTGCCCCAGCCGGCACCCGGCTCGGAGTAGAAGAGCACGTCACGGTGCGGGAACGCCGAACCGCCGAAGGGCTCCTGCCGTTGGGCCCCGGTGCCGAAGGCCTGGGTGAAGAAGTTGCTGTCGGCCGACGGGGCGTTCTCCATGAACTCGCGGACCGTGCTGATCGCCTCCGCCGGAAAGGGCTCCCTGGTGAACTGCGAGAAGAACTTCCACTTCGCGGGCTCCTCATCGTTCGGGATCTGGAATCCGGCGTACGTCTCGCCCCAACCTCCGATCTGCACGCTGACCTCCGGATTGCCGATCGAGAGGATCGGTGCCATGAGTCTGCGGATCTCGGCCTCTGACCCCTCGGCGAGCACTCCGAACAGCAGGATCTTGTCCGGGTGGACCTCGACCTGGCTGCCGAGCCGGGGGTCGACAAAAGGTGCTGTGCACTGCCAGTTGTCGAAGACCCGGTGCAGCTCGCCGAGGCCGGGCCAGGTCGCCTGGAGATAGGCGACGCTCTTCAGCGGAGCCGCCTTGTAGGTAAGCGACGTCACGATCCCGAAGTTGCCGTTTCCGGCGCCGCGCAGAGCCCAGAGCAGGTCCGCGTGGTTCCACGGGTCCACCTGGAGCACCTTCGCGCCGTTGACGCCCGACGCGACGACGATCTCCGCGCCGATCAGGTTGTCGCAGGCCATGCCGAGGTACCGGGTGAGGAACCCGAAGCCGCCCCCGAGGGTCGCGCCGGACAGGCCGACGGTTCCCTCCGTGCCGGTCGTCGCCGCAAGGTCGTAATCTCCGAGCGCGGTCACCGCCTCCAACTGGGTGAGGCCCGCGCCGACCTTCGCCGTACGGGTCGCGGTGTCGATGTGGACGTCCTTCAGCTCGCTGACGTCGATCACGATGCCGTTGTCGACGTTCGACCAGCCTTCGAGGCTGTGCCGGCCGCTGCGTACCCGGATCGCGACGTCGTGCTGCCGCGCCCAGGTGAGGGCGTTGACCACGTCCCGGGTCTCCTGGGCGAAGACGATGACCAGCGGGTAGCGCACGAACAGCTCGTCCCACCCGAGGCTCGCGTCCGCGTAGTCGGGGCTCTGGGGGCGGACGATGCGGCCGGTGAGCCTCGCGGGCGGGTACGTCGCATCGGACGGGCCGGGGCCGTCCATGGCGAACGCCGAGTCGCCGCCGATCATCATGCCCGGCAGGGCGACCGCCCCGGTGCCAACAGCTGTCGCCTTGAGCAGATCGCGCCGTGAAAGGTCCCGCATGGCCACATCCTCCCGATCGGATCACACCAGGCATTTCGACCAAGAGGTGTCTTGGTTCGCATCTGGTGTGAAACCAACCGTAGGGCGGAGAGGTGCCCGCAGGATCCGAGAACTTGTCGCAGAACCCGGTTGAGTGATGCCCTGACCTGGTCAGTTGGGGAGGGCTGGCTGGTCCAGGATGGCGCTGAAGCGCTCCTCGGCCAGGTCGAGCTGGCCGAAGATGTGCTGCTTCACCGCCGGTGAGAGCGGCGTGTCCGGCCGACCGATCAGGTCCCGGAAGAGCGGCACCAGCGGCCGGTACTTGCGGGCCGACGAGACGACCTTCGGCCCGATCGTGTGGATCACTCCGACGCCGTTGTCGGTGAAGTCCGAAACCTTGATCACCCGGGCCCAGGGCTCCCGTTCGAGGCTGACCACCAGGTGCTCCCGGTACTGCTCGTTGCGGTCGCGCTGCGGGTCGTACACCGGGTTGGTGACGGCGGCGACCAGGGTGGCCACCCGGGGCCCGAACCGCGCGGCGAGCGTGGCGAGCGCCGCAGCGGTCGGGTCGGTGCCGGCGTCGCCGTCGGCGAGCTCCACCGGGTGGTCCTCCACCGCGTCGTGCAGCAGGCCGGCGACGACCACGTCCACGTCACGCACCTGGTAGTGGTGCATCAGCCGGATCGCCACCCGCAGCAGGTGGTTGAGGTACGGCTCGCGGACCCGCCGGTCGTCGCGGTGCAGATCGGCGGCGAGGTCGAGCGCGGCGGTCAACCGCGCCCGAGCGTCGTCGTCGAACTGGGCGACCTCCAGCCGGAAGCGCTCCAGCAGGCCCGGTTCGCCGTGGATCTCGGTGATCGCGTGCATCGGCATGCTGCCCAGGTGTGGCGGGAAGTCCATGCGTCACTTATAGCCGATCTTCACCACATCGATGACCCCCTACGTCGGCTGTCGGTCACAGCGGTAGCCGATCGGCGCCGGCCAGCGGGCCGACCAGGAGCGGGACCAGTGGCGTCGGCAGGACGGGGTCGCGGCGCAGCGTGGGCGTCCACCCGGCGTCGACGCCCAGGTCCGGATCGTGCGCCGCGTTGTACGCCGCCAGCAGGTCGACCGGCCGGGCCGGACCGGTGCCCTGGCGGACCCAGCTGCCCCGCTCGGTGAGCGCGGTACCGCCCCAGTCGTAGAGCAGCTCGGCCGGGTCGAGCGCCGCGTCGAGGGTGAAGAAGTTGTTCTGGGCGTAGATCGCCGACTGGACGCCGACGCCGAGGGCGTACTCGAAGTCGTCCCCACCGAGCCGGTAGTGGTTGTTGTAGACGTCGACCTGGCCGAAACGCACACGCGGCAGCCGTTGCAGGACGCCGTCGAAGAGGTTGTGGTGCAGGGTGACCTTCAACCGGCCCACGTCCGGGCCGACGGTGTTCGACGAGCCGATCAACATCAGCTTGTCGCGCCCGGTGAAGCGGTTCCAGGACGCGGTGACGAGGCTCGCGGTGTGCGTGACGTCCAGCGACCCGTCGTGCACCTGGTACGGCCGCCCGAAGTAGGTCGGCTGCGCGCTGTCCGGATTGTCGCCGTCGGTGAACGTGTTGTGGTCGATCCACACGTGCTCGCTGCGGCGCACCGAGATCTGGTCGTACTGGCTGTTCCAGTTGCCGGTCTCGCCGTCGGTCGGTGACCAGGCGGGGAAGCAGTCCCGGGCGTCGACGAAGGTCAGGTTGCGCACGATGACGTTCGACGCCCGGTCGATCATCAGCGTGAGACCGGTCAGTCGGGCACCCCGCAGCCCGATGATCGTGGTGTTCGGGCCGACGTTGATCTGGGTCTGCCGGGTCTGGTTGGCCACCGAGCGCACCCGGGCCTCCTCCAGCGGGCCGGCCGGCGTCACGCGACCCCACACCGCCGGGTCGTACGCGGCCAGGTAGGCGTCCAGGCGGTAACCCGGGTCGGCCAGGTCGGCACAGCTAAGCGGCGTGCCGTCGGGTCCTTCGAAGCCGTCGACGGCACCGTCGACGTAGATCAGCTTCGGCGTGGCGTCGGTGGCGTTGCCGGCGTTGTCGCCGCCCAACGCGGCGACCAGTTCGGCCCGTGTGCGGACCACCCGGGTCCGATCGGGTGCCGCCGTCGAGCCACCTGTGGTGCCGGCGCCCTCGGCCGCCCAGCCGTCCCGCTCCGGCAGGGACTGCCGGCCGAGGTGACGGGCGGCCCAGGAGAGGCGGTCGGGGCGGTCGGCGGCCAGGGCCGGTGCGGTCGGTGCGGCACCGAGCATGAGGGTGATGAGTGTGGCGACGGCGAGTGTTCTGCGCATCGTTTCTTCCCATTCGCTGGTGGTGGAGGGGGAGGTCTGTCCAATGCGGCCCGTCACAGCTCGGGCGAGGTGCGCGCTCTGATGCCCGGCGCCTCCCTCAGCCCGCTAGTTCGGCGCGGTACGCCGGCGCCGCCCACGGCACCGCCAGCTCGCTCGGCAGCGCCCCCCGCTCGACCGCCCGGCGCAGCACGTCGACAACGCCTCGCAGGTGCAGGACCCGGCCCTCGCCGTCGTTCACCGCCGTCACCAGGTCACCGTCGAGCAGCAGGGGTTCCGGAGCGGCGCGTAACGCGTCGAGCAGCGCGGTGAACGGCGCGGTACGCGCCAGCGGGGCGATCAACGGCACCCCGACCGGGTCCGCGCGGTGGGCGAGCAGGTTCTCCAGCAGCCCGCGTCGTCCCGGGACCAGGCGGGTCGCCACCTCCCCGGGCAGCCGCAGCCGGTCCGTCGGGTACTCCAGCACCGCCTGTCCGGTCTCGCCGGTGACCACGACCTCGCCCGCCACGAACTCCTCGGCGGCGAGGGTGACAGCCGCCAGGACCGGCGGGCCGGCTCGGAACCGGACCCGCAGCACCGCCGTGTCCTCGACCTCGATCGGCCGCACCCGGTAGCGCTCCACCTCGATGGTCACCGGCCACTGCGGAGCGCTGCCGAGCGCCTCGGCGACAGCGAGGCACTGCATCACCGCGTGCGCGAGCGGGTTGGCAAGCGCGCCGTCGAGCACCGGCCGGCCGTCCAGGCTCCGCCGACCGGCCCACGGGGAGCGGGAGTAGTACGCGTCCGGCCGCTGCCACGCCGCCACCGTCGCGATGCCTGTGACAGTGCCGAGCCGGCCGGCCGCCAGCGCGTCGGTGAGCGCGGTCAGCGCCGCCGAGCCGAGCGCCTGGAAACCGACCTGCGCCACCCGCCCGGTCGCCCCGAGCGCCTTGCTCAACTCCTCGTGCTCGGCCATCGACAGCACCGGCGGTTTCTCCAGCAGCAGGTCCGCGCCGGCGGCCAGGGCGTCAGTGGCGATCGGAAGGTGGGTGTGCGGCGGGGTGCAGATCACCACCACGTCCGGCCGGGTGGCGGCGAGCATCGCCCGGTGGTCGGTGAACACCTGCGCGCCGGGCGGCACCGGCGCCGCCGGCTCGTCCTGCACCGGGTGGACGTCGACGAGGGCGACCAGCCGTACCTGCCCGTCGGCGTGCAGCGGTGCGATCACCCGCCGGTGCCAACGGCCGTGCCCGTTCGCCCCGATCACCGCCACCCGGGGCGCCGGCGCCATTCCGTTCACCGGGCACCGGCCAACGTGGCCTCGACGCCGTGGCGCTCCAGCGCGGTCAGCCAGGCGATCACCTCGGTGCGTACCTCGTCGTCCTCGGCCACCTCGACCGGGATGACGTCACGCAGCGCGAAGATCGCGTCCACGGTGCCCGCCGGGCTCTGCTTCCCGGCGTCCAGCGCCGCCCGGATCGGCCCGGCGAGGGGATCCTGCAACGGCAGTGGCCGGCCGTCGTCGGCGTACCCCAGCGCGAAGCGCAGCCAGGCCGCCACGACAAGCGCGCCCCAGCGCGCGGACCGGCCGGCAGCCCGCAGGTCGGCGATGGTGTGCAGGATGCGCTGTGGCAACTTCTGCGACCCGTCCATCGCCACCTGGAGGGTGCGGTGGTGGATCGCCGGGTTGGCGAACCGATCGAGGGCCTGCTCGCCGTAGTCGACGACCCGGACGCCGTCCGGCGGGGTGAAGCTCGCCGCGACGTCCTCGGCGATCAGCCGGCGCAGCACGTCGGGAAGGTGCGGGATCAGCAGCGCGTCGGCGATCGTCTCGCGCCCGGCCAGCGCACCCAGGTACGCCACTGCCGAGTGCACGCCGTTGAGGGTGCGCAGCTTCAGCCGTTCCCACGGGCCGGCGTCGCCGGTGAGCACCGCACCGGCGTGCTCCCAGCCGGGCCGGCCGCCGGGAAAGTCGTCCTCGATCACCCACTGCATGTACGGCTCGGCGGCCACCGCCGCCAGGTCGGTCACGCCGAGCGCCAGACGGGCCGCCTCGATCGTCTCCGGGGTGCTGGCCGGCACGATCCGGTCCACCATGGTGCCCGGGCAGGTGACGTTGCCGGCCACCCAGTCGACAAACCCGGCGGGCACCCCCTGCGCCTGGCCGACCGCCTGATCGACCATGCCGCGCAGACGCCTGCCGTTGGAGGGCAGGTTGTCGCAGCTCACCAGGGCAATCGGCCCGGCGTCCGCTGCTGCGCGGGCGGCCAGCCCGCGCAGCAGCAGCCCCGGTACGGTGCTCGGCGGGCGGCCCCCGGCCAGGTCCGCCGCGAGCGGCTGGTCCGGGCACAACCGGCCGGTCACCGGGTCGAGCTGGTGTGCCTTCTCGGTGACAGTGAGCGTCACCACCCGCACCGCCGGGTCGGCGAGCAGTGCCACGACGGCGTCCGGGTCGCTTGCGGCGTGGCGTACGCCGCTCAGGGCCCCCACCACCCGCGTGGCGCTGCCGGCGGCGGAGAGGGTGCTGACGCTGAACAGGTTGTCCTGCGCGGCGAGCGCCTCGACCAGCGCGGTGCTGCGCGGGGCGACGGCCATGATGCCCCAGTCGCCGCCGGCCGCGCCGATCGCCGCCTCGGTGTAGACGGCCTGGTGCGCCCTGTGGAACGCGCCAAGTCCGATGTGGACGACGCCTGTCGGCACGGTGCCTGGCCGGACGATCGGTCGGGACTCGGCGGGCAACTGGCGCAGCACACTCAGGCCGAGCCGGGACGCGCCGACGGTCACCGCCATGCCGGACCGTCCGGGAAGCGGAACTCGGCGATCGACGCCTGCTTCATCGTGGCGCTGTAGCCGGGCCGCTCGGGCAGCAGGTAGCGGCCGTCGCGGGTGCGGACCGGGTCGACGAAGTGTTCGTGCAGGTGGTCGACGTACTCGACCATCCGCCCGTCCAGTGCCGTGCCGACCCGCAGGTAGTCGAAGATCGCCAGGTGCTGGACGTACTCGCAGAGCCCGACACCGCCCGCGTGCGGGCAGACCGGCACCCCGAACTTCGCGGCCAGCAGCAGCTCGGCCAGGACCTCGTTGACACCGCCGACCCGGCACGCGTCGATCTGCATCACGCCGATCGCGTCGGCCTGGAGCAGCTGCTTGAAGATCACCCGGTTGGCGGCCACCTCACCGGTGGCCACCCGGCACCGGCCGCCGGTCAGCTCGGTCACCGCGCGGGCGATCCGCGCGTGCCCGAGAATGTCGTCGGCGTGGGTGGGCTCCTCGATCCAGTACGGGTCGACCTCGGCCAGCACTGTCATCGCGGCGATGGCCTCGTCGACGTCCCAGACCTGGTTGGCGTCCATCATCAGCAGCGCGTCCGGGCCGATCTCGGACCTGATGATCCGGGCCCGGCGCAGGTCGTCGGCGAGCGGGCCACCGACCTTCATCTTCATGGCCCGCCAACCCTCGTCGTACGCCTGCCGGGTAAGCGCCCGCACCTTCTCGTCGGGGTATCCGAGCCACCCGACGGAGGTGGTGTACGAAGGGAAACCAATCTGCTTGAGTTCCGCGAGCCGGCCATCGGATCCGATCAATCCCTTGTCGAGGATGGCGGCGGCGTCGTCCGGGGTGAGCGCGTCGGTGATGTGCTTGAAGTCGATACTGGCGACCAGTTCATCGGTCGGCAGTTCGGCGAGGAACCGCCACATCGGCTTGCCGGCGAGGGTCGCCCGCAGGTCCCAGACGGCGTTGACGAGCGCGCCGGTCGCCATGTGGATGACGCCCTTCTCCGGCCCCAGCCAACGCAACTGCACGTCGGCGCTGAGCGAGCGCCAGAACGCCACAGGCTCGGCGGCGATCTCCTCGACCGTGCGCCCCCGTACGTGGTGGGCGAGCGCGCGTACCGCCGCGCAGGTGATCTCGTTGCCCCGGCCGTTGGTGAAGGTGAACCCCGCGCCGGTCGGCCCGGCGTCGGTGCCCAACTCCACGTACGTCGCCGAGTAGTCACCCCGGTTGATCGCGTCGGAGCCGTCGCCCCGCGCCGCGGTCGGGAACCGCACGTCGTGCACCTCGACGGAGGTGATTGTGACACTCACTGGGCCTGCCTTTCGTTTGCGACTGCGGGGCTCCGCTCCCGCCCGAAGTTGAAGACCTGCCGGGGCAGCCGGTACGCCAGGTCGACGATGGTCTCGGCTGCCTCGTCCATGGGCAGCCGGTGCTCGGCGACAAGCCGGGCCAGGAAGCCGGCGTCGACCCGGCGGGCCACGTCGTGGCGGACCGGGATGGAGCAGAATGCCCGGGTGTCGTCGACGAACCCGGCCGTGTTGTAGAAGCCGGCGGTCTCGGTGACCGTCTCCCGGAACCGGCGCAGCACCTCGGGGGAGTCCAGGAACCACCAGGGCGCGCCGAGCAGCAGGGCCGCGTAGCCGCCGGCCAGGGGCGCCAGTTCGCGGGTGAAGGTGTCCTCGTCGAGGGTGTAGAGCACCACCCGCAGCCGGGGGTCGTTGCCGTAGAGCTCCAGCAGCGGGGCGAGCGCGTGCACGTACTCGGTGACCTGCGGGATGTCGCCGCCGACGTCGCGCCCGTGCCGGGCGTGCAGCCAGCGGTTGTGGTTGCGCACCGCGCCGGGGTGCAGTTGCATGACAAGGCCGTCGTCGAGCGACATGCGGGCGAACTCCACGAGCATGTTCGCCCGGAACGCCTCCGCGTCGGCCGCGTCTGCCTCGCCGCGCAGGCCCCTGTCGTACAGCCGGGCGGCTTCCCCGGGTGCCAGGTCGAGTGTCCGCGCGGTGGGGTGCCCGTGGTCGGACGAGGTCGCCCCGGCGGCGATGAACGCGGCCCGCCGGCTCCGCAGCGCGGCCAGATAACCGGCGTACGTGCCGGTGTCCTCGCCGGCAAGGGCACCGAGGCGCTGCACGTTCGTCGACCAGCCCTCGAACTCCATGTCCACCACGTCGTCCGGGCGGAAGGTGGTGACCACCCGGCCGCCCGGCCCACCCCAGCCGTCGGCGGCGAGCTTGGCGTGCTGCCCGAGGTCGTCCAGCGGCGACTCGGTGGTGGCGAGCACCTCGATGTTGAACCGCTCGAACAGCGCCCGGGGCCGGAAGTCCGGCTCGGCCAGCCGCGCCGCCACCTCGTCGTAGACGTCGTCGGCTGTCGACGGGCGCAGCGGGGTGTCCACCCCGAACACCGTCCGGAACGTCTGCTCCAACCAGAGCCGCGAAGGGGTGCCCCGGAACAGGTGCCAGTGCGCGGCGAAGCGCCGCCAGATCACCCGGCCGTCGGTCTCCGCCGGGCTGCCGTCGCGGGTGGGCACACCCAACTGCGCAGGGGGTACGCCCTGACTGAGCAACATCCGGGTCAGGTAGTGGTCGGGCACGATGAGCAGCCGCGCCGGATCCGGAAACGGCTGGTCCTGTGCCAGCAGTGCGGGGTCGACGTGCCCGTGCGGCGAGATGATGGGCTGCTGCGCGGCGAGGGCGTACAACTCCCGGGCAAGGGCGCGCTGGCTCGGCTCCGCGGGCAGGAGCAGGTCGGTATGGTCGGTCGTCGGCACGGGGACGGACTCCTCGTCGGTGGGTCAGCGGAGGGCGAGCGGGTCGGCCACCGGTCAGCGGGGGTTGAGCAGGTCGGCCACCCGGACCGGCTGGCCGGTCTCGAAGGACCGGTTGGCGGCCAGGCCGGTGAGCAGTGCCAGCGCGCCGTCCTCGGCGGTAGCGGCGCGATGCAGCGGGTCGGGTTGGCCGCCGAGGAGAACCCCTGTCATCCGGACGTCCGCGCCGCCGTGGCCGTGCCGGCTGCGACCCTCCACGGGGATCTGCCGGGGCGGTTCCCAGAACGGGCGCACCGTGAGCGTCGCGCCGCCGCCCTCGGGTGCCGCCTCGACGCCGTGCAGGGCGGCGCCCTTGACCGCGCCGGCGGTGCCCCTGTCGACGAAGTCGTTCTCGGTGACCTCCAGCTCCAGCCGGCCCCGACTGCCGTTGACCATCACCCGGTAGCCCTCCCAGGGCGCGTACGCGGTGAGGTGGTAGGTCATCGTGGCGCCGGTGGAGTAGCGGGCCAGCACCGCCATGTCGTCCTCGATCGTCACGCCGGAAGCGAAGACGTTGCGGTCGCGCTGGTAGCCGTCCTCGGCCTCGGCGTCGAGGTACAGCTCCCGCAGTCGGGGATGCGCGTCCAGCCGCAGCGCGAACGGGTCGTCGGCGGCGGCGGGGGAGCCGTACGCCCGGTCGTAGTCGCGGGCGTAGCCGTGCCGGCGCCCGTCCTCGCCGTAGAAGAAGAGCCGGCCGGCGGCGTACACCTCGACGGGGGTGGCGTCCAGCCACCAGTTGACGAGGTCGAAGTGGTGGCTGGCCTTGTGCACCATCAGCCCGCCCGAGGTGGCCTTGTCGCGGTGCCAGCGGCGGAAGTAGTCGGCGCCGTGCCGCACGTCGAGCAGCCACTCGAAGTGCACCGAGCCGATCTCGCCGACCGCGCCCTCGGCGAGCAGACGGCGTACCTGCTCGTGCAACGGGTTGTAGCGGTAGTTGAAGGCGACGTTCACCCGGCCGCCGGTCTCGGCCACCGCGTCCAGGATCCGTCGGCAGCGTGGAGCGTCCACTGTCATCGGCTTTTCGGTGACGACGTCCCGGCCGGCGCGCAGCGCTGCCACCACGTACTCGTCGTGTGTGACGTCCACACTGGTGACCAGCACGACGTCGACGCGCTCCTTGTCCAGCATGGCGGCGAAGTCGGCGGCCGGGTACGTCGGCACCGGACGGTGGCCCAGCTCGGTGAGCCACCTGTTGTGCGCGTCCATCCGGGCCTGGTTGACGTCGGCGAAGGCGACGAGGTCGGTCGTCTCGGCGTGGTCGAGCACCAGGGCGCGGACGAACATCTCGGCCCGCGCGCCGGTGCCCACGACGGCGTACCGGAGGAGTCCGTCGGATCTCGGTGACATTCGGTCGCCTCCCCGGGTGATCCTGCAAAGGTTTGCAGTGAAGTAACCACGGTCGATCCGTTGTCGTCAACGACGCTGGCGCAATCGGCGGCAAATGTCAGTGTTTGTGGGCTTGAACGTCACCCCGAGGGACGTTGGCGCAACAGAACCGTAATCATTGACCGTTGACACTGGAGCAACCGTTTGCATTAATGGGCGGCACCTGCGTGACCGCCGCCACATCGGACGAAGGGGCCGCCGTGCCAGTCACCATCCGGGACGTCGCCCGCGCCTCCGGCGTGCACATCTCCACCGTGTCCCGCACCTTCTCTGCACCGCACCTGGTCAACCCCGAGACCCGAGTCCGGGTGCTGGCCTGCGCGGAGGATCTGGGCTACCGGCCCAACCGGGCCGCCCGAGCCCTGATCACCGGGCGGACGCACAACATCGGCCTGATCATCGCCGACATCGCGAACCCGTTCTTCCCGCCGCTGATCAAGGCGGCGGAGAGCCAGGCCCGGCACCGCGACTACCACGTGTTCGTTGCCGACACCAATGAGGACCCGGCGGCCGAGGAGGAGTTGGTCCACGCCCTCGCCAAGCAGGTGGACGGGGTGCTGCTGTGCAGCCCGCGGATGAGCAACAGCCTCATCGAACAGCTCAGCCGCGAGGTGCCGCTGGTAGTGGTGAACCGTCAGGTGACAGGCCTGCCCTGCGTCCTCATGGACGTCGGGCAGGGCGCCCGCGCCGCGATCGAGCACCTGGTCGGCCTGGGCCACCGCAGCATCGCGCTGCTCGGCGGGCCGCGCAGCTCGTGGACCAACCGCGAGATGCGCCGGGCGGCAACAGCGGCCGCCCGGGCCGGCGGGGCGGAACTGACGGTGCTCGGCCCCAACGCTCCCACCGAGATCGGCGGTTCCGCCGTCGCCGAGCAGGTACGCCGCAGCGGCGTGTCGGCGGTGCTCGCCTACAACGACCTGATGGCGATCGGCCTCATCGAGGGGCTGGACGCGCTCGGGGTCCGGGTGCCGCAGGAGGTGAGTGTCGTCGGGGTCGACGACATCACCCTGAGTCGGCTCACCCGCCCCAAATTGACGACGGTGGCCACACCCACCGGGGCCGCCGGCCGGACGGCCGTCGACATGCTGCTGCAACAGGACATCGAGTCACCGCGCGGTGCGCGGGGGTCCGGTGCAGGCACGGCGCTCGGCGTCCGTCGTACCACCGCACAGGTAATGCTCCAGACCGACCTGGTCATCCGCGACTCGACCGGCCCGGGCCCACACGCCCGACCGGAACGTCCCCTGGCCGCACCGCTTGGCCCGGAACCGCATCGCCCTGCGGGCCCGGGCATCCCGACTGCGGCCACCGGTGACGCCGTCGCCTCCTAATGCCGAGGAGTGAGCGCACATGCACCCCGCTATGCCCCCCACCACTGGCGCGCCCGCCGGGCGCGCTGGCCGTACCGCCGTACCGAGGCGGCGGCTGCTGCGCGGCCTGCTGGCCGTGGCGGTGGCCGCACCGCTGATGTTCGGTGCCGCCGCCTGCGGAGACGACGACTCCGCGGCCGACCCGAACGCCCCGATCAAGCTCTCCATCTTCTGGTGGGGCGCCGACGCCCGGGCCAAGCTGACCGAGGACGCCCTGGCCCTCTACACCAAGAAGAACCCGAACGTGACGTTCGAGAAGACCTGGCAGGCCAACCAGGGCTACTTCGACAAGTTGGCCACGCTCACCGCCGGCGGCAACCCGCCGGACCTGTTCCAGATCGACGACAACTACCTGTCCGAGTACGCGGCCCGCAACACCACGCTTGACCTGACCCCGTACCAGGAGTCCGGCAAGCTCGACACCTCCAAGTTCCCCAAGAGCCTCTGGCAGTACGGCGTTGTCGACGGCAAGCTCGCCGGCCTGGCCGCAGGGGAGAACACGCAGGGTCTGGTCTACAACAAGACGCTGCTGATCAAGAACAACCTGCCCGAGCCCACCACCGGAATGACCTGGGAGCAGCACATCGCCTGGGCCGAGCAGGTGGCGAAGAAGACCGGCGTGCCCGGCACCCAGGACCCGAGCGCCGACTACAAGGCGTTCTGGGTCTGGCTACGCCAGCAGGGCAAGGACCTCTACAAGGGCAAGGAACTGGGCTTCGGCGCCGAGGACGTGACCAAGTGGTTCGAGCTGTGGAAGGGCGCCCGGGACCGCAAGGCCACCCCGACCGCTGACGTCATCCACGAGGGCAACTCCAGCGACATCAGCAAGCAGCTGGTGGTCACCGGCAAGTCGGCGACCTCATGGGTCTGGGCCAACCAGATGCCCGACCTGAAGAAGAACACGAAGGACGAGCTGGGCGTGATCGCCTACCCGGGTGACCCGAGCGCCCAGTGGGCACGGGCCTCCATGTACTGGTCGGTGTTCAAGGGCAGCAAGCACAAGGACGTCGCGGTCGACGTGATCAACTTCCTGAACAACGACACCGAGGCGGTCAAGCTGCTCGGCACCGACCGGGGCCTGCCGTCCAACCTGGACCTGCGCCGGGTGGTCAGCGACGACACCACCGATCCGGCAATGAAGCAGTCCATCGCCGTCGAGGCGGAGCTTACCGAGAAGTTCGGCGAGTCCCCGCAGGTCCCGATCAAGGGCCACAGCAAGGTCAAGTCCGAGCTGATCAAGGCCGCCGAGAACGCCCAGTACGGCCGCGCCACCCCCGCCCAGGCCGCCGCCCAGTTCGTCGAGGCGTGCAAGGCCGCCATCGCCTGACCGCCCCACGAGGCGAGGAGAGGAGCCGTTCGTGGCGCTGACCACGGCGCCCGACCCGACCCGACGCGGCCCCGGAACCGACCGGGCCCACGCTGAGAAGCGTGGGCCCGGGCGTATCCGGCACAGCGAAGGTCTGGCGGGGTACGTCTTCCTGTCGCCGTGGCTCATCGGCCTGATGGGCATCACGGCGGTCCCCATGCTGCTGTCGCTCTACCTGAGCTTCACCAACTACGACATCCTCACCCCCTTCTCCGAGGCGCAGTGGGTGGGGCTCGCCAACTACGAGCGGATGTTCACCGCCGACCCGTCGTACTGGCACTCGGTGCGGGTCACACTGACGTTCGCGCTGATCGCCGTACCGCTGAAGCTTGCCGCCGCGCTCGGCGTGGCGCTGCTGCTCAACCGCGCCTGGCGCGGGGTGGGGCTTTTCCGTGGCCTGTTCTACCTGCCGTCGCTGCTCGGCGGCAGCGTCGCGCTGGCCATCGTCTGGGTCAACATGTTCAACCGCGACGGCGCGTTCAACTCGCTGCTGAGTCTCTTCGGCATCGAGGGCAAGCCGTGGGTCAACGACCCGGACTGGGCTCTTCAGACGCTCATGGTGCTTGCCATCTGGCAGTTCGGCGCGCCGATGGTGATCTTCCTGGCCGGGCTCAAGCAGGTGCCCACCGAGCTGTACGAGGCCGCCTCCGTCGACGGGGCGGGCCGGTTCAGCCAGTTCCGCAACATCACCCTGCCGATGCTGTCTCCGGTGATCTTCTTCAACCTGGTGCTGGAGACGATCAACGGCTTCCAGGGCTTCACTGCCGCGTTCGTGCTCAGCAACGGCACCGGCGGCCCTGTCGACTCCACACTGATGTACACCCTGAACCTCTACATCACCGGCTTCACCGACCTCGAAATGGGCTACGCCTCGGCGATGGCCTGGGTGTTCCTGCTCGCCATCGCGGTGATCACCGCGATCTTCTTCAGCACCGGACGGTTCTGGGTGCACTACTCCGACGGGGAGGACCGGTGATGGTGGCGGTGACCCCGACCGCAGCGGCGCCGACCGCGCGCCGACGGCCCGGCGGCAGGCCCGTACTGCGACTGCTGATCCTGGTGGCGATCGTCGCTGTGGTGCTCTACCCGCTCATCTGGATGGTGGGCACCTCGGTGAAGTCCCAGGAGGAGATCGTCAACAACATCGGGCTCCTGCCCGAGCGGTTCACCCCGGGCAACTACACCGACGGGTGGTCCAACTTCGACGTCAGCTTCGGCCGGTTCTTCCTCAACAGCGCGATGGTCAGCCTGCTCACCGTCGTGGGCAACGGGCTCTCCTGCCTGCTGGCCGCGTACGCCTTCGCCCGGCTGCGGTTCCGGCTGCGCGGAATGTGGTTCGCCGTCATGATCGGCACGCTGCTGCTGCCCGGCCACGTGCTGATCGTGCCGCAGTACATCCTGTTCCGGACGCTGGGCCTGGTCGGCGGCGAGTGGCCGTACCTGCCGCTGCTCATCCCGCAGTTCCTGGCCACCGAGGCGTTCTTCGTGTTCCTGATGGTGCAGTTCATGCGGGGAGTCCCGCGCGAGCTGGACGAGGCGGCCCGGATCGACGGCGCCGGCCCGTACGGCATCTTCCGGTACGTCATCCTGCCGCTGAGCCGTCCCGCGCTGGTCACCACGGCGATCTTCTCGTTCATCTGGACCTGGAACGACTTCTTCCGGCAGCTCGTCTTCCTGTCCCAACTGGAGGACTACACAGTGCCTGTCGCGCTGACCCTGTTCATCGACTCGACAAGCCAGAGCGCGGTCGGGCCGATGTTCGCCATGTCGGTGCTGTCGCTGCTGCCGGTCTTCCTGTTCTTCGTGGCGTTCCAGCGGATGCTCGTCGAGGGGATCAACACCAGTGGAATCAAGGGCTGAACCGGAGGGCGGCCGCCGCGACTGGCGTGACGTCGCCCGCGACGCCGCCGACCTGGCGCTGCTCGGCATCCTGCTGACGCTCGCGGCGGCACCTGTCCTGACCGCCGCCGCCGCGGCGGGCACGGCCAGCGCCGCCGTGCACGACTGGACGCGTACCGGTAGCTGGCCGTCGGCCCGGACCACAGTGCGCCGGTACGGCCGGTCGGTGCTGCCCGGCGTGCCGGTCAGCCTGCTGGCGCTCGCCGTGGTCGGGCTGCTCGCCGTCAACCTGGCGGCGCTAGCCATCGGGCGGGTGCCCGGCGGGGTGGTGGCGCTGGCGGTGACCGCCCTGGTCGCCGCCGGCCTGGCCGGGTACGCGGGGCTGGTAGTCGTCGAGGTCGGCGGCTGCCGGCGGTGGCGGGCGGCGGCCCGCCGCGCCGCTCGCGCCTGCCTGGACGCGCCCACCCGCTGGGCTGCGGTGAGCGCAGTGACAGCGCTGGCCGGGCTGCTCGCCGTCCTCGTCACGCCGGTGGCGGTGCCCATCCTCGCCGGCTACACGGTGGCAGCCCTGCACGCCGTCGCCGGCCGCTGGCCGGCCCTCGCCCGTGCGGAGGTGCAGTGAGCACCGGGCCGGAGCCCGCGCGGCTGCTCGTCGGCGCGACGGAGGTGGCCCGGTACGTGGTCGACCCGCCGCTGGACGCGCGACACGGGCCCCGCCCCTACCTGCACCCGGTACGCACCCTCGCCGGCACCGTCGTCACCGACGCGCTGCCCGCCGACCACGTCTGGCACCTCGGCGCGTCCCTGGCAGTGCAGGACGTCAACGGTGCCAATCTGTGGGGCGGGCGCACCTACGTCCGGGACGTCGGCTACACCTGGCGTGACGACCACGGGCGGATCGCGCACACCGGCTGGACCGAGCAGGCCGCCGACCGGCTTGCACACGACGCGCAGTGGCGCGACGCCCACGGGCAGGTGCTGCTCACCGAGTATCGGCGGCTCGCCGCGTCGGCCGTCGCGCCGGACGTCTGGCGACTCGACCTGACCTGCGCGCTCACCGCACCGCCCGGTCACGAGGTACGCCTGGGCAGCCCGGCCACGAACGGGCGCCCCGGCGGGGCCGGCTACGGCGGGTTCTTCTGGCGGGCCGTCGCCGACGTTGAGCCGACGGTGTTCAGCGCCGACGCCACGGGGGAGGAGACGCTCAACGGCAGCGCGGTGCCCTGGCTGGCCATGGCGGGCGTCGGGGCGGGCGGTGCGGCGTACACACTGGTTTTCGCGGGCCTCGGGTCCGGCGACAGGTGGTTCGTGCGGACCGCCATGTACCCGGGGGTCTGCGTGGCGTTCGCGTTCGACAGGCCGGCCGTGGTGGCGGCCGGCGACACCCGGCACGGCCACTACCGGGTGTGGGTGGCCGACGGCACCCTCGACCCGGAGCGGGCCGCCGCCCTGGTCGCGGCGGCCCCGTGAGCCCTACCGACCCGTCACCGGGTGGGTAGGGCGGCGGTCACCCGCACCGACTTGACGACTGCCGGGATCGAGCCGATCAGCAGTACCAGAGCCCACACGATGGCGATGATGGCGAAGACCAGCGCGCCCACGTCGTCCACGATGCTCACCACTACCACCGGCACGAGACGGTGCAGGAACTCCAGCACGACAGTGCAGAGCAGAGTGGTGAGCGCCAGCAGCACCAGGCCCTTGTTCTGCAGGAATCGGGGCTGGGCGAGCAGCAGCATCGCCACCCAGACCAGCTTCAGCAGCAGCACCAGCCCCAGCAGCAGGCTCGCCTCGCCCACCGGGAAGAACCCCCACAGCGCCAGGTACGCCAGCGTGCCGAACGGCACGGCCAGGAACAGCGACACCATGATGGTCAGCTCGACGATGGCGATGATCAGCAGCACCAGCGAGCCCAGGAGAAGCAGGATCGAGAAGATCAGCGTGGCCACGCCCTGGATCCGGCCGTGCGTCCGCTCGGGCAGCACAAGGCTCAGGCAGAACAGCCCTGTCGTCCAGAGCGCCACAGCGTCGATGAGCGCCAGATAGCCCGTCCCGCGTCCGGAGGGTTCGCTGATCGCCCCTGCGTCCACCTCCACTCCGAGGTCCACCGCTCCGGCACGCAGCGCGCCGGTGGCGTCCCCGCCGCCGGTGAGCAGCGACGACCCGACCTCGACAAGCACCACGAGGGTCACCGCCACCAACGCCAGCAGGAGGAAGGGCTTGCGTAGGTCACCCATGTCGGGCCTCCCCGTGGCCGGTGTCGGCCGGTCGGCCGGTCAGGTGGCGGCGATGGTGACGGTGCATGCCACACCTCCCGGACACCTGAGCAGCACGACCGCCGCACTGTCGACAGCGATCCTTGCGACAGCCTCGCCGCCGTCGCCCGGCTCGGCGTCGGCCCGGACGGTGAGGTCGGCGTCCCGGGGCGCGGGGGCGGTCACCGTGAAGGCCCGACCGCTGCGCAGCACCAGCGTCCTGAGCCCGCCCGGGTCGGCCACCCGCAGCTCGCAGCCACCGACGAAGCTGAGCACGTCGGCGGTACGGTCGCAGTCGGCCCGTACCGTCGCCGGGTCGACGGTGCTGCTCCCTCCGGCCAGCCCACTCAGCCGCCCGACCAGCCCGGACGGTTCGCCCGCGCGTCCCCGCTCGCCACCGCCCACGCCGACGGCGAGCGCGAACGACGCCACAAGCAGCACCGCGAGCGTCACCAACAACAGCTTCTGCCTACCGCTCATCGTTGCGCGACCGCCCCGCTGACCTCGGTGAAGCGGATCTGGTCGACGCCCGCGAAGTAGCGGTTGACGCCCTGGGTCCGGCCCACCGCCACAAGGGTGAGCGTGTGCCGGCCCGCGCCGAGCCGGATCGTGCCCACGTCGGTGAAGTCCTGCAGGACCACCTTCGGCGTGAAGCCGAAGAACGTGCCCCCGAGTTGCGTGCCGTCGATCTGCCAGATGGTGTTGGCGTAGTCGAAGGAGGTGGTGCGGGCGGCGGAGAAGAGCCACACCGCGTCTGCCGGCAGGTCGACTGTGAGACTGACCCGGTCACCCGGGGCCAGGCCCTGGAAGAACAGCTGCTTGTCGTCCGACCAGGTCACCGAGCAGCAGTTCGGCTGCGACACCACGGTGGCCGCGGTCCCGGCCGGTGACTCCACAGTCGCGCCGTCGACGAGGCTCTCCGCCTCCACCGTCACGACCCGTGGCGCACCGGGAGTGGTGCCGTCCGGCCGGGTCAGCAGATAGCCGACCACCCCGCCGACCACCAGCACCAGCGCCACCGCCGCCGCGATCCACGGCCACGGCGTCCGCTTCGGCGCGGCCACCGCCTGAACCTCGTACGTCACCCGGCCGCTGGACCGGGAACTCTCCTCCGGCGCGGTGTTCGCCGAGTACGCGAAGCCGGTCATGTCGTAGCGGCGGGGCGCGGTGCCGGGCGGAACGGCGAGCCGCACCAGGAACGAGACCGAGCCCTGCCCGGGCACCACCCGCTGCGGCTCGGCCACAGTGAACCAGGCACGCTGGCTGCCCTCACCCGGTGCGACGTCGAAGACCACTGTGTCCGGCGCCTGCTGCGGATTCGAGACGGTGAAGGTCAGCTCGCCCCGGTTGCCGGCGTCCAGTGTGAACTGGGAAGCGGCAGCGACGACGGCCCATTCGGTGGTCATGACGGCTCCTCTGCGGAAGATGGGTGCGAGACGGGGTGGTGCGGCACCGCCGCCCGGCCGATCGCCGGGCCCGGCGTCGGGGTCGCCGCGTCAAAGTCGCCGTCCGGGGCCGGCGTCGGGGTCGCCGCGTCGGAGCCGCCGTCCGGGGCGGGTGGCGGCGGGCCGTCCAGCGCGACCTCGGCGGTCACCGCGACGGGCTTCTCCGCCTCGACGATGCGGTTGACGAGGGCGAGCTGACCGGCGGCGGTCGCCGGCACCCGCACCACGATGTGAAAGGGCTGCTCCACAGGCTCGTCGATGACGAAGCCCGGCACACCGGTGGCCAGCTCAAGGGCCCTGCGCATCCCGTACGGGGTGCCGCGCCAGCGGGCCAGCAGCGCGGCGTTGGCCACCAGGTCACGAAGCCGGCCCAGCGGCAACGGCAGCGGGGCGTCCGGCCGGGGTGCGGCCACCACGTGGTCCATCGCCACCCAGCGGGTCAACCGCACGACCAGCCCGTCCGGCGCCCGGTACGGGTCGAACAGGGCGTCCACCTCGGCGAGGATGGCCTCGTCCGGGGCGTGCAGCCCCTCCATCACCTCCAGCAGCGCCCAGAGCACGCTGCCCGGCACGCACGCCCGCTGGTACGCGGCGGGCAGCAGCCGCTCAATCGCCGAGCGTCGCATCCTGCCGCACCACCTCGATGTCGTGCTCGCCGGAGCAGAGCAGCCACGTGTCCGGAACTGTCACCACGTCGGCGGTGGCCTGGTTGGCGCTGGCGGTCCAGTCGACAGCGTCGGCGCTGCGGTACACCCCACGCTCACCGCCGGCCAGGACCAGCCGCTCGGCTGCCGTGCCGCCGGTCGTGCCGCCGCTCGCGGTGCCTGTCGCGCCGCCGGTCGCGGGGCCGCTCACAGCGATGGCGTCGACGGGTACGAACCGGGTCCTGTCGCGCAGCGGCAACCCGCAGTTGACCATCACCGGTTGCCACTGCGGCTGCGCGGCAAGGGTGTCCAGCCGCAGCACGCCGCCGCTCTGTGTGGCCGCCAGCGCCAGCGGGCCGGCGAACGCGAGATCACGGCAGGTGCCGCCGACCCACCCGGCCTGCACCGTTTGCCACTGCACGTCCGACTCGAACAGTCGCGTGCGGTGGCAGCCCTGGCCGGGTTTCTTCGGATCCGGCTCGCCGGCGCCGCTCCACAACAGCGTCGCCGGACCGTCGTACTGCACCGACAGCACCCGGTTGTCCACATTCGACAGACCGACGTGCGCGAAGCTCCCCGGCCGGCCGCCGGCAGTCGACAGGTACACCCCGAAACCGGCCTGCGCCGCCACCGCCACACCGGGCGCACCCCGCTCGGAGACGAACGCCCGCACCGCGTAGAAACCCCGATCGGCGTCGGACGGGTCGACGAGGATCTGCAACGGCACCGCGCCGGGCAGCAACGACACCTCGTACAGACCGGTGTCGGTGGCCACCAGCAGCGCACCCGCGCCGTCGCGGTCCAGCCACGCCACGTCGGAGATGCGCGAGTCCAGGTCGGTCAGCAGCGACCACGTCTCACCCAGGTCGGTGCTCAGGTGCACCCGGGAGCCACCGGACGCGCGCAGCGTCACCACCGCCACCGAGCCGGGACGCGGCACGATGCCCGGCCGCACCGGAGCGGGCGCGGGCGCCACCCGCAGCACCGTCTCACCGTCGAACCGGCCGGTCGGCTCCCAGCCGGCACCTGCGTTGCTGGAGCGGAACAGCACCGGACCACGCCCGGCGTACCAGGTGCGGGGCTGGTACTTGTCGACGGCGAGGGCACGTACCTCCGCGTCGGGAGCCTCGTCGACAACGAACCGCACCGACTCGACGTACCGCACGCCCGGTTCGGCGTGCTCCAGCAGCCGGTACACGTTCGACGCCCGCAGCGGCTCGCCGAACGGCCAGCCCGTCGGGTTCAGCGCGGTGGGCAGCGGGCTCAGCGTCTGGTGCAGCCGGTCGTGGATCCGGCGACGGACGGCGTCCACGTCCTCCTCGCGCCGGACCACCACGCGCGCCCGTACCGACACCGCCTTGAACCGGGCCCACGTCGCCCGGGACCGGATGCCCACCATGCGGCGCTGCTCCAGGTCGGCCTCCACGCGGTGCCGCGCCTCGGGCACCTCGTGCTCGCGCAGCACCGCCACCGACAGCCGGCCACCCGGGCGGGCCGTCGGCGGGACGTACGGCACCAGCACCACCTCCACCTCGCCCGGCCGGGCGAAGCTGTACACAGCGGCGCTGGTGAACGCCCGCGCCCGCGCCACAGCGCCCGAGGCGGTGGCCAGCACCTCGAAGTCGCGGGCGGTGACAGCGCGCTGCTGGGCGAAGAACTCGTACGGGCCGCGCAGCAGCACCGACTCCAGCGCCTCCATCTCCCGTCCGCCGGCGGCCGGCGTGGGGTTGTCCACGCGTACCCCCGGCAGGGGATCGCGCAGGCTGGTGAGCGTGCCCGCCGCCACGTTGCCGGTCGGCCCGCCGCCGGCCCGGTACCAGAGCCGGACCTGCCGCCCGGCCGGCGGCACCGCCGCCACCGTCCCGGCGGTCACGCCGGACCGGGTCGGGTCCGCCGGCGCGTCGGCGGGCGTCGAGTCGGTGGGCGTCGCGTCGGCCCGGGTCGCCTCGGCGGGCGGGCGCAGGTCGAGGGCCGGGGCGAAGGTGATCGTGCCCGAACAACGGTCCACGAGGTACGCCTTGGCCTGCGGTCCGAGCCCGGCGAAGCTGTCCGCCGGCTGCCAGATCTCGAACGTTCGGCCGTCGTGCTCGCGGGCCGCCGCCCCCAACTCCACCGAGCCGGCCGGCACCTCCACACCGAGCAGCAGGTCCAGCGACTCGGCGGTGTGCGCCAGCGGAGCCCGGGACGCCCGCAGCACCTGGCCCGGCTGGCCGGTGCCGACACCAAGCAACTCCGCCTCCACCGGCTCGCAGTGGTGCATCCGGACCGTCACCGACGCCTCGCCGGCCGCCAGCAGCGCCGGCTCGGTGGTGACGAACAGGACGGGCCGGGGATCCGCGCCGCGCGCCGCAGCGACCCGCAGACCCGCCGGGATCCGTACCGCGCCCCGATCGGTGCCGCTGCGGGTGAACCGCACGTCCGCCCAGGCCGCCGTCGGCGCGTGCCGGGCCACCCCGAGCAGGTTCAGGAACGAGACGTACGCCTTCTCCGGCAACTGATTCAGCCGGTAGATCATCACCTCGGTCAGGTGCGCGAACGCCTCCACGAGCGCCATGCCCGGGTCGTGCGCCGACAGGTCGGTCCAGGCCGGGCAGGACTGGCGGATCCGCTCGCGGGCCTCGGTGACCAGGTCGAGGAACCCCCTGTCGTCGAGGTGCGGCACGGGCAGCGTCATGACGGTCCTCCCGGTTCGTCGGCGGCGAGCAGGTCCACGGAGAACACCAACTGCCCGGGCGTCAGGCTGGCCCGCACCCGGTAGTCCAGCCGGATCACCAGCCGCCACGCGTCGTCCGGATCCGGCCCGGCGTCCACGTCGATCACCTCGACCCGGGGCTCCCAACGGGCGATCGCCTGCCGGACGTAGTGGATGGCCAGCCCCGCCGTCGTGTCGTCGTTCGGCGCGAAGATCAACCGATGTAGCCGTGACCCGTACCCGGGTCGCATCAGCCGCTCGCCCGGGGTCGTCGACAACAGCAGACACAACGCCTGGCGTACGCTTTCGTCGCCGTCGGTCATCGCCAGGCCACCTGCGGCGGTGAGCGCCAGCCCTCCGCCCCGCCCGGCGTCGAAGCCCGCGCCGACGAACCGGAACGCCCTCACCGGTCCGACCCCAGGAACGTCTGGCGCGGGTCGCGCACCGTGTGGTGGACAGCGCCCGGCGGCGTGCCGTTTGTGAACCCCTCCAGGTGCGACAGGACCACCCGGTGCCCGTCGACGCGGACCCAGTCGCTGTAGCCGACCCGGACGGTGAGCGTCTTCGTGCACGGCTTGATGGTCGGGCCGTAGTTCGGGCAGGCGACGATCTTGCGACCTTCCGGGTCGTCGTCCACCAGCACCGGTACGGCGGTAACTGTCACCCACTCCTGCGACGGCCGGTTCTCGACCCGGCCGTCGTGATCGCAGGTGATCACCGAGTCGCGGTGGATCCAGCGCATCAGCCGCCTCCTTCGTGGTGGGCGCGGGCCAGCGAGGCGGCCTGCCGCGCCGCGGTGGTCGGGTCCTCGGTCGACTCGGCGTGCAGGAAGTCCACGCCGCGGGCGCGGACCACAATGGCCCGCCCGGGCGCGGAGATCACCAGGTCGGTCGCCGCATGCAGGGTCGCCAGGTCGGGGGTCAGTTCCAGGAAACTGCCGCCCTCGGTCGCCAGACGCAGGCTGCGCTGTACGTCGTCCACGACTATCGACTGCCCACCCGCGGTGCGCAGCGACCAGCGGCGGGCCCGCCCATCGTCGATGCCGGCGTCGTACGGTTCGACCGCGCCGAAGAGCGAGCCCAGCACGATGCCCGAGGCCGGCTCTCCGCCGGGCAACACCACGAGCACGGTGTCGTCCGGGTCGGGCAGAGCCACCAGCCCCTTGCCGCGCCCCGCACCCGGGCACAGCACGCCGAGCCATCCGGCGTCCAGATCCCCGTACGCCGGCAGGGTCAGCCGTACGCGGCCCAGCCCGTCCGGGTCGGCGACGTCGGTGACGGTGCCGAGCGTGACCACCGCACCGGCGCTCGTCTGAGCAGGCGGTGCGGGCGGCGGCACTGTGGAGAACCGGGTCAGGTGCCCGTTTCCGTCAACGGTGTGCACCACCTCGGTCAGCACGTACGCGCCGGCGACCGGGTCGGGCACGCCGGTCAGCGCGATCCGCCGGCCCGGCCGCAGCTCCGGGTTCCCCTCGGCCACGCCCTCGGCGGTGACCAGCGCGGCGGCCCGGGTGTCCAGGCGGGCCTGCGCCAACGCCGCCAACTCGTCGTCGCTGCGGCCAGGCTGGTCCACGGCGGTACGTATCCCGTCGGCGCCCACGTCGGCCGGGTCCGGACGGTCGCCCGCCGGTCGGCCGCAGCGCGCCTCGTCGACCCGCTGACTGATCGGCTCGGCCCGCTGCGGATGCCAGCCCAACGCCGCGCTGGCACCGCTGGCCTGGTCGGCGTTCGTGGCCAACCGCAGCGTGTGCACGTCCACGCCGAGAGCCAACGCGACAGGCTCGCCATAGCCGGCCAGCGTGACCAGACGTACCCCGTCGCCGTCGGCGGCCAGGTGCAACCCCGCCCGGCCGGTCACCTCACGCAGCAGCTCCAGGTCGCTGTGCCGGTGCTGCACCAGCCGCTCCAGCCGTGGCCCGTCGCACTCGACGGTCACCGTCAGCCCCACCTCGCCGCACAGCTCACCGGCCAGCTCGGCGGCGGTCACCGACGTGAAGACCCGCAGCCCCTGCCGCTTGCGCAGCCGGTGCAACGCGTCGTACGCCCGCAGGCGCAGCACCGCCGCGCCATCGGCGGCGTACTCCACCTCCACACAGGTGACCTCACCGGCGAACAGCGCGTCGGCGTGGTCGGCGAGGCGCACGTTGAGCGACGTGCCCGGCCGTACCGGGGGGTCGAGGGCGCTGCTCCCGGCGCCGGTGGCGAGCACCAGTTCGGCCTGGGTGGGCTGGTCGAGTCGCGCCGCCACCCGCAGCGAACGGACCCGCTGTCGTGCCGGTGCGCTCAGCTCGACCCCGTCGAGCAGAACGGCGAGCGCCCGGGGCGCGATGCTCGTCACGGCGTACCCCCCGGGTTGGTGGTGGGGGACCAGCTGGCGGCGCTGGTGGCGATCGACGTGCCCACTAACGACGCGCCGGAGCCCACCGCACCGGCAACGGCGCGGGCGATCCCGGCCAACGCCGCCCCACCGGCGTCGGTGCTCGTGCTGCTGCCGCCCGTGGCGCCACTGCCCGTGGTGCCGCTCGGTGTGCTGCTCGGCGGCGGGACGGCAAGCGTCGTGCCCGCGGGCACCGCCAGGGGGTCGGTGATCCGGTTGTGCTCGGCCAGCAACCGCCAGCGCAGCGGCGACCCGAGCGCGTCGTTGGCAAGCAGGTCGAAGCGCACGCCGGTGCTGCCCGCATCGGCCGCCCCGTCACCGGCGGCGACCACAGCGCTGCCGGGCGCGGCGGTCGGAGTGCTCGCCGCGGCAAGTTCCTCGGCGAAGCCGGCCTCCGCCTGGTCGGCCGTCTCGGCGGCCCGAACCAACTTCAGCCGTAACCAGGAACGTCGCGGCGAGCCGGTGCCGGTGAACGCGTCGAACCGCTCGGCCACCGCGATGATCACCCCGGGCACGTTCCAGGTCTTGCCCCAGACCAGCCGGACCAGCGGAGGTCGCAGCCACCCGTGCTCGGCGCTGGAGTTCTCCGCAAGCATCCACAACGGACGGGTGAGCACCCGTACGTCGGGCGGACGGACCTGCGCCTGGACGAATTCGACGTCGAAGAGCAGGTCGAGCACCAGCTCGGTGCGACCGCCACCGGTGAAGACCAACGGGTCGTCGGCAAGCCCGGACCCGGTGAGCTGACCGCCGGCCGTGCCCCGATGCCGTACGCCCGCGAGCCGTGTCACCTGCACGGTCTCCGGGTTGAGCAGGCAGTCCACCCGTTCCCCGGAGGAGTCGATGAGAAAGGCGACGCGCTCCATCAGTCGCTCGCCTGTTCCCGGTCCAGCCGGTCCACCCGGGTGGTGTCCAGCGCCTCGCCGGGCACCGTCCACAGCGGTCGGTCATCCGGTAGCGCCGGCCACGGGTCGGCGGTCCTGAACGCCCATCCGTCGTCGCGAGGTCCCTGTCTTGCTCCATCGGCCCGACCAGTCGTCGCGGCCGGCTGTCCGGGCCACGCCGTCTCGTCCGGGAGCGCCGGCCAGGGCCCGCTGCCGGGGGAGCGAGCCACGTCAACCGGCCGGCCGCTAGCCGCGCCTCCGGCGTCCGCTGCGGCAACGTCGCCGCCCGAGCGGCCGTCACCTGCCCCGAACCGGGTACGCGAGGCAGCGTCCCCGCCAACCACGCCCGCCGTCGACCCGGCACCTGCCAACCCGCTTCCGGGCGCGAACCATGCCCCGGTTGCGTTCACAGCCCCGGTTGCGTTCACCGCCTCGGTTGCGTTCACCGCCTCGGTTGCGTTCACCGCCTCGGTTGCGTTCACCGCCTCGGTCGCGGTCATCGCCGAGATGCCGCTGGCCATGCTCTTGTTCGACCGGCGATCGGAGGGCCCGCTCGATGCTGACGCGAACCTGGACCTCGCCGTCGCCCCGATTCCTGCCGTCAACCCGGCTTCTGCGCGCGGGTCGCCAGTTGTCGCTCCGGCACCTCTCGCACCTGTCGTCGGCGCGCCCTCCACCGGTGCACCAGGCGCAGAACCGCCCTGTCCGCCGGACCAGGAGACATCGCCCGAACCCTGTCGAGACGACCTGCCCTCTCCGATCGAGCTTCCGGAACCACCACCAACGCCGGGACCACCCGACCCGTGCTTGCCACCCTCGACGCCGCGCGGGCCACCCCGGGCTCCGCGCCGCTCGCCGCCAACTGCGAGCTGGTCGGCAACGCTCCGCTGGTCGCCCCCATGCCCTCGCGGCCGGGCGCTCACCTGCTTCACAGCAGATCTTGGAAGGAAACCGCCCCTGGAGGGGCCGAAACCGTCCAAGATCTCTGCTGACGACCACGAGTCGGTGCTGGTTGTGGGGTGGGGGACTGCGGGGCGGATGAGTGGCTTGGCTCCTCCGGTTGGATGGTCTAAGCGATGCGGTCCGGTGGCACTGCCACGCCTGGACGACCGGCCCGCGCCACGGTGCCCTCGGTCCGCCGGCTCGCCGCCGCTCTCCGGGCTACCTGGCCTCCCGAACCCGTCAGCCCCACCACCAATTACCCAGCCGGTCGCACCGGACGAACCGGCCGCACCGAACGAACCGCCTGCACCGAAGGAACCGCCTGCACCGAACGAGCTGGCTGCACCGAACGAACCGCCTGCACCGAGCGAGTCAGCTGAACCGAGCGAGCCAGCGGCCGCACCCATCGAACCGGCGGTACCTGCCTGCGACACGTTGCCCGCCGCCGCACCGTGGACCGCTGGGTCGGCAGTGAACCGTTGTCCCGGGCCCGTGCCTTCTCCGGCCCATCTGTCCGAATCGGGTACGTCCTGAGCGTCGGGCCGGCCCGCCGGAGGCCCGTCGAGATCCAACTCGCGCAGCAGCCCGGGGGCGTGGGCGGCGACAAGGTCCAACCAGTGCCGAGGCGGCTCACCGAACCGACGCGGCGCCGCCTCGTCGGCCGACGCCGATCGATCCACCGGCCCGTGCTCCGACAATCGCTGGTCCGACAACCGCTGGTCCGACAATCGCTGGTCCGACAATCGCTGGTCCGACAACCGCTGGCCCGATGGCCGCTGGTCCAGCAGCCGCTGGTCCAGCAGCCGTTGGTCCCACAGCCGCTGTTCCGACGGCCGCTGGTCCAGCAACCGCTTGGCCGACCGCTGGTCCAGCGGCCTTTCATCCGACGGGCGGTCGCGTGCGCCGGTGGGCTCGATCTGACCGGCGAGGCGCATCGTCGCCCCGGCGACCGAGCGCAACTGCCCGGCCAGCCAGCTACGCGGGGGTCGGCGCGGTGGCACTGCCGGACTCCAGCTCAAGGCCCTCGTAGCGCAGCGTCAGCGACGCGATGGCGATCTCGTGGCTGAGGGTGTTCAGGTGTGCCCCGCGCCACCGGGTGGGCCAGGCGTCGATCAGGTTCCAGCGCAGCACCTCGGCGGTGCCCACGGAATCCAGCAGCACCACCGACACGTTGCGACGGTTGACTGTGCCCTGGGCTGTGGCGTTCACCCAGTCCCACAGCTCGCGGGACGCGGTCAGGCCGAAGTGCAGCGTCACCGGCTCGTACTCGGCCTGGCCCGGGACCATCCGCATCCGGCCGAGGCCGTGCTCGCGGTACGGCTGCCCGGGGATGTTCACCTCCAGCCCGCTCATCTCGGTGAAGTGGCCGTTGGTGACACCGTTGATGAGCAGCCGGAAGTTGTACGCCCGGTACGGGTCGACCGGGGCGCCGGGCTGCGGGGTGGCTGTGGTGGGCATCTGTCAGCCTCCGATGGTCTCGGTCTCGGTGCCGCCGGCCCACTGGCTCAGCTTGAACACCACGAACTCGGCGGGCTTGACGACGGCGATGCCGATGTGGGCGATCACCATGCCCGCGTCGCGGACGTCCGGCGGGTTGGTCTCCTCGTCGCACTTGACGAAGAACGCCTCCTCGGGGCTGCGCCCGAGCAGCGCGCCGTCGCGCCAGACCCGGGTGAGGAACGCCCCGATGTCGCGTCGGATCGAGCGCCAGAGGGTGAAGTCGTTGGGTTCGAACACCATCCAGCGGGTGCCGTTGGCGATGGCCTGCTCGATGGCGATGCTGAGCCGCCGTACGTTGAGGTAGCGCCACTCACTGGCTTCGGCGGCGAGCGTACGGGCGCCCCAGACGCGGATGCCCTCGCCGGCGAAGTAGCGGATCACGTTGACGCCCTTGGGGTTGAGCACGTCGTGCTCGGGTCGGGTGACGAGGTAGCCCAGGTCGACGGCGCCGCGGACGGGTTCGTTCGCCGGTGCCTTGTGGACGCCGCGCAGGGCGTCGGTTCGCGCCCAGATGCCGGCGAGGTGCCCGCTTGGCGGGGTGAGTTCCAGTTCTCCGCTGATCGGGTCGCGTACCCGCAGCCACGGGTAGTAGAAGGCGCCGAACTCGGACTGCCGGGGCCGGTACGCCGCGCCCTCGGGCCCCCCGGAGCCAGCGCCACCGCCCGAGCCCGAGCCACCGCCAGCCGAGCCGGCGCCGCCGCCCGTACTCTCGGCGGGTTTCGGGGGTTTGCCGGACGACGGCGTGGCGACCTTCGTCAGCGCGGCGATGTCGTCGATGTCGGGGGCCGGATCGCAGATCGCCACCATGGTGCGGGTCCGCTCGGCCATGCTGAGCAGTGCCTCGTGGGACACCACGTCGTGGAAGCCGGGGGCGGCGATGATGGAGATCTCGTCGACAGCCTCGAGCAGTTGCAGGCCGGCGCGGCGCTGGCCGGTGCCGGTGATGGCGCCGCCCTCGCCGACGTTCACCACCCAGCAGCGGGCGCCACCGTTGTCCAGAAAGCCGAAGACGGCCCGGGCCAGTGGGGTGCTCTCGGTCTGGTCGCCGTCGGCGAAGAGCCGCAGGAACTCGGTCCAGTTGTTGACGGGCACCGCCCTGCCCAGTTGGGCGGTGCGGTTCGGGGCGACGCCGACGAACGCGGCGATGCTGGTGCTCGCCGGTCCGATCGGTCGGGCGCCGCTGGGGACCTCCTCGACATAGATGCCGGGGGAGAAGTAGCTGGGCATCGGTCCTCCTGTGCGGGTGGGCGTCAGTGGGTCGGTGGCGCGCAGACGATGACGATGTCGTCCTCGCCTGCGTCGACGTCGGCGGTGAGCACGAGTCCGCGCCCGCTGAGTCGGAGCCGTACCGGGCCGGGGTTGTCGGGGTCGTGCGGGACCCCGACGATGAGGAACCGCCCGTCGGGGCCGGTTCGGGCGGCGGACGCCGTGGCGGGCAGTTCGACGCGCATCGCGGCGAGGGGTTGGTCGTCGGGGCCGACCACACGGCCGGTGAGTGTGCGGACCTCCAACTGGCGCAGCCGCAGCGGTTGCAGCACCGGCGGCGCGGCAGGCGTGGGGTGATCCACCTGCGCCGGTACGTCGATCAGCAGCGCCGGGCGGGGCGCGACGCCGAACGCGCTCCACAGCGGAGCGTCGCCGGCCTCCAGCACGATCGGGTAGCTGCCGTCGCTGGTGGCGGCGGTGAGCACCCGGTCGAGGTGGTCCAGCCCGGCCGGCCCGATCACGCAGAGCAGGTAGCGGATCGTGAACCGGTACGGTTCGCGGACCGCCCCGCTGGAGCGGGTCTGCCGGGCCGGGCGCAGTTCGAGGGGCCAGAGGGTGAGCCCGGCGGCGTCGCCGTCGGTGCGGGGCGGGCCGATCGGAACGGGTTCCCCCGCCGCGCCGGCAAGCCAGGCGGCCAGCTCGGCGGTGGCCGTCGCGATCGGTCCGCGCCCGTCGCTGCTCATCGCGGTGGCGTTCCCTGGATCCGGTACGCGATTGCCTCATTCCACACGTGTGGGTAGACGCCGATCTCGAAGTACCTGGTGAAACGGTTGATCGGGGCGTTCGTGTGGTCGTGGTAGAGCAGCCAGATAGGTGCGATGGTGAACAGCACGTAGTTCGCCAGCACCAGCGGGATGTAGAGCGGCCCGAGCAGGCGTGCCTGGAAGATGTGCACGTCCTCGTGTCGCTGGATGCCGGAGCTGGAGCCGGCGCAGACGGTGCCGATGGTGGTGGCGTAGCGCGGTGAGACGCCCTCCATCACACTGACCCGGCCGCTGCCCAGTGAGGTGGGCCGGTCCAGCGAGTGGCCGAAGACCAGGTGCACGGCCAGGTAGATCGCCCCGACGACGGTGTTCAGCAGACTCCACGTGTGGTCGACGACGAAGAGGAAGATGCCGCGGGCGTCGGAGGCGTACACCCCGGCGGAGGCCACCGCCCAGCCGAACACCGCGCCGACGAGCAGGCCCACGACGGCGCCGATGAGCAGGCCGACCGGGCCGCCGGCCAGGAGGCCGAAGAGGGCGCTGGCGCCGACGAGGGCCGCCGCGCTGAGAATTCCGAAGATCATGACGACATCCCCTCAGACCCACGAACGGAAGACACGGGGCTCACGACCCTGCGCGACCTGGGTCGGCGACGCCTGGGTCGCCTGCCGGTTGCCGGGCGGGAACTGGTTGACGCCGAGCGCGGCGGAGAAGATGACAAGCGCGTTGAAGAACGCGATGATCCACTTCTCGCCGCCGGCGTCGTCGGCGAACGCCGCTGTCACGTAGGACAGCAGCAGCGCGACGGCGATGGCGATCCACTTGCGGAGCTTGTCGCCGCTCGGGCCGATCAGCCCGCCGATGACGTTCGTGGCCAGCAGGGTGGCGGCGCTCGCGCCGGCGATTGTCCCCAGGGCTGCCCAGGTGAAGAGATCGTTCACAGCGATCCCCCTCTTCTGCGATGGTGCGACCGGATTGTGGTGGTGGTGAGGGCCGGTGCTCCCGGGTGGGAGCACCGGTGCCGGTCGCCGTCGTCGCGGGGCGACGCCGTCGGCGAGGCCGGGGCCGGGCGCGGCCGGCAGGGCCGGCCACCGGATGGATCAGCCGGGTGAGCCCGCAGGCGGGCCCGGCGCTGTCGGACCAGGTCCGGCCGGTGCGGCGGCGGCCGGCGCCGTCGGGCGTCGACGTCGCAGCAGGAGTACGCCCACCGCGGCGAGCACCAGCACCAGGAGTACGCCGCCGACGACGAGCAGCCACGGGAAACCGCCCGAGCCGGAAGCGGCGACCGGCGAGCCGGAGGGGCGGGGCGGCGCCTCGGCGACGGCCCGCAACTCGGTCGGCTTGTCCTGGTTGGAGTCGACCTTCCAGGTGACCGACCGCCCGTTGACAGTGCCATTGGTGTCGATTACCCGACCAGGAAATGTCACCGAGATCTCGAATGACATCAACCTGAGGAAAGCCTGCTGTTGTTGCGGATTCTGTTGGGCGATTTTTCCGCCGTATCGCTTCGGGTCGAGTGGCAACGTGAAGCGGTAGAAATCGCCGTCCCGGACGAGTTTGACGCTCTCGCTGTCGAAGCCCGCCAGCGGTGCCTTGCGATAACTGATCTGGGTGCCGAAGAGTTTGCTGTCCTCGTAGGTGGTCTCCTCGCCCGGCGGCAGCGCGGGAATGTTCTGCCGCAGCTCCGCGAAGGCCGCCGAGACGTTCTTGTTCCGCGAGGTCAGCAGGGACTTCTGGGCGGTCAGCAGCAACTGCCCGTCGACAGTGTCGTCGGCGTTGACGGTGAGCCCCATGTTGAGCTGCATGCAGCTGCTCAGGGCGGCGAGAAGAAGGAGGCACACCGCGACGCGGAGTGCCCTACCGCGGTTGAATCTCCTGTTCATGGAGTCAGTGTGTGTGATCGCTTTCACCACGAGCAGTCAGCGATCGGTCACAACGCAGTCGCCGATCTTACCGGCCGGCTGTCACATTTGGATGAGGCCGTTCCCAGCGTGATTGTCTATCCTGGAGCTTTTGGGCCGAGTGTTATTTTGGCGCCGCCCGTCCCGCCCTCGGGGCACCCGTTGGCATAGGCTGCCGGGGTGGCCATGAACGCGTGCGTGCTGCTTGTGGATTCCGACGGGCGGCTGCTGCTGCAACTGCGCGACGGCAACGCCACCTTCTACCCCAACGTCTGGGGGCTGCCCGGCGGGTACGGCGAGGCGGAGGAGACCCCGCAGCAGACCGCGGAGCGGGAGCTGTGGGAGGAGACCGGCCTGCGCGCCGACGCGCCGCTGCGTCCGCTCGCCGTGCAGTCGATGCCCGAGCTGAACCTGGAGGTGCACTACTTCCTCGGCTCCACACGGGCCCGGCAGGAGGACGTGGTGCTCGGCGAGGGAGCGGCGATGGTCTTCGTGCCCGGCGACGAGGTGCTCGACGGCCGCCCCTACACCCCGGGCACCGTCGAGGTGCTCACCGACTTCCTCGCCTCACCCGAGTACGCCGCTGTGGCCCCCCGCCGCTGACGTCCGACAACGGAGGCACCCCGTGAGGCTCCTGCTGACGTCAGGCGCTGACCCGGGCCACCAGGGCGGACGGGAAGAGGGTCACCGGCGCGGCCGGACGCCCGGCCAGCACGGCGGTGGCTGCGGCGGTGGCGATCGTGCCCACCGGATGACTGGCGGTGGTGAGCGCCGGAGCGGTCATCGCGGCGAGGGGGATGTCGTCGAAGCCTGCCACCGCCACATCGCCGGGCACCCGGACACCCTCGTCACGCAGCGCCGCCATCACCCCGAGCGCCGTCTCGTCGCTGATCGCGTAGATGGCATCGACGTCCGGCCACCGACGCAGCGCCTCACCGGCCGCCACCCGACCACGCGCGGCGGTGAAGTCACCGGGCAGCACACGTTCGGGCAGACCGGCCTGGCGCATCAACGAGCGGTACGCCTGCACCGGGCGTCGGGAGCACGGCAGCCAGTGCGGCCCGGCCACCATGGCGATCCGGCGGCGACCCGTGGCGTACAGGTGGCGCAGCACCTCGCCCGCGCCGGCGGTGTTGTCGACGTCGAACGACGGCACCGTCGCCGAGCCGATGCCGATCGAGGCCACCCGACCACGCAACGACCGGGGTACGGCGTCCAGCACGTCCTCGGTGGTGTTGACCAGCACCACACCGCAGACGCTGCGGTCCCGGGCGAGCCGGTCCAGGCCGGTCAGGTCGCCGAGCGGCAGCCAGTGCAGCGCCACCCCGACGCCGGCCGGCCCGCAGACCCGGGCGGCCGAACCGACGACCCGGTGGACGTACGGGTCGTCGAGCACCGCCTCGCTGGTTCCCGCGACGGCAACGACCAGTCGTACGCCTCGGCCGCGGACGAGTGCGCGCGCGGCCTGGTTGGGCACGTAGCCGAGCTGGTCGGCAGCCGCGGCGACCTGCTCCCGCGCCTGTGGCGACGCGAACCCCGTACCGGCGATCACCCGGGAGGCCGTGGAGCGTGACACCCCGGCGGCCCGTGCGACGTCGTCAAGCGTGGCCGAGCGGTGTGCGGCTGTCGTCATGGTGCCCTCCCCGTGGCGCCCGTGCTGGGCAGACGTGCGCCTGCATGGAATCATCCCCCGGCCGTGGCGTTGCTGGTAAGGGCGGTCACACGCTTGTGGTGGAAGCGCTCTCAGGTGTGCGATCGTGCCAGGAGATCACCGTCGAGGAAGAGGAACCACCCCCAGTGAGCGCCCCCACCAGCTCGGTTGCCGGCCCGGCCGCCGGCCTGCCGCCGCAGGCCGTCAAGCTCGCCCGAAACGGCGTCGCCGTCACCTTCACCCTGAACGGCCTCGCCGTCGGCAGCTGGTTCTCCCGGGTGCCGGCGGTCCGTGAGGCGTTGGACCTCTCCGCCGGGCGGCTCGGTCTGCTGCTGTTGGCGATGAGCATCGGCGCGCTGCTCGCCATGCCCACCTCCGGGCTGCTCGCCCAGCTCCTCGGCACCGCCCGCACCGTACGGCTGGCCACGGTGCTGGTCGCTGTCGGCCTGACGGTGGCGGGGTTGGGCGCGACCCTGACCGGCTCGTTCGTCGTCGTCGCGGTCGGATTGGTTGCCTTCGGCTACGGATCCGGTGCCTGCGACGTGGCGATGAACGTCGAGGCCGCTGCTGTGGAACGGCGTCTGCGACGCACCATCATGCCCCGCTTCCACGCCGGGTGGAGCCTCGGTTCGGTGGCCGGAGCGGGCCTCGGCGCCCTGGCGGCCCGCCTGGACGTGGCGGTCGGCGCGCACCTCTGCGCGGTGGCAGTGGTGGTGCTGGCCGGCACGGTGCTTGCCACGCGGGCCTACCTGCCGTCGTCGGCCCACACCCCGGAGGGCGGCACGGCGGACGCCACTCCGGCCGGCCGTCGTCGTGCCCAGCTCGCCGCCTGGCGGGAGCCGCGCACCCTGCTGATCGGGCTGTTCGTGCTGGTGGCGGCGTTCACCGAGGGCGCCGCGAACGACTGGCTGGCTGTCGCGTTCGTGGACGGCCGGGACCTGAGCGAGGCAGCCGGAGCGGCGGTCTTCGGCGTCTTCGTCGTCGGCATGACCCTCGGGCGTACGGCGGGCACGATCGCGCTGGACCGCTGGGGCCGGGTGCCGGTGCTGAGTACCACAATCGGGCTCGCCGTCCTCGGCGCGGGCTTGGCGGTGCTGGCCGGCTCGGGGCCGCTGGCGATCGTCGGCGTCGCGCTGTGGGGGCTCGGTGCGTCGCTGGGCTTCCCGGTCGGGATGAGCGCGGCTGCCGACGAGGAAGCCCACGCGCCCGTGCGCGTCAGTGTGGTCGCGGTGATCGGCTACACCGCGTTCCTTGCCGGCCCGCCCCTGCTGGGGCTGCTCGGTGACCACGTCGGCATCCTGCGCGCCCTGCTTGTGGTGCCGGTGCTGCTGCTGCCGACATTGGCGCTGCTGCCGGTGCTGCGCCAGCCACAGTCCGGTTCAGCACACCAAAACTAACCCGGATCGACGCTCGGCGGTATCGGGTGCGTGGCCGACTGCGCCCCGCACCCGTGCTGGCTAACCTCGCCGAATGCCAACCGACGAGATCAGTGCCGCCGCGGCGGGCAGCTGGACGCTGGGCGACCGTACTGTGCACCGGATGGGCTTCGGCTCGATGCGGATCACCGCGAACCCCGGCCGGAACCACGCCATCGCCCTGCTGCGCCGCGCCGTGGAGTTGGGCGTCAACCACATCGACACTGCCGCCTTCTACGTCTCACCCGGCGGCACGCTCCGGGTGGGCACCGGCCCCGCCCGGTACGCCACCGAGCTCATCCGCGCGGCGCTCGCCCCGTACCCGGAGGATCTGGTGATCGTCACCAAGGTCGGCTTCGGGTACGACCCGCAGGCCGGGTTCACCGAGGCGTACACCCCGGCGCAGTTGCGGGCCCAGGTCGAGGAGAACCTGCGGCGGCTCGGCCGCGACCAGCTGGACGTTGTCAACCTGCGCCTCGGCCGGGGCCCGGGGCCGGTGCCGCTTGTCGACCGTTTCGGCGCGCTTGCCGAGCTGCGCACCGCCGGGCTGATCCGGCACCTCGGGCTCTCCAACGTCCGACCCGAGCAGCTGGACGAGGTGGCGGGCATCGCGCCGGTGGTCTGCGTGCAGAACAACTACGGCGTGGACGCCTACCGGGAGCAGGACGCATTCGTGAAGCTCTGCGGTGACCGGGGGATCGCCTACGTGCCGTTCTTCGCGCTTGCCGGCACCGGTCGGGAGGCGGGCGCGAGAGCCGAGCAGGGCGAGGCCGTCGAGGCCGTCGCACGTGCCCACGGCGTCACCCCCCACCAGGTACGTCTGGCCTGGACCCTGCACCAGGGCCCCCACGTGCTGGCCATCCCCGGCACCAGCGACCCGGCCCACCTGGAAACCAACATCGCCGCAGCCGCCCTAACCCTGACCAAAGAAGACCTAACCCTCCTAACCTGACCCCCCGCCCTGCCCCGCCCCCGCCCCCGCCCGCTCTCACCCCGGTGATCATGAGGTTAGCGTCCGTCGGTGCCGGCGTGTCGTGCCGCTAACCTCATGATCACCGGGGCTGAGGGGGGGGGGCTGAGGGGGCTGGGGGAGGGCTTGCGGAGCCAGACTCGTAGGGGTGCCACCGCTGTGAAGCCGGCTTTGAGCGCGGGGGTGAGGTCCGGGCCGGATTCGTAGCCGACGAGCGGCAGCCCGGGCACTGTGGCGAGCACGCCGCGCCAGATCTCGTCGGGTCCGTCGGTGCCGGCGAACAGGTTGGAGACGCCGAGTACGCCATCGCCGCTGACCACCGCGCCGCCGACGACCTCGCCCCGATCGTCGTACCGCGCCAGCACCCGTACCCGGGGGTCGGTAAGCACGGCGGGCCGGAACAGGTCCCCGCCGCCGTGCGCCGCAGCCCACGCGGCCAATCCCTGCGGCGTCGTGACCCGGGTGAGCAGCGGTCCGGCCGGAGGGTCCGTCGGTGGGCGGTGGATCCACTGGGCGTCGAAGAGCACCTCAAAGCCGTGCCCGGCGAGGTCGAGGTCGGCGAAGCTGTCCTTCACCGACGCGCCGGGCCCCGCGTCGATCCGGGCCAGCAGGGCGTCGGCGTCGACGCCGGGGCGCAGCGTGACGGCGTCCGGGTACCAGGTCGGGGAGCGGCGGGGAGTCGACCAGGCGTCGGCGTCGAACCAGCCGGCCACCCCGTGACTGCCGCAGACGACGTCGCACCACTCGGCGTTGTTGCGCGCCGCCGCCTCCCGCACGTCCACGCCCGCAGCCTAGGAGCTTGTGAGGATGACGAGTTGCTGGGTCGCGCGGGTCATGGCGACATAGCGGTCGACAGCCCCTTCGATGCCTTCGCCGAACGTGTCGGGGTCGACGAGCACGACAAGGTCGAATTCGAGCCCCTTGGCCAGTGCCGGGGTCAGCGACCGGACGCGGGGTGTCGCGGTGAATGTGGGATCGCCGATGACGCAGGCGACGCCCTCGTCGTGCGCGGCGAGCCAGGTGTCGAGGACCGAATCCAGATCAACAGCCGATCCGTGTACGACGGGGACGCCGTCGCGTCGGATCGAGGTCGGCACGTTGGCGTCCGGCAGCACGGCCCGGATGACCGGCTCGGCCTCCGCCATGATCTCTGCCGGCGTACGGTAGTTGATGCTCAGCGAGGCCAGGTCGACACGGTCCAGTCCGATCCGTTCGAGTCGTTCCCGCCACGACTCGGTGAACCCGTGCCGGGCCTGGGCGCGGTCCCCGACGATCGTGAAGCTCCGCGACGGGCAGCGCAGCAGCAGCATCTGCCACTCGGCGTCGGTCAGCTCCTGTGCCTCGTCCACGACGATGTGCGCGAACGGGCCGGCGAGCAGGTCCGGCTCGACGGTGGGCAGCGCGGCCTCGTCGACGAGGGCGTCCTGGAGGTCCAGTTGACGCAGGCTCGACAGGACCCCTTCACCGTCGTCGTAGGTGTGGGCCTCGATCAGGTCGTCCACGACAGTGGCCATGCGTTCGCGTTCGACGGCGATTGTGGCGTCGTGCCGGCGCCGGCGTCCGGACGCCTCCCGGTCGCCGAGCCGTTGCCGTGCGGCGTCCAGGAGCGGCAGGTCGGCCACCGTCCACGCTCGGGCGTCGCCGCGCTGGAGCGTGCGGACCTCGTCAGGGCTGAGCCAGGGGGCGCACCTGCGCAGGTAGGCAGGCACCGACCACAGGTCTCCGACGAGGTCGGCGGCGTCGAGCAGCGGCCAGGCGCTGTTGAAGGCCGTCCGCAGGTCCCGGTTGCGTGCCAGCGAGCCGCGAACCAGGCCCTCCGGCTCGTCGCCGTCGTACCTGTCGACGAGGATCGTGAGCAGCGCCTCCCAGATCTCGTCGCGCGCCTCGTTGTGCGGCGTGCCCGGTCCGGCCGCGTCGAACGCCTCGGCCCAGTCGTCGGCGCTCAGCCTGAGGTCGGCGTCGTCGGTCTCGACGGTCATCGCCGTGTTCGGTGGCTCCTCGTAGAACCGGACGGCCGCCTCGATCGCCGTCACCATCTCCACTGACGACTTCAACCGGGCCACATCGGGGTCGGTCTCGACTGTCGCCCCGGCGCCCTCGGGGACGAGGTCGCGCAGGGTGCAGGTCTGTACGTCCTCCTCGCCGAGGCTGGGCAGGACGTCGGCGACGTACGCCAGATAGGGCTGGTGCGGGCCGACGAACAGCACGCCGCCCCGGCGGTGACCGAGGCGCGGGTCGGCGTAGAGGAGGTAGGCGGTGCGGTGCAGCGCGACGACTGTCTTGCCCGTGCCCGGGCCGCCGTCGACGACGAGTGCGCCGCTGGATCCGGCGCGAATGATGGCGTCCTGGTCGGCCTGGATGGTGCTCAGGACGTCCCGCATCCGGCTGGACCGGCTGCTGCCCAGGCTGGCGATGAAGGCGGACTGGTCGTCGAGGGCGACGTGCCCCTGCAACCCGTCGGGACTGAACACCTCGTCCCAGTAGTCGGTGATCCGGCCCAGTGTCCAGCGGTACCGGCGGCGGCTCGCCAGGCCCATCGGGTTGGCGTGGGTCGCCCCGAAGAAGGGCTCGGCGGCGGGGGAGCGCCAGTCGAGGAGCAACTGTCGGCCGTCGCTGTCGGTGAGGCCGCGTCGTCCGACGTACACCGGTTGGAGGTTGTCGGCGCTCACCATGCGTCCGAGGCACAGGTCCAGACCGAAGCGCCGCAGCGTACGCAGCCGGCTTGTCAACCGGCGGACCTCCTGGTCGCGGTCGGAGGCCTGCCGGCCCTTGCCGGCGGGTGCCCTGCGCGCGGTGTCGAGGCGGTCGGACAGGTCGGTGGCCGTCTGCTCCAGGCTGTGCGCGATGGCCGCGAAGTGCTGCTCGTCCGCGCCGATCAGCGTCGGGTCGGCTTTGGCGCGCAGGCGGTCGGGGAGGTCGAACACGCTTGTGGTCGAGGGCTTCACGGCATCAGGCCGCATTCTTGTGGCTCCCATTTCCGCAGGTTAGGGCGTTGGCCGGGCAATTCTGGGGCATCACCCGGGTCTTGCCACAAGGCCCCGCCTGCGATATATGTTGAGAGTGGCAGGGAGTGAGTAGTACCTCCCGCTTCTCGGTCAGGGCATCCGTTCGGCGTACACCAGGTCCATCGTGTCGGTGCGGCCGGCCCAGCGGAGTTCGAGACGCCAGCAACCGGCCCGTGGCGGGTCGATGATCGACGGGCCGGGACCGCCGGCGACCTCCCGGATGACCCTGGTGTCGGTGCCGTCGAGGGTTGCGGTGATCGTCAGCGGCGCCGACAGCGCGTCGGTGGACGTACGGGCAACCCAGAGGATCTTGTTGCTCGACCCGTCCTGCCGGACCTGCGCCAGTGGGTGGCCGAACAGCACTGCCGCGATGTCGCCCTTCGCGCCGAGGACGTGCGGAGCGCGGGCGTCCCCACTGAAACCGGCGTCCGCCCAGTCGGGCAGGGCGCCTGTTTCGACCCGCGAGCCGCAGCCTGTTGCCCCCGGGCCGTCCGGCGTGGCCGACTGGCCTGTCGTGCAGCCCGCCAGCAGGACGACCGACGCCAGCAGAACTCTGCCCCTGGAACCCATCTCGCTCCTTCCCGGCACGCGTCGACGCGCGTCTCACCAGGGCGACACCGGCCGGACGCGGCGGGTTCCGCTAACCGAGCGACTCGGCGATCCCGACCGCCTCGGCTCTGGTGAGATCGCCTTCGAGCCGGTAGCTCACGCCATGGTCCTGCCAGATCAGGGTCGAGGCCGCGAGCCGGGCGGTCGACATCCGAACGGTCCCCGCCCGGTCCACGTAGGCGAGCGTGTGCGGGCCGTCGACCCACACGGCGAAGTCACCGTGGACCTGCGTCCACTCCACGGTCGGGCTGCCGACCCGCTTGTGGAAGGCCACGTCGAGACGACCGTCGAAGGCGTCGACGCGCAGCGCGCCCCCGTCGTAGAGCAGCGTCGCCACCCGGTACCTGCCCGCGCCGTCGGGGTCGGCGACAAGCACCTGCTCGGGTACGCCGAGCTTCGCCGGCAGTCGGATGGGAAAGCGCACCGCCCGTTGCGCCTCGTCCAGGGCTGTGGTCCGCTGCGCCGGCAACGGCGACGGAGTGCCGGTGGGCGCCTCCGGGCCTTGCGACGTGGCGACAGTGACTCCGGCGAAGCGCAGCAACCCGGCGACGGCGTCGGCGATCGCCGCCCGCCCCGGCGGCAGCACCGCCACCAGCACGGCGACGAGCGCCACGGCCACGTACCGGCGCCACCGGCGTCGGTGGGGCACGGCCGACGTGAGCTGTGCGCGTACGCGGGCTGTCAGGTCGGGCGCGTCGGGTGTCTCCAACCAGGCCGAGAGGTCGCGCAGCTCCCTTTCGAGATCACCCATGGCGGACCTCCGCACCGTCGAGCAGGCCGCGCAGCTTCGCCAGTGCCCGCGACGTCCGCGACTTCACAGTGCCCCGGGGCCAGCCAAGCATCGCCACCGTCTCCTCCTCACTGAGGTCGAGGAAGAACCGGCAGACGATCACCTCGCGATCCCGGTCCGGCAGTCGGCGCAGGGCCTGCACAAGCGTGGCGCGGCGCTCCCCGGCCAGGACCGCGTCGACGGCGTCATCCCCGGTGATCTCCGACGCCGGGTACGCCGCCGCGGCCCGCAGGACGAGCCCGTCGCGGCGGGAGCGCGTCCGGTGCAGGTTCCGGGTCTCGTTGGCGACGATCGCCAGCAGCCACGCCCGGAAGGACGACTCGCCCCGGTAGCGGGCAAGGCCGTGGTGGGCCTTCACGAACGCCTCCTGGACGACGTCCTCGGAGTCCGAGCCCGCGCCGAGCAGCACCGCCGTCCGGTACGCGGACGCGGTGTGCCGGGCGACCAGGAGGTCGTACGCCTCAAGGTCACCTGCCCGAGCGCGGGTGACGAGCACGTCGTCGTCCAGGAGGGCCTCCGGTGGGATCACACTCATGACACCGCCCGCGCCGGGGAGGTTCCATCCGCAGCTTGACCAGCTCACTCCCACCCGGCGTGCAGCATATTGCCAGGATTCGGTGGTGCACTGGAGGTCGTCGAGGAGAGGGGTGGGGCATGGGCTGGTTCAGTCGACGCTCCCGGGACGCCGGAGCGACCCCGACGAAGCTGGATCGGGAGGCGACCCGGGAGGACCTCGCGGCGCTGGAGGCGTTCGTCACCAGTCGGCAGGGTGTGGAGTTCTACCTGGAGCCGGAGACCACCGCTACCGACACCACGGTGATGGCTATCGCGCACGACGGCGAGTGGATCCGCCGCCGGACGGGCACGCCCCGCGCGGCGGGCGACATCGCCCGCAAGCACGCGGTGCCGCTGTACGAGGCCGCCCGCACCGGCTACCCGGAGCGGATGCGGGTGTGGAACCGGGCGCACCCGGAACGCCACGCCCGCTGAGGCGCATACGTCAGTGGCCCGGTGGTCGCTCTCCCGACCGCCGGGCCACTGACGCTCATTCGCTGCGGGCTGTCTGCGGCCCGGTGAGGCGTTCCAGCAGCGGCAGGGTGGAGGCGATGATGCCGAGGCACGCCGCCAACCCGACGACGACGATCAGGTAGAAGCCGGGCCCCGGCGCGATGAGCGTGTAGCCCATCTGTGCCCGCAGGAACAGGTGCGCGGCGACCAGGCCCATGCCGATGGCGACCGCAGCGACGGCGAGCATCGGTACGGCGCTCTCCAGCGCCACCACCCGGCGTAGGACCCGCACCGGCGCGCCACTGAGACGCAGCAGGCTGAACGGGCGTCGGCGTTCGCTGAGGCCGCCGATCACGCTGACCGCGAGGCTGCACCCGGCCAGGGCCAGGCTCGCGATGATTGTGACGTTCGCCAGTTGCCCCCAGCCGCGCAGCGTGTCGGCGAACGCCGACTCGAAGTCACCAGGCACGTTCGGCGCCACCCGGAAGGCCGGTAGGGCGGTCTCCAGGACGGTACGCGAACGCTCGACGGCAGCGGCGGAGCCGTCGGTGTTGACGACGATCGACATCACCGGCAGCCGTTGCAGCTCATCGAGTGGCACCGACGCGGCCTTCCAGACCCTTGTGGACGACGCCGTCTCCCGGAAGGGGACGAGCCCCGACGCCACCTCGGCGACGTCCGCGCCGTAGGGGCACCGCCCGTACGCGCTCGGCAGGTCGGCGCACGCGATCAGACCGGACTCGCTGGCGGTACGCATGTCCGGGTTCTCCAGCACCACTGAGGCGTGCCGTACACCGGTGACCGAGCGCAGGTCGGTGAGCAGCGTGGCGGGCATTGTCGGCGCCTTCCCGCCGAAGTCCATCGACATCGTGCCGGCCGCCGTCGAGCCGATCGGCGCCGGCCCGCGGTTGTCGACGATAGTGGTGATCACGCCGACGGCCACTGTCGTGACGAAGAGCGCGAGCATGATGCCGCTGATGGCCCGGAAGCCGGCCTTCGGGTTGTCGGCGAGGCGTCGCGCGGCGATGAGGGTGGCCGGTCGGCTGGCGTACCGGGCCATGAGGCGGGCGCCGAGCATCGTCAACCAGGGGCCGGCCAGGACCAGTCCGGCCATGATGAGCAGCAGACCGGGCAGGAACACCGCCGCCTGACCGTCGGAGGTCGGTGGCCGGTAGCCCAGCGCGAACACCAGCACGCCGACGCCGAGCAGGAGCGGAATCAGCCGGTACGCGCGAGGTGGGCGTGGCGTGACCCGGCGGGTGACGCCCAGCGGCGAGATCCGTACCCGGCGCAGCGAGACCGCCGCCGCCACCGCCGCGCCAGCGGGGACGCCGAGCGCGACGAGCAGGACGTCCAGGATGCCCAGTGACATGTCGCTGGGGAAGAACGGCATACCGGTGAACGGGATGCTCGCCAGCGATCCCCGGAACGCGAAGAACAGCAGGAAGCCGACGGCGGTGCCGGTGACGGCGGCTGTGGTCGCCTCCACGGCGGCGACGACCCCGATCTGCTTCGGTGTCGCGCCGACCAGGCGCATCGCGGCGAAGCGCTGCTCCCGGCGGGCGGCGCTGAGCCGGGTGGCGGTGCCGATGAAGATCAGTACCGGGAACAGCAGCCCACCGGCGACCACGCCCAGGATGAGATTCACAGTGGCCTCGGGTAGCGCGGGCGCGTCACCGACGCTTGTGACCTGCCGGGCCAGCGGCAACTCAGCGACCTTGTCGGGGGTGCCGCCCATGACGACGAGCAGGGCGTCCGGTGAGGCCAATCCGGCCGGGCCGATGGTGCCGAGGTCGCGCCCCGGGTAGCGGTCGGCCAGTTGGTCGGCCGGGTGGGTGGCGAGCAGTTCCCGCAACGCGGGCGAGGCGTAGAACTCCCCGGGCCCGGGGATGGCGGGGATGCCGATCGGGGTGGGCGCGCTCGCCCCGGCGGGGGCGACGTCGATCCGGGTGATCTGCCTGCCGTGGAAGAAGTCGTCCCGGGTCGACCACCACAGCGGGTCGGCGTCGCCGCCGGCCGAGGCGCTGGGATACATCGACGCGTACCTGGTGAGCTGGGAGTTGACGGCGTTGACCCCGGCGAGGGTAGCCAGCAGCAGACCGCTGCCGACGGCGACGGCCGCGGCGATGACGGCCAGGCGGGTGAGCGCCTCACGACCGCCGGCCACGGCGAGGCGGAGCCCGAAGCCGATCACGAGGCGATCCGGTCCGGCGCGTTCACGCGCCCGTCGCGGACCATTACCTCACGGTCGGCGTACGCGGCGATCCTGGGTTCGTGGGTGACCAGGATGACTGTGGTGCCCTGCTCGCGGGCGGCGCTGACCAGCAGGTCCATCACCTGCTCGCCGGTGAGCGAGTCGAGCGCGCCGGTCGGCTCGTCGGCGAAGAGCACCTGCGGTTCGGCGACCAGGCCACGGGCGAGGGCGACGCGCTGCGCCTGCCCACCGGACAACTCGCCGGAGCGGCGCTGCTCCATGCCGTCGAGGCCGAGGCGTTCGAACCAGGCGTACGCCCGGCGGAGTGCCTGTGGCCGACGGACGCCGCTGAGCAGCAGTGGCAGGGCGACGTTCTCCGCAGCGGTGAGCTCCGGCACGAGCTGACCGAACTGGAACACGAAGCCGAAGCGGTCCCGGCGTAGGCTGCTGCGCGCGGCTTCGCTGAGGGTGTCGACCCGGCTGCCGGCGAAGTGGATCTCGCCGGAGTCGGGCACGAGGATGCCGGCCAGGCAGTGCAACAGTGTGGACTTGCCCGAGCCGCTCGGGCCCATGACGGCGACGATCTCGCCCGCGCTCACGCTGAGGGTGGCGCCACGCAGCGCTGGCGTCCGGCCGAAGGAGAGCTTCACGTCGCGTGCTTCGATCACCACGCTCATTGCCGTACCGCCTTTCGCAGGGCGTCCAACCGGGCGTTCGTCATCTCGATCCACCGGAGGTCGGCCTCCAGGTGGTAGAGGCCGTGGTCGGCGAGCAACGCGTCGACCAGACTGCCGGCGCGCTTGACCTCGGTGAGCTCACGCATCCGTTGCAGGTGGGCGCTGCGCTGCATGTCGAGGTATTCGCCGGCGGGCCGGTCCAGCATCAGCGCGAGCACGACCTTGGCGAAGAGGACAGTCTGAAGGTGTGGCTCGGGCTCGACCGGCTGGGTCAGCCACTGCTCGACCTCGGTCGCACCGAGGTCGGTGATGATGTAGCGCTTGCGGTCGGGGCCGGCGCCGGGGGCCACGTCACTGATCACCACCTTGCCGTCCCGGGCCAGGCGGCTGAGGGTGGAGTAGACCTGGCCGAACGGCAGCGGCTTGCCCCTGCCGAAGAAGGCGTCGTAGTCGCGCTTCAGGTCGTAGCCGTGGCTGGGCTCCCGTTCGAGGAGGCCGAGAAGGGTCAGTGGGACGCTCATGGCAGGAGACTACCCCGAGTGTATACCTCGCGTATATACCCTCGGTGTCTTCGGCGGGGTGAGCATCGGTGTCTGCGGTACGGGCTGCGGTCTGTGGTCAGCCGAGCAGGGCGCGGGTCAGCGCGTAGCCGGCGACGGCCGCGGCGAGCCCGGCGGCGACGCTGAGCATCACGTTCGCCAGCGCGAGGAGCCGCTTGCCGGTCTGCGCCAGGCGCAGCGTCTCGTAGCTGAATGTGGAGTAGGTGGTCAGCGCACCGCAGAACCCCGTGCCGAGCAGGGCGCTCACCGCCGGACCGGCAGGCAGGCCGACGAGCAGGCCGAGCAGCAGCGAGCCGGCCACGTTCACCGACAGCGTCCCCCACGGAAACGTCGAGGCGTGCCGCGACTGCACGGTCCGGTCGACGAGGTAGCGCAGCGGGGCCCCGACGGCGGCGCCCAGCGCGATGAGCAGCACGGTCATCGGGCCGCCCGACGCCGCAGCAGCCCCGACGCGGCCGCGTCGCCCACGGCGACCGCCGCAAGCGCCCCGAACACCGTCGCCGCCAGGTACGTCACCGCTGTGCCCGGTGCGCCAGCGACAATCGCCTGCTGGACGTCCACCGCGTAGGTGGAGAAGGTGGTGAAACCGCCGAGCACGCCGACACCGAGAAACGGGCGGGCCAGGGGGTGCCCGCCGCCGAGGTGCCCGAGCGCTGCCATCAGCACGCCGATCAGCAGGCAGCCGGACAGGTTGACAGCGAAAGTCGCCCACGGGAATCCGGTGGGCGGATGCGGGGCGGCGTGTTGCAGACCGGCCCGAGCCAGCGCGCCGAGGACCCCGCCCGCCGCGATCGCGGCGAGCACCGCCAGGGGATGGACGGCCAACTCCCGTCGGTCGGCGGGGACCCGCAGGTCGACGTCCGGATCGGTACGTGGCTCGGGCGGCTCTGGCACGACTGCTCAGCGTACTGCCGCCACGGCGGCGTCCGAGCCGCCGCGCCACACCGTCCCGACCTCGGTGAACCCGGCCTCGGTGAGCGCCTTCAGGTGCCACGACACCGCAGGGTTCCACTCTGGGCTGTGTCCGGTCGGGTAGATGGCGTGCCGCTCGGCGACGAGCGGGGCCAGCGTCGGGTCGGCGCCCGCCCGTGCCCACCAGTCCGGCCAGGACAGCGCCGCGCCGGCGGCGTACCGCGCCTGGCGGCGCTCGCGCGCCCGTCCGGCCATCCGCTTCGTCAGCTCGGGCAGGGCGCCGTCGGGCATGTGGTCGGCGTTGACGAAGATCCCGCCCGGTCGCAGGACGTCGCGGATCTCGCCGTACAGCGTGGCGAGCCGGTCCTCGGGCAGCCAGTGCAGCGCGGTGGCGGTGAGCACCCCGTCGTACTCCTGGTGGGGGAGCGCGGAGCGCCATTCGGGGGTGCCGAGGTCGGCGGTGACGATGGTGGCCCGGCCGGTCAGCGACGCGCCCGCGATGGCGAGCAGCGCCGGGTCCAGGTCCAGCAGTGTCACCTCGGCGTCGGGGAAGCGCGCCAACGCCCGCAGCGAGATGGTGCCGGTGCCGCCGGCCAGGTCGAGCAGGCGTGGTGGCCGGTCGCCGACCACGGCGTCGAGGGCGTCGAGCATGGCGGTGAACCGGTGTTCCCGGTCCGGCATGAACGCCTCCTGCTGGCGGTCCCAGCTCTCCTGCCACGCCACGGAATCCATCATGTAAGGAGTCATGGCGCTGAGGCTAGTTACGCTCACGGCCGCCTGTCCAGACCTTGTTGCACATTATTTGCAACTGCTAGACAATGGCAGGGCGATGATCAGAGGTGCGCCGGGTTTGGCCACCCGGCCAGCCCGGCGCACCTCGCACGGCAGCATCTGGCGGCCTGGCCGGCAAAGGTGGGCCGGGCCGCACGGGCAGATGGCCCCAGCTCCGTTGACATAGGATCAGCGTCCATGCGCGTGCTGGTGGTCTCCGCCCCGCTGGTCGGGCACGTCTTTCCGCTCGTGCCGCTCGCTCTCGCACTACGCCACGCCGGCCATGACGTACTGCTGGCCACCGGTGGCGGTGGGCTGGCGGCCGCCGACGCCGGCCTGCCGGTGCACGACATCGCGCCGGGCTTCGACTTCGGCCGGATCGCGCTGCGGGTCCTGCCCCGTCATCCGCTGATCGCGCGCGCCGAGCTGGCCGGCACCGCCGGCACCCGGGGCGCCGGCCTGCTGTTCGGCGCGCTCAACGACCACCTCACCGACCCGGTGGTCGCGCTGGCCACCCGGTGGCGGCCGGATCTGGTGCTGCACGAGCCGTTCGCGGTCGCCGGAGCGATCGCCGCCGCGCGGCTCGACATTCCGGCCGTACGCCAGGAGAACGCCCTGTTCGACGGCCGGGAACTGGTCCGTGCCACCACCGCCCGGCTCGGCGCCGCCCTGCGCCGGCACGGCCTGACCGAGCTGCCGCCGCCGGCCGCCGCGCTCGCCGTGGCTCCGCCCAGCGTGGCCGCCCAGAGCGGCTGGCCGATGCGCTACGACTCCTATGCCGGCGGCGGCGAGCTGCCGGCGTGGCTGCGCGAGCCGGGTGAGCGGCCCCGGATCCTTGTCACCCGCAGCACCCTCAACGGCCCCGGCGACCGGGGACCGATGCCCGCCGTGGTGGCCGCAGCCGCCGATGTGGACGCCGAGATCGTGCTGGTCCGGCCCGACGCGCGGTCGGCTCGGTCGCTTCCCGGCAACGTGCGGGTGGTCGACTGGATTCCGCTCGACGAGGCGTTGCCGGCGAGCGCGGCGCTGGTCCACCACGGTGGTGCCGGCAGTGCCCTCGGTGCTCTCGCCGCAGGCCTGCCCCAACTGGCCACCGTGGGCGCGGGGGACCGGCGGCACAACGCCGAACTGGTGGCCCGTCGGGGCGCCGGCCTGGCCCTGCGCCCCCGCGACATCACCGCGCCGACGCTTACCCGCCTGCTCACCGACGACGGCCTCCGCATCGCCGCCGGGGAGGTCAGCCGGGAGATCGCCGCGATGCCGCCGCCGTCGGAACTGGTAGCCCGGCTGACGGCGTTGGCCTGACCGCGCTCCCGCGTGGCCACACCGGAATCGTCGTCGCGCTGCGGCAGGATGACCTGATGCGACACGTCGTGCTGTTCCACTCGGTGTACGGGCTGCGACCCGCCGTACGCGCCGCCGCCGACCGGCTGCGCGCCGCCGGGCACCGGGTCGCCACCCCCGACCTGTACGGCGTGCCCGCCACCGACACCGTTGAGGAGGGCTTCGCGCTGCTCGACAAGGTCGGTCACGAGGTGGTGCTCGATCGGGCGCGCGCAGCGCTGCGGGACCTCCCGCCGGAGACCGTGCTCGCCGGGTTCTCGATGGGCGCCGGTGTCGCGGGTGCGCTGCTCGCCGAACGCCCCGCCGCCGCCGGCCTGCTCCTGCTGCACGGCACCGGTGGCGCACCGGAAGCGGTTCGCCCCGGGCTGCCGGTGCAGCTGCACCTCGCCGACCCGGACCCGTACGACACGCCGGACGAGGTCGACGAGTGGCAGCGGGCCATGACCGACGCCGGCGCCGACCTGGCCGTCTTCGGCTATCCCGGCGCGGGGCACCTGTTCACCGACCCGGACCTCGACGAGTACACCCCGGCCGCGGCCGACGCGGCCTGGCCGCGGGTGCTGGCCTTTCTGGCCGCCGACTGAACGATCGCCTGGTAACACCTCCTCCCACAGTGGTGCGGTTGGCGCGCAGCCGGGCTGTCAGGCGGAGGCGGCCAGGCCCTCCAGCGGATGGACCGGCACCACAGCGGGTACGCCGTGCGTGCCACCGGGTGGAGCGCCGACGCCGGCCGAGGCGAGGCGTCCCGCTGACGTCGGCACGGTGGGCGCCGCACGGTTCGCGGCAGGGAGGCGGTCGGCCCGCTGGCGTAACTCGGTGAGCGTGTCGGTGTGCGACGCGGGCATGGTCCGGGCCGGCGGCGTCGCACCGGCCGTCGCGACGGCTCGGAGCCGTCGTACGCTCAGCGGACTGCTGATGTCGCGGCTCGACGCGGCCGACGAGGTGCCCGTCGAGACGGGCATACGGCGAGGCTGCGGTGCCGGGTCGGCCAAGGCGGTGTTGAGACGCACGACCTCGGCGTGCCGCGCGGGCGAGCCGCTTACAGCGTCAGCGCTGACAGCGTCAGCGTGGACGGTGCCAGCGTGGACGGTGCCAGCGTGGACGGTGCCAGCGCTGACGGTGCCAGCGTGGACGGTGCCAGCGCTGACGGTGGTCGGGTGGACGTCGACAGCGCGGCTGTCGGTCTGCCGGGCCACTGGGAGGACGCTGTGCGGGCGCGGAGCGTCGGCGGCCCGGCGGGCGAAGACGGCCCGCAGCGCGCGGGGCAGCCGCTCGGCGGCAACCTGGCGCAGCGCGGGAGCGGTGAAGGCGTATCCGCCAGCGCGGCGGGGGAGCAGCAGCCCGGCGGCGACCAGATCACGCAGCGCCGCTGCCGATCGCCCGGGTGCCCAGTCGAGCGCCCGGTCGATGGCCGCGCCGGAGATCCCGCCGTCGAGGGTCCCGGCCGCCATCAGCACCGCCCGGTGTTCACCGCCGAACCGGTCCAACTCCGCACTGGCGGCCCGGTGCACGGCCTCGGGCAGCCCGCCCACCGTCGGGTCCGTGCCTGTCGTGGCCGCCGCCACGTACGCGGCCGCGTGCCCGGGTCGTCCACCGACCAGCGGCAGCAGCCGGTCGACAAGGGCGACCGGCTGCCCAGCCCGGGCGAGGAGGTGACGCAGCAGCCGACCGGACTGCACGGTGGCCAGCGGCCGGATCGTCACCCGCCGGGCCGGGCCGGGTCGGGTGTCGGCCCACTGCGGCTGGTGCACGGTGAGCACCGCCAGCGGGAGCCCACGCGCCGTCGCGGTGCTGAACAGCGCGTGCAGGAACCGGCTCACCACCGGGGCGGCCCGGTCCACGTCGTCCACGGCGACGACGAGCGGGCCGTCGGCGGCCAGGCGCAGCAGGACGTCCCGGCAGATCGCCGCGCCGTTCAGGGCGTCGGCACCGCTGTCCGGGGCGGCCAGCAGCCGCTGCAACGCGGGTACCGCCGCCGCGACACGGTCCGGTGCGAACAGCGGCGTCAAGGTGTCGGTCAGGCGTTTGCGGACCGTGGCCGGGCCGTCGCCGTGCCGGATCCCGGCCAGGTTGCGGGCCAGCTCCGCGATCGGAGCGAGAACCTGATCGGGGTACGGGGGGCAGCCCACCACGGACCACCGCACGGACACACCGTCCACGGTGGGCAGTGCCCGGGTCAGCTCGTGCAGCAGGCGACTACGGCCGCTACCGGCCGGGCCGACCACTGACACCCAGCGGGGCGAGCGTTCCCGCAGCGCCCGAATCAGCTGCTCGGAGATGGTTGCCAACTCGCGGCGGCGGCCGATCAGCGGCCCGTCGTGCCGGGCGGCGCTGGGACGTATCGGGCCGACGGCATGCCAGACCGGCATCGGCGACACCCGACCGGTGACAGGCACCGATGCCAGTTGGCGTTGGGCGATCAGACCGGCGGTGGCGCGGGCCGTGGTGGCGCAGAGCGCGACGGCGCCTGGCGGCGCGTACTCCTGGAGGCGGGCCGCTGTGGTGATCACCGCGCCGCTGGCGACGCCGTGGCCCCCGCTGACCGCGTCGCCCAGGTCGACCACCACCTCGCCGGTGGCGACGCCCACGCGGACCCGCAGCCTGATGTCGCCGACCGTCGAGTGACGGTCCAGCGCGGCCTGGATCTCCAGCCCCGCGCGCACCGCCCGGTACGCGTCGAAGCCGTCGGAGTTCCGTGCCCCGAACAGTGCCATCACCGCGTCGCCGACGTACTTCTCGACAACGCCCTGCCAGCGGTGCAGGACTCCGGCGACGGTGTCGAAGTACGCGCGTTGCAGGGCGCGGACGTCTTCCGGGTCGAGCCTGTCGACAAGTGCAGTGGAGCCGACGATGTCCACGAACAGCACGGTGACGGTGCGTCGCTCCGCGGGTACCGGCCAATGTGGGTGGTCGGTCCGCGACCTGTCGGCGATGATGGTGATCATGGGTAGCGCACCGGCCCTTCCCTGCTGACGGCTGATGACCCTCCGGAGATTGGCATTCGTGGGCTGACCGGGGATCTGCCGAACGACGTATGTCGGCCACACGCAACCTTTAGTCGCAATCTCGACGCGACGAGTACCACAAGCGGCAGATAGCCGTAGAACGGTCCAGGGGCGTGTGATTAGGCTGCGTGCCATGGCCAGCGATGTGGACACCGCACCGCTCGTGGGCCGGGCCGGGCTGGTGCAGACGGTTCGGTCCGCCCTGCTCGGTGACGTGGCACAGGGGCAGACGGCCGCCGTCTTCCTCACCGGCGAGAGCGGTGTAGGTAAGACCCGCCTCCTCGGCGAGATCGGTGCCCGGTTGCGCGACCAGGGCGCACTTGTGTTGACCGGCGGTTGCCTGGACATCGGCGACGCGTCCCCGCTGCACCCTCTCCTGCAGGCGCTGCGGCGTTTCGACGCCGACCTGCCGGCCTCGCAGGCGCGCACCTCCTCGGCCGTGCGGAGCCTGTTGCAGATGTTCGCCGACGAGACCGGCGGCCCGGACGGCGCGAGCGCCCTGCTGGAGCGGGTGTCGCGCGGGTTGCACCTGATCGCCGAGGGGCGACCGCTGGTGCTGATCCTTGACGACCTCCAGTGGGTCGACCGCAGCACCCGCCAGCTCCTGCTCTACCTGCTCGCCGGCCTCGGTGACCTTCAGCTGTCGGTGCTGGCCGCGGTGCGTGCCGAGTCGTTGCAGGGCGCCCACCCGTTGCGTCGGGTGCTCACCGAGCTGCGCCGGCTGCGCTCGGTGCGGGTGCTCGACCTGGCCCCACTGGATCGCGCCGACACGGAGAAGCTCGCCGCTGCGGTGGTGGGCAGTGCGCTGCCCGGCGAGGCGGCCGATCAGGTGTGGCAGCGCAGCGGCGGCAACCCGTTCGTCGTCGAGGAGTTGGCCCGCGACCTGCGCGACGGGCGCGACGGGCTGTCCGAGACGCTGCGGGAGATCTTCCTCGACCGGGTCGACGCGCTGCCGCAGCACGCGCACGCGGTGGTGCACGCGGTGGCCGCCGGTGTGGAGCCGGTGCAGCACTGGCTGCTTGCCGAGGTGCTGGGGCTGCCGGAGGGGGAGTTGATCGACGCGGCCCGCGCCGCCGTGGCTCACCGGCTGCTGGTCGGCGCCGACGACGGCTACCGGCTGCGACACCGTCTCGTGGCCGAGGTGCTGGCGCACGAGTTGCTGCCTGCCGAACGCTCGGGCATCCACCGGCGCTACGCCGAGGCGCTGACTGCCGCGCCGGGCGAGCTGCACCAGGCCAGGTTGGCGCATCACTGGCGACTGGCCGGCGAGCCGGCCCGTGCCCTGCCGGCTGCGGTGGCCGCGGCCCAGGAGGCCGAGCGGCTGCACGGCTACGCCGAGGCGCACCGGCACTGGTCGGCGGCGTTGCAGCTGGCCGAGGACTCCGGCTCGCCGGCGGCGGACCGGGTCGAGCTGCTCGGCCACGCGGCCGAGGCGGCCCACCACTGCGGGGAGCACGCTCGTGCGTTGGCCCTGCTGGAGGAGCTTGCCGAGTTGCAGGGCGGGGAGCCGACCTGCGCACTGCACATCCAGCGCGCCCGTTACCTGGCGGCGGCGGGACGCTCCGCGCTGGCCGAGGAGGAATACCAGCGGGCGCTCGAGGCGGCGGACTGCTCGCCGCGCGACCGGGCCACCGCCGCGGCACGCCTCGCCGAGCTGCTGCTGCACCTGGGCCGGTACGCCGACGCCGGGCAGCGTGCCCGGGAGGCGCTGGCACTCGCCGCCGACGTGGAGGGCTCCGCCACCGAGGTGGTGCTGGCCAGCTCGGCGCTGGGCTTCAGCGACGCCTGCCTGGAGGACCCAGACGCCGGGTTGGCGGTCATGCGCCAGGCTCTCGAAACCGCCGAGCGCGCCGGCCAGCCGGAGGACGTGGCGTGCGCGTACCTGCACCTCGCAGAGCTGCTGACCGGGCCGCTGAACATCCTCGAAGAGGGGGTGCTGGTGGCCCGGCGGGGCGCCGAGCGGGTGGCCGAGCTGGGTCTGGGCCGTACCTGGGAGACGCGGCTGCTGGCCATCGCCACGAATGGGCTGTTCCGGGTGGGCCAGTGGGCCGAGGCGGAGAAGGTGGTGGCAGCCGCGCTGCGGCACCGGCCGTCCGGGGCGGACGCCGTCGAGCTGCTGCTTGCCCGTTGCCGGCTGTCGGTGGGGTACGGCGACATCGAGGCCGCCGACCGGGATCTCGACGCGGTGGCGACAGTGCTCGCCGGCGGCGGTGCCCGGCACGTCATCCCGCTGCTCACTCTGCGCGCCGGGCTGGCGATGTGGCAGGGCCGGCACGACGTGGCACGCCAGGCGGTCCAGCGTGGCCTGACCGAGAGCCGCTCGGACGACGTGACGATCCTGTCCGCGCTGGTCTGGCACGGCCTGCGCGCCGAGGCCGAGGCGCACGCCAGTCGTACCATGGCGGTGGACCCCACTGCGGTACGTCGTCTGAATGGTGTGGCCGAACGCGTCGCGCGTAAGAGCGCGTCCGCGGCCCCGCCGGTGCGGTCGGTGGTGGACGGCTTCCTGGCGCTGTGCGCCGCCGAGGTGAGCCGCCTGGACGGCAGCGATCCGGAGCTGTGGGCCGCTTCGGCCGCCGAGTGGGACCGCCGCAACCATCCCTACCCGGCGGCGTACTCGCGGCTGCGGCAGGCCGAGGCGCTGCTGGCCCGACGCAGCCGGCTGGCCACCGCGGGCCGGCTGCTGCGCGAGGCGCACCAGATGGCGCAGGGGTTGGGCGCGGTGCCGCTGACCTCGGAGATCCGGGAGTTGGCCGGGCGGGCCCGGGTGCCGCTTCAGGAACGCGACGATTCCGCTGGCCGGGGTGCCGCACCGGCTCAGCCTGTCGACGACGAGTTGGCCGCACTCACCGCGCGCGAGCGGGAGGTGCTCGCCCTGGTCGCCGAGGGTCTGACCAACAAGGAGATCGGGCAGCGTCTGTTCATCAGCGAGCGGACCATCGGCGTGCACGTGTCGCACATCTTCGACAAGCTCCAGGTCCGCACCCGTGTTCAGGCCAGCGCGATCCAGCTGCGCATTGGGCGCGCCTGACCGACGTACGTAGTCCGCGTGGCGCCTGTGCGCGCCGGATACGTCGTTCTACTGATTCCGAGGGTGGGTGCCTGTTGAGAGGCTGAGCCCCGTCGACGGCGCTACGGCCGTCAACAAGCATGGAGGAGAGATGACCGAACCGGTCTGGGGGCCCGTCCACGGGGACATCGTCGACCTGCTCGCCGATCACCCCGCGGACGTGCCAGCGGTGGTCGATCACCTCACCAAACTCCAGGACATGCTGGTGCGGCTGCCGCCGTTGGAGGAGAGCTGCCCGCTGGCGGACTTCAACAAGCTCTACCTGACGATCACGAGCAGCGTGCTCGACGGCCTGTACGACGACCGTTTCATCGACCCGGTGTTCCTGGCGCGGCTGGACGTCGAGTTCGCCGCCCGGTACTTCGACGCGTTGCGGTTGTGGACCGACTCCAGCCCCGGCACCCCGAAGGCGTGGTCGTGTCTCTTCGAGCGGATGCGCGGGCCGGACGCCCGACCGTTGCCGTCGGCGGCGGCGGGGGTGAACGCGCACATCAACTTCGACCTGCCGTTCGCGTTGGTGACCACGTTCGACCACCTGGAGTCGGAGCCGGTCGACGGCAGCGACCAGCACCACGACTACCTCGAGATCAACAACATCTTCGCGGACAAGATCCCCGGTCTGCGTCGCGGCTACCTGGAGCAGTGGCAACTGCTCATCGACATGCTCAACGGCGACATCGACGACTGGTACCAGGGGGAACTGGTCGAGTACACACGCGATGTCGCCTGGCGCAACGCACAGAAGATCTGGCGCTGCCGGCACGATCCGGCCGCCCACGAGAGTGAGCGCAGGCGGTTGGACAAGAACGCCGCCGCGCTCGGCCGGCTGCTGCTCTCGCCCCTGGGGGCGTTTCTGCAATAGCCGGAGACGGGGGGTCCCCGCGCTCTGCCCGGTGGAGGGGCGGCGGAGCGCGGGGACGCGTCCCGCACGTTCCACCCACCCCGCGTGGTCGTCTGATGACCACGTCGGGGAGGTGGCCGGTCGGCTCCGGGGGGTGTCGACCGTCCGCCGCCGTCGGCCGGCCCGGGGGGTGTCGGCCGGCGGTGGGGGAGCGGGCGGGAAATCCCGAGGGTGTCGGCGGGCCGGTACGGGGTACGCCCGCGCCATGACCGTCCTGGCCCGGCGCCGGCCCGCCGCCCGACCTCGGCCCGCCCGACCCCGCCCCGCACGGCCCGGCCCGTTGCGGCCTGGTGATCCGGTACCGCGACCCGCCGCCCGGCCGGGTGCGCGATGACCGGCGTACGGCGACTGCGGTGACCGCTGTCGGCCCACCCGCGAGCCGGTTGCCAAGCGGACCGGACCACCCCTGAGCAGGTCATCCACGTCCCCGGTTCCGCCGCTCGGGTCGTGGGCTACCACCTACCGTCGGATCAGAACCTGCGAGGGTGGGACGGGCGATGGCTGACGAGCACCGGGCGAGACCGCGACGCTGGAGCGGCCGCCGCCACACACCGGCCGGACCGGACCCGTCGCTGCGCGCCGCCCGCGACCCGGCCCGCCCGCACCGGGGCGGCCGTCGCGGTGTCGTGGTGCCCGAGCGGGTCGCCAGCCCGGCCCGGTCGACGCCGCCGACGAGTCCGCTGCGCCGGTGGCTCTTCCAACACCAGGTGCAGCCGCCCGGCCCGGAGACGGCCGAGGGCCAGAACCGTCGGCACGCGTGGTGGCAGGTGATGTGCCTGACCGGGGTGGACTACTTCTCCACCCTGTCGTACCTGCCGGGCATCGCGGCGGTGGCCGCCGGTGCGCTCTCTCCGCTGGCGACCTTGCTGATCGTCGCGCTGACCCTGTTCGGCATGCTGCCGATGTACCGCCGGGTGGCCCAGGAGAGCCCGCACGGGCAGGGCTCGGTGGCGATGCTGGAGCGGTTGCTGCCGTTCTGGCGGGGCAAGATCTTCGTGCTGGTGCTGCTGGGATTCGTGGCCACCTCGTGGATCATCACGATCACCCTGTCGTCGGCCGACGCGACGGTGCACCTGCTGGAGAATCCGTACCTGCCGGACAGCATGCACGACCCCGTGGTCCCGGTCGTTGTCACTGTCGTGCTGCTGCTCATCCTCGGCGGGGTCTTCCTGCTCGGGTTCCGCGAGGCGGTTGTGGTGGCCATTCCGCTGGTGGCGGTGTTCCTGCTGCTCAATGCGGTGATCGTGGTGGTCGCGGTATCGCGGATCGTCGCCGATCCGACAATCGTGTCGAACTGGACCGCGGCGTTGACCGAGGGCGGCGCAGGCCCGGGGGAGGTGCTCGTCACCGCCGTGCTGGCGTTCCCGTTGCTGGTGCTGGGGCTGTCCGGGTTCGAGACCGGGGTCAGCATGATGCCCCTGGTGGCGGCCGACGGGCCGGACCGGCAGGCCCGCCTGGAGGCCCGGATCCGCAACACCCGGCGGCTGCTCACCACCGCCGCGCTGATCATGTCGGTCTACCTGATCTCGACGACGTTCGTGACCACAGCGCTCATCCCGGCCGAGGAGTTCCGCCCAGGTGGCGGCGCGAACGGTCGGGCGCTGGCGTTCCTGGGACACACCTATCTGGGCGAGGCGTTCGGCACTGTCTACGACGTGAGCAGCGTGTTCATCCTGTGGTTCGCGGGCGCCTCCGCGATGGCCGGGCTGATCAACATCGTGCCGCGGTACCTGCCCTCGTACGGCATGGCCCCGGAGTGGGCGCGGGCGGTGCGACCAGTGGTGATCGTCTACACCGTGGTCAGCGTCGCCATCACCATCGCCTTCCGGGCCGACGTGAACGCCCAGGCCGGCGCGTACGCGACAGGCATTCTGGCGATGATGGTCTCCGGCGCGGTGGCGGTGAGCATCTCGGCGGCCCGCCGCCGCCAGCGTGGCGCCGCCGTCGGCTTCAGCGTGCTGAGCCTGGTGCTGCTGTACGCGCTGATCGAGAACGTCTTCGAGAAGCCGGACGGGATCACCATCTCGGCGCTGTTCATCCTCGGCATCATCGCGGTGTCGCTGATCTCCCGGGTCACCCGGACCACCGAGCTGCGCGCCGAACGGATCGATTTCGACGAGCCGGCCCGCCGCTTCATCGCCGAGTCGTTGGCGCACGACGGGCAGCTGCACCTGATCGCGAACAAGCGGCAGACCGGCTCGCTGAAGGAGTACACGATCAAGGAGCGCGGGCAGCGGGGGATCAACCCGGTGCCGGGGGCCGCCGACGTGCTGTTCCTGGAGATCGACGTGGGGGACCCGTCGGAGTTCAGTCAGGTGCTGGAGGTGCGCGGAATCGAGGTGGGCGGGTTCCGGGTGCTGCGGGCCAGCAGTTCGGCCGCGCCGAACGCGATAGCGGCGATCCTGCTGGCGTTGCGCGACGCCACAGGGGTCCGGCCGCACGCGCACTTCGAGTGGTCGGAGGGGAGACCGCTCGCGCACCTGCTGCGGTACCTGATCCTCGGTCGGGGCGACACCCCGCCCGTCGTACGGGAGATCCTCCGACGTACCGAGCCGGATCCGTTACGGCGACCGGGCATCCACGTCGGGGGGTGAGGCGCACACCATCTGATGACATAAAAGATGAATGGCAGCGTTATTCACGTTCACACCTTCCTGTCCATATTGCGGCCCTATCGTGACCTTTGGTGGTCGGCGGCACGTCGAGCACCCCGCGCCCGGATCGGCGCGCGGTCAACGTTGAGCAGCCAGGAAGGCAGGCACCCACGATGTCCACGTACCGAGGAGGAGACCCGGCACGACCCAGACGGCGATCCCGATGGTTCTTAGCCGGCGGCTTCCTGGCCGGGAGCCTGGTGGTGGGGGCGGCCGGCGTGGCGGGCGTCGCCGCGGCTGCCGACCGCAACTTCTCGCTCCCGGGCCTGGCCCAGCTCAGCACGGCGGCCAGCGACGACGACAGACGGCCCGGCGACCGACCGGAGCGGGACCGCGACGACGCCGGGCGGACCCCACGAACCACCCCCGGCACCGGCAAGCGCGGTGTGGTCGAGGTGCCCTGCGACTCCGCGAAGCTGGTGGCGGCCCTGGTGACGGCCAACGCGCAGGGCGGCGGCGAGCTGCGGCTCGCGCCCCGCTGCCGCTACGTCCTCAGCGAGGCGTTCCACGAGACCGACCAGTACGACGGCGGGATCCGCGACGCGCGCGAGGCCGCCGACGCCGCCGAGACCCCCGGTGACGCCGAGGCGCCGCCGCACAACCCGGCCGACGACACCGCCGGCCTGCCGGTGATCTACCAGCCCATCACGGTGGACGGCGTCGGCGCCACCATCGCCCGCGACGCCCAGGCCGCGCCCTTCCGCTTCTTCACCGTCCGCGACGGCGGCGAGCTGACCCTGCGCGACGTCACGCTGCACAACGGTCGCTCCGCCATCGAGGGCGGCAGCGTGCACGTGGTGCACGGCGCGACAGCCGTCGTGGAACGGGTCACCGTCACCCACAGCACGTCGCTGTCGCCCGAGGGCGGCGGTGGCGGCATCTTCAACGACGGCAACATGGTGGTCACCGACTCCACGTTCATCGGCAACAGCGCCTCCGGCGCCGCGGGCAAGGGCGGGGGCCTGCTCAACGGCGGTGTGCTGACGTTGAAGCGTTCCGAGTTCCGTAACAACAGCGCCAACGGCTACGGCGGCGGGCTCGGCAACTACCGGGGCGCGGCCGAGGTGGAGAGCGTCAGCTTCGCGCAGAACAGCGCCGCGCAGGGTGGCGGCATGGCCAGCTTCTCGGCCCGGACCAAGGTCTCCGACACCGAACTGCTGAACAACACAGCGCAGGTCGGTGGCGGCGCCGCCAACTCCGACGCGGTGCTGGTGATGCGCAAGATGACCATCCGCGGCAACACCTCCACCATCAACGGCGGCGGTATCTCCACGGTCAAGGGCCTGCTGCCGCTCGACGACAGCGTGGTCGACGGCAACACCACCCACGGTCTCGGCGCCGGCATCTACGCCGAGAAGTCCAACCTGCTGGTACGCGGCAGCGACGTCACCGGCAACGAGGCTGTCGGCGCGGCGTCGAAGGGCGGCGGCATCTACGCCACAGCGGGCTCGCTGGCGCTCTACACCAGCAAGGTCACGCACAACGCCGCCACGGTGAAGCCGGGCGGCATCTTCGCCCAGCACGCCCAGGTCAAGATCGACGACGAGAGCGTTGTCGTCGAGAACGAGCCGACAAACTGCGACGGCAGCGCGGTGCCGATCGCACGCTGCTTCCGCTGAGCGTCGAACCAGACGACCATCCCGCGAACACCGCCTGCCGCCCGGACGAGCCCTCGCTCGTCCGGGCGGCAGCAAACGGCCCGCGCCCTTCGCAGGGGGTGCGGGCCGGCGGCGCTCGGTGTCCTACTTGGACGGCTCGGGCAGCTTGCAGTCGACCTTGGGGTTGGCGCCGATGTAGTTCAAGGGCCCGGCCACGATGGTGACCAGGATGGTGCCGGCCTCGGCGCAGTTGGTGTCGTCTCCGCTGTAGTAACCCCGCTGGCCCGCGGCGACAGCGCCGATCACCAACCAGATCACGACGAGAACTCCGAGTATCGAGGTGCCGCGCATCGCTGCCTCCTGAAGGAATGTGGTGGATCTGAGGTGCACCGGTTGTACCCAATCGGGTCGCGCGGCTAACGGCGCTCGCCCACGACCCCGGTGGGTCGTCCGTCCGGCCGATACCCGTGGCCCGTCGGTACCGCACCGGCATCGGCCACCCGCACCACGTACCGGCCGGCGGCTATCGGATCGCCGACCGATCCCGCCGCCGCGCGGGCCGCCGGACGTAGAACTGCGTGAGGCCCCGCCGAGGAGGACTCATGGACGCCCGGACACCGCCCCTCTACATCGACCGCCCCGAGGACGTTGCGGTCGCCGCCCGCGCGTTGGCAGGTGGCGCGGTCGTCGCGGTGGCGTTCGCCAACTTCTACGCCATCGTGAGCCGCCCGGACGCCGCCACTGTGCGCCTGGTCAACCTGGCCAAAGGCCGTCCGGTCGACCAGGTCGGCAGCATCACCACAGGCGTCTGCCGGATACCGGCGATGTTCGACTGGTCGCAGATCTCGCCCCGGTTGCCGGCCGGGCGGGTGCTGGCCCTGATGGACGCGCTCTACGGCGCCGGGCCGTTCGGCTTCCGGGGCCCGGCCGCCGACCGGCTGCCCGAGCATCTGACCCAGGTCGACCGTGGCCTGCGCACCACCCAGGTCATCGCGCCGGGGCTGACCTGCCCGTCGAACGCCTTCTTCGAGCGGGCACTAGCCGAGACCGGATCGGATCACCTCTACATCACCTCGGCGAACCGGTCCCACCACCGCACCGGGCTGCCCGACGAGCCGGCGCACTGGAAATCCGGGGCGCTCGCCGCCGACTTCGCCCACCTGGCCGACCTGGTGGTGCTCGTGCACCGCGACGAGGCTGCGGCCCGCGCCGCCTACCCCGGCTATCGCACCACCTCGGTGACCCTGCTCTCCTTCCACGCGCCGGAAGGCGAACTGGAGGAACCTCCGGTGCTCACCGTGGACCGGCACGGCTCGCTGCACCTGGACGACGTACGGCGGGCAGCAGCGCCGCTCGGCCTTCAGGTCCGCCTCGGCGACGCGGCCGGGCAACGGCTGCGGGTCCGGGAGTACGCGGCTGCGCTTGTGTGAGCGGTGATCGGCCCGGTCGGGGGCGCGGATCCCGCATCAGTGTGGTGGGACAGGCGCCTCGGGAGGTTTGCCCAGACTGCGGCGGTAGTCGGCGTAGGCGACGCCGGCCAGGACCAGCATCGCGCCGAGGGAGGCGAAGAACGACGGCAGGAACAGCGCCCCTGACGCGATGGTCAGCAGCGCCAGCACACCGCCCGGCCGGGACCACGACACCCGGCTGAACACCTCGTACTCGAAGGCGGCCCGACCGACCAGGAACAGCGCCGGACCGCCGAGGATCACCGCCACCGACGCCGGTGGTACGCGGCCGGGATGTTCGTGCAGCAGCAGGTCGAACCCGGAAGCGGTGGTCACCACTCCGGCGATCATCACCAGATGGGTGTACGGCGCGCTGACCAGGAACCTGCTCGGTGACCTGGCCGCCTGGATCGCAAGCGGCAGGAGTTGACCGGACTTGTGGACGTAGATCCGCCACAGCAGCAGGGTGGTCGCGAACGCCACAGCGAACCCGCTGATGTTCAGCAACTCGGAGTGCGCCAGGCTGAACATGGTGCCGATGGTCAGGATGGCGTCGCCGAGAGCGATGATGAAGAACTGCTGGTACCGCTCGGACAGGTGCTCTGCGGTGACGTTGCGCTGCTCCTCCGGCACCACACCGAGGCCGGGCACCGGGTACGCGAGCCGGAAGCCGACGTAGTCGATCGCGAGCGCGAGGGCCCAGCAGGCCAACCGGGCGTCACCGCTGACGAACGCGCCGACGATCCAGGGTATGGCCGACACCGCGAACCAGGTGAAGATCCGTGCCGCCCGGCGCTGGAACTCCGGCTCGTGCCGTACGGCGGGCATCAGGAACAGCCCGCGCCCGAGGTGGATCGCCACGTAGGCGCCGGCGAAGACGATCCCGCGGGCGCCGAACGCCTCCGGGATCGCTGTCGTCATCAGCAGCGCGCCGAACATCACCGCGCTGATCAGCATCTTGATCTCGGTGCGTTCCGGGTCGTACAGGTCGGTGACAAGTGTGGTGATGGCCCACGTCCACCAGACAGCGGCAAGCAGGACCAGCGCCTGGGCGGCCTGGTGCCAGTCGAGCTGCTGCACGAGCCCACGGGAGATGAGGGCGAGCGCTACCACGTACACCAGGTCGAAGAAGAGTTCGAGCAGCGTCACCCGGCGCGAGGCCTCCGGGTCGCGTACCGGCGTTCGGGCCCCGCGTGGCCCGGGCTCCGACGCGGAGAGGGACACGGTCGCTCCTGCGGTGCCGACGCGGCGGACCGTGCGGTCCACCTCGACCGACGCTAGCGAGCAGCCGGCCGCGCCGCCCGGACTCGTCCGGGTCGTCCCCCGACCGGGGGTGACCTGCCCGGACTTCAGGGCACTTTCGTTGTCTGGCGGCTCAGGGCCATCGAGCCGATCGTGGACGGCGGCCCGAAACGGATCGAGCCCCCGGCCGGCGTCCCCGTGGGAACACCGGCCAGGGGCTCGATGTCGAAACGTCAGCCCTGGTCGCCGCCGGGCAGCACCGCGACCGCCTCGTCGGTGGCACCGGCCAGCACCCGCGCCTGCTGGGGCCAGGTCGCCAGGCTGGGCGCGGCACGCAGGCCGGCGGCCCGGATCAGGTCCCGCAACGCCGCCTCGTCCAGTTCGGCGAGCTGGCCGTAGGTGCGTACCCCGGCGGCCTGCAACGCCGCCGCCATCTTGGGCCCGACGCCCTGGATCCGGCGGAAGTCGTCGGCCGGGCCGGCGTCCGTGGCGTCCGGCGCGCTGTCGTCTGCCGGCTGCGCCAGCGGGGCGGCGGCCGGTCGGACCGGCGGCGTGGCCCGCGCCGGCTCGGCGGCCTGGGCGTCCGCCGACGACACGCCCGCGGCGACGGCAGCCGCCGTCCCAGCAGAGGTGTCCTCGGTGTACGCGCTGTCGGCGGCCGTGGTCTCGACCGGAGGCGCGTCGGTGGTGTTGGTCTCGACCGGCGGGATGTCGGCGAGGACGGTCTCCGCCGACGGGGCGTCGGCCTGCGGGACCTCGGCCTGTGGGACGTCAACCTGCGAGATGTCGGTCTGTGCGGCGTCAGCCTGCGGCACCTCGGCCTGCGGGGCGTCGGTGGGCGGGAGGTCGTCCGCCGGCTTGCGGGGAGCGATGACGGACGCCGGGGCGGGCTGCTCGTCGGGCGCGATCGGCTCCGCAGTGGGCTCCGGGCGGACGTCCGCCGCGTCGGCGGGCTCGGCGGCGGGGACCGGCGGCGGGGCTTCGGTGAGGGCCATGTCGCCCAGGTCGACGGTGTTCGGGGTGTCCGCCGGGGCGGGTTCGTCCGACGTGGTCACCGCAGCCGGTGCGCTGACCGTGTCCACGGGGGCCGGCCCGTCGACGACAGCGACCGGAGCGGGGTCGACGGCCGCCGCCGGCCGATCCTCGTCGATGGTCGCCGGTGTCGCCGCAGGGGCCACCACGGCCAGGCCGGCGACGGGGTCACCGTCCACCATCGACGGACTCTGCCCGTTGGACTGCGCGCCCTGCCGGCCGCGCAGCAACCATCCGGCGGCCAAGCCCAGCAACAGTGCCAGAATCACTATCAGTGAGTGTCCGATAGACCACTCCACGGCGAACCTCCCTCTCACGTCGTCGGAAAAGTCACGAGAAAAACTCGCCGCAGCTTCGCACATGCGCTGCGGCGACGACAGGCAGGATCGGTCGGGGAGGGTGTGGGTGGGACGGACACCTCGCGGGGTGCGTGACGGGTGACGCAGCGTTGCGACGGACCGCCTCGCGCAGCAGTCGACCCGGACCCGCGCGGGGGCGCGTGCCCGGGTCGGTGACGGCGGAAGTTCAGTCCTGGTCGCCCTCGTAGGTATGGAAGTCGTTCACGAACCGGCGGCGCAGTCGCGGCACCCGGCTGGTCACCCCGAAGTAGCCGCGCGCCCCGAGAAGAGCGAGCCGACCCACCACCGGCCGGTACATCCGGTCGTCGCCGTTGGTGCCGCTGCGGTTGAGCGACTCGGCGACCCGCGCGAAGCCGTACGGCACCATCGCCGCCTCGTAGTCGGCCACCGCCTGCACCAGCGTCTTGTCGCCGTCGACGACGCGGGCGAGCTGCTCGCAGAGCAGACGGGCGTCGCGCAGCGCGGTGTTCGCCCCCACCCCACGCCCCGGTGTCATGGTGTGGATGGCGTCGCCGAGCAGCGTGACATTGGTGCTCTTCCAGGGCGGCGTCGGCTCGGACGTGCTCACCCTGATCGGCAGGGCGCTGCCCGGATCGGCGCGACTGAGCAGCTCCCGCAGGTGCGGATGCCAGTTCGGGGTGAGGTCCAGGGCGAGCGCGATCAGGTCGTCGCCGCGCAGTCGCATGACATCGGCGGGAAAGCGGCGGGCCGTACTCCAGATGATCAGGTTGATGTGGTCGGCGCTGGTGCCCTGTGACAGGCCGGGCCAGGCCCGCAACAGGGCGGCGCGGTCGGCGCTGACACCGTTCTTGATCGTCCGGTCGGCGTGCCAGGGAAACTCCATGACGTGCAGCACGCCCATGGTGCCGCCGGCGCCGAAGATGAGCGAGATGCCCGTACGGATGCGCTCGGCCAGGAGGTCACGGGTGTGCGGGGTCAGGGGGATCCGCGTGGCGATGTTGATGGTGCCGGCGTCGCGGATGACCGCGTGCGGCAGATACTGCCGGCGTACCGCCGAGTGTGTGCCGTCGGCGGCCACCAGCAGGTCACCGGTGGCGGTGGTGCCGTCGGCGAAGTGCGCGGTGACGGCGCCGTCGTCGTGCTGCTCGTACCGGATGAAGGTCTTGTCGAAGTGCACCACGTCGGTCAGGCCGGTCAGCAGCACCTGGCGCATCGTCATGCGATTCACCGAGTGTTCGGTGTGCACCGGGTCGACGGCGGGTCGCAGCTCGAACGAGGCGGTCTCGGTCAGCTTCTGCGTGAGCACGTTGAAGTAGCGCGGTGGTCGGGCGCAGGTGGCCAGGAAGGTGGCGAACACATCCGGTGGCAGGCAGTCGCGCAGCGCCCGCGTGCCGGTCGGACCGATCCCCACCCGGTAGCCGAGCAGCCCTCCGGAGCTGTGCTCGTGCCGTTCGTAGACGGCGACGCTGATTCCGGCGCGACGCAACCCGTGCGCCAGGCACAATCCGCCGGTACCAGCTCCGATGATCAGAACATGCGGCGGCGCGGTGGGCACGTCAGCCGGCCGGGTGGGCGGCGGTCGCGTCGGCCGCGTCCCATCGGTAGAAACAGTCGGCTATCGCGTCCTTGGGGGAGCGCCAGGTCGACAGGTACGGCGAGGTGTGCGCGGCGAGCCGCTCGTTCACCTGCCGGAACAGCGGATGGTTGCGGGCGGCGGCGAGCGCGTCCGGGTCGACGTCCGAGGTCTCGATCAGATGCACGTACAGGTCGTGCAGGCTGTAGAGGGACCGGTGGACGACACCGGTGAGACCTGGCAACTCGGTGGCGTCGGACTCGGCGAAGATCTGCGCGACGCGCCCCTCCTCGCCCGGGACGATCCGGCTGACGATCAGCAGACGACTCATGGAACCCCTTCCCCCGGTGACCGTTTCCGACCCTCGGGTCAGTGGCCACGTGCTCGTTTCGCCCACCGTGGCGCACTGTGTGTCACGTCGCCGTCACGTGCGCCGGCCGGCCGGTGACGGCCATCCGCCGACCTCCGGGCCGGTGGTGGTCGGGCGGGTGGCCGCGCGGATCGGGCCGAGTGTGTCGTCGAGCAGCGCGCTCATCGCCGGGCTGGGCTCCAGCCGCAGCTCCCGGCGCAGCAGGTCGCGGTACACGTAGAAGGCGTGCACGGCCTCGAAGGCGTTGCCCTCGGCGAGATGGATGCGGACCACCAGCCGGTGCGGTGTCTCGCGTAGCGGCTCGGCGGCCATCGCCTCCAGCGCGGCCTGCAACGCCTCGCCGTGCCGGCCCGCGGTGAGGTGCTGCGTGGCCACCTGCTCCAACATGTGCAGGCGCAGTTGACGCAGCCGTTCGCGTTCCAGGAGCACCCAGTCGTCGTACCAGCCGGGCAGCAGGTCGTGCCGGCCTGCGGCGAGCGCCCCGGCTGTGGTCCGTACGTCGGCGCCGTCGCGTACCCGGGCGGCCGTGCCGACCAGTTCGTCGACGTCCAGTCGGACCGTCGGGTGCAGCCGGACCGTGTCGCCGGCGACGGTCATCGGGCAGCACGGGTCCTGCCGCAGCCGCCACAGCGCGGTCCGCAGCGCCGACAGTGCCCTCTCCTCCGACGCGTCGGGCCAGAGCAGCCCGGCCAACTGACTGCGGGGGGCGCCGGGGCGCAGCCCGATGAGCGCCATCACGCGTTGCAGGCCGCGTGGCACCACTACCGGCGCGGTGCCCCGCAGGAGTCGGAAGCCGCCGAGCAGGTGCAGCGAGATGTCGGCGGATGCCTGGGAACCTCCGTCGGTCGGCCTGGACGGGTCAGCGGTCACGGCGGCACCCCCTGCGGAACGCTGGGTCCCGACTGTCTGCTGTGTCCGGATGGTTGCCCGTGACGCCGCTGTCGACCCCGTCGGTGGGGCGCCAACACTGCCGTCCGGGCGCGGCGCCGCCCGCCGGAGCCGCCGGGCTGACCACGGTGAAGATTATCAATCGCGATCACGGTGAGTCAACGATAGGGCGCGCTTCTGTCAATGTCGTCTACCGTGAGATCGGTTCTGAACTGCTGAAACCCTCTGGTCGAGGTGTCGGCGGACGCATAGCTGACACACAGCTTGAATCGACGCAGCGTCACCGCTCAGCGTCGCTGGCCGGCCCGTCACCGTGACGCCGTGGTGACGAAGGCTGCCGCATCGTGTCGGCAGTCGTCCAGCGTCCGGGAGTTCCCCGCCGACCGGACGCCGTGGGGGAGGCCCAGCCATGGACCGATCGTTGATCGTCGCGAAGGTCGTCCCGACCGCCGAGGAACAGGTGGCCGAGATCTTCGCCGAGTCGGACGCGACGGAGCTACCGCGCCTGGTCGGTGTCCGGCACCGCTCGCTGTACCGACTGCACGACCTCTACGTGCACCTGCTCGAAACCGAGCGACCGGCGCAGGGCGCCGTGGAGGCCGTGCGGGAACACCCCGAGTTCGTACGGGTCAGCGACAGGCTCCGGCCGTACGTCTCGCCGTACCTGCCGACCTGGCGCTCGCCGCGCGACGCGATGGCGCAGTGCTTCTACCGGTTCGACGCCACCGACGCCGGGCGGCGCTCGTGACCGCCACCGCGCCGCGGGAGGAGCGGCTGTGGTCCCGCTGCGCCGGCTGCTCCAGCCTGCTCTACCGCAAGCGGCTGCGGCGCAACCTCGACGTCTGCCCGGAATGTGGTTCGCACGCCCGGCTCGCCGCTCCGGAACGGCTCCGGCAACTCGTCGACCCGGGGTCACTGTGCCTCCTGCCCGACCTGCTGCCCGCGACCGACCCGATCGACTTCGTCGACGTGCTGCCGTACCCGCACCGACTCACCGCCGCGCGGGCCGGCACCGGTCTGCCCGAGGCGGTGGTCTGCGGCACCGCCACCATCGGTGGACACCCGGCTGCCCTGGCCGTGATGGACTTCCGCTTCCTCGGCGGCAGCCTGGGCAGCGCGGTGGGTGAGCTGATCACCCGGACCGCCGAACGAGCGCTTGACGACCGGATCCCGCTCGTCCTCGTCACCGCGTCCGGCGGTGCGCGCATGCAGGAGGGCGCTCTGTCTCTCATGCAGATGGCCACCGTCAGCCAGGCCATCGCCGGACTGCGCGAGGCGGGCCTGCTCACGATCAGCGTGCTCACCGACCCGACCTACGGCGGGGTGGCGGCGTCGTTCGCCACCAACACCGACCTGGTGCTCGCCGAGAGCGGCGCACGGATGGGCTTCGCCGGCCCCCGGGTGATCCGCCAGGTCACCGGCCGGGAACTGCCCGAGGGCTTCCAGACCGCCGACTTTCTGCTGCGCCACGGCCAGGTGGACATGGTGGTGCAGCGCCGGTCGCTGCGGGGGCGACTGTCGGCGCTGCTCGCCGCCGCCGACCACTGCCGTCCGAGCCGTCCGCCCGTACCTCGGCAGGAGCCGTTGCCGTACCGCGAGCGCGGCGCCGGTGACGGCCCGGCGCCGGCCGCAGGCGCTGTCGGTGTGCCGGCCGTCGGAGAGCCGCAGCCGGGGGTACGCGACGCGTGGGACACCGTGCGGATCGCCCGGCACCCGGGCCGACCGACCACACTGGACTATCTGGACTCCGTCTTCGACGGGTTCGTCGAGTTGCACGGCGACCGTCTCGGCGGGGACTGCCCGGCCGTCGTCGGGGGTCTGGCCAAGCTGGCCGGTCGACACCTCATGGTGATCGGCCACCAGAAGGGCCACACCACAGCCGAACTGGTGGCCCGCAACTTCGGCATGGCCAGCCCGGCAGGGCACCGCAAGGCGCTGCGGCTGATGCGCCTCGCCGCCCGGCTGGGCCTGCCGGTGGTCACCCTCGTCGACACCCCGGGCGCCGACCCGGGGGTCAGCGCCGAGGAGCACGGCCAGGCGGCGGCGATCGCGGAGAACATCCTGACCCTCACGATGCTGCCGACCCCCGTGCTCGCGGTCATCACCGGTGAGGGCGGCAGCGGTGGCGCGCTGGCCCTCGCTGTCGCCGACCGGGTGCTGATGCTCCAGCACGCCGTCTACTCGGTGATCAGCCCGGAGGGCTGCGCGGCGATCCTCTGGCCGGACCGGCGCGCGGCGCCGCAGGCCGCCCGCGCGCTGCGGCTGACCGCGCCCGAGCTGTGCCGCCTCGGCGTGGTCGACGAGATCGTGCCGGAGCCGGCATCGGCCGCGCACGACGACCCGGCCGAGACTGCCGACCGGCTGCGTGCCGCGTTGCTCGCCAACCTGCTGCCGTTGCTGGACGTGCCGCCCGCGACCCTGGTACGCCGCCGCAGGCAACGGTTCCGCCGCTTCGGTGCGGCCCGTGTCGGCACCCGGGCGGGTGCCCGGTGACCGCCGGACCCGACGCCGCCGCGCCGCTGACCGCCGCGCCGTTCGCCACCGCACCGCTCAATGTCGCGGTGCCCGATGTCGCGCCGCTCGCCGCCGCGCCGCTTGATGTCGCGGTGCCCGACGAGGAGGTGCTGGCCGGGCTGCGCCGACAGGTACGGCAGCTGATCGCCGAGCTGGCCGGGCCGGTGCGCCGCATCCGGCTGCACAGCGGGTCGACGGTGCTGGAGGTGGAGTGGCACCCCGGCGAGGCGGCGGCGCTGCCGGACGTACCAGCGGGTCTGCCGCCCGCCGCGCCCGCCGTGTCGCCGCAGCCGACCGCTACGGCCTCCGGGGCGACGGCGTCGCTGATCCGGCCACCGGTCCCGGGGCGCACGGCGGTCCGGGCGCCGGTCGTCGGCACCTTCTACCGGGCGCCGGAACCCGGCGCCGGACCGTTCGTCGCCGTGGGCGACCTGGTCCGTCCGGGACAGCCGGTGGCCATCGTCGAGGCGATGAAACTGATGAACGAGGTGACCGCCGACCGCGCCGGTCGGGTGGCCGCGATCCTCGTCCAGGACGGCCAGCCGGTGGAGTACGACCAGCCGCTGGTCGAGCTGGATCCGGCCTGACGGCGCGGGTGGGGTGGCCATGTTCGAGACCGTGCTGATCGCCAATCGGGGCGAGATCGCGCTGCGGGTGCTGCGGGCCTGCCGGGAACTCGGCGTCCGGACGGCTGTCGTCTACTCCGCCGCCGACGCCGACTCGGCGGCCGTCCGCCTCGCCGACCAGGCTGTCCGGATCGGCCCGGCGTCGAGCCGGCGCAGCTACCTCAACGCCGCCGCCATCGTCGAAGCCGCCCGGCAGGTGGGCGCGCAGGCAGTGCACCCCGGCTACGGCTTCCTGTCCGAGGACGCCGACTTCGCCGAGATCTGCGCCGACAACGGGCTGGTCTTCATCGGCCCACCGCCAGCGGTGATGGCGGCGCTCGCCGACAAGTCGTCGGCGCGGGCGCTCATGAGCCAGGCCGGCCTGCCGCTGTCGCCGGGCAGCGTCGCACCGGTGCCCACCGCTGCCGCGGCGGCCGAGGTTGCCGACGCCATCGGCTATCCGGTGATCGTGAAGGCCGCCGCCGGGGGCGGCGGCCGGGGGATGACAGTGGTGCACGCCCCGGGCGAGCTGGCCCGGGCGTACGCGCGCACGAGGGCCGCCGCCCAGGCCGCCTTCGGCGACGACCGGGTGTACGTCGAGCGGTACCTCACCACTGCCCGGCACGTCGAGGTGCAGGTGCTCTGCGACGCGCACGGCAACGGTGTACACCTGGGCACCCGGGACTGCTCGGTGCAGCGCCGGCACCAGAAACTCGTCGAGGAGGCGCCCGCACCGGCACTGCCCGCCACCACCCTCGACACCATCGCCCGGACCGCGCTGCGGGGGGCGCTGGAGGTCGGCTTCGTGGGCGCCGGCACCCTTGAGTTCCTCGTCGACGCCGAGGAGCAGTTCCACTTCCTGGAGATCAACTGCCGGATCCAGGTGGAGCATCCCGTGACCGAGATGATCACCGGGATCGACCTTGTGCACGAGCAGTTGCACATCGCCGCCGGGGTGCCGCTGCGCTGGCGGCAGGAGGAGATCCGACTGCACGGCGTCGCCGTGGAGTGCCGGGTCAACACCGAGGACCCCGACCGCGACTTCGCACCCACCCCCGGCCGGCTGGAACGGTTCACCCCACCCGGCGGCCCCTTCACCCGTGTGGACACCCACGCCCGCGCCGGCTACCTCGTCGGCCCCTGGTACGACTCCCTGCTGGCCAAGGTGGTGGTCTGGGCGCCCGACCGGGAGTTGGCGCTCAACCGCCTGGAGCGCGCCCTGGAGGAGTTCGACGTCGCCGGGCCGGGCGTGCACACCACAATCCCGTTCGTCCGACGGGTGCTCGACGACGCCTCCTTCCGCAAGGGTCGCTACACCACAGGCATCGTCGACCGTCTGCTCGCCACACCACCTCCGACGCCCGCGCAGCGGTCGACGGCCACCACCGCAGTACGCACCGCGCCCGCCGCGGAGCCCGACGTTCCCCACAGGAGGACCCGATGACCGTCACCCATGGTCGCCCGCTGACCGCCGAGATCACCGACATCCTGGTGGCCCACTGCGGACTGGACGCCGACGCCGCGGCCCGCGCCCCCGCCGCCTCGCTTGAGGAACTGGGCATGGACTCGCTCGCCCTGCTGGAACTCTCCGCCGTCGTCGCCGACAGGTGGCAGGTGAGCATTCCCGAGCAGGCCGGGCAGCTGAGCATCCCGGCGGTCGCGGACCTGGTGGCCCGCCGCGCCGACCCGCCCGGCCACACCGAGAACGGCATCGTCATCGACGCGCCGCTGCCACTGGTCTGGGAGATCACCAACGACGTGGCGAACTGGACCGAACTGTTCACCGAGTACGCGGTGGTGGAGATCCTGCACCGTGACGGGCACACAGTGCGGTTCCGGCTCACCATGTACCCCGACGAGAACGGTGTGTCCTGGAGTTGGGTGAGCGAACGTACCGCCGACCCGGTGAGCCGGCAGGTGCGCGCGCACCGGGTGGAGACCGGACCGTTCGAGTACATGCGGATCCACTGGCGCTACGCCGAGGAGGCCGGCGGCACCCGGATGACCTGGACGCAGGACTTCGCGATGAAGCCGACCGCCCCGGTCGACAACGCCGCCATGACCGAGCGGATCAACACCAACAGCGTCGTCCAACTCACCGTGATCAAGGACCGGGTGGAGCGGATCGCCCGGCAACGCGCCGAGCACTGCGACACCGGCCGCGACGAGCCGACGGGAGCCGGCGATGAGTGACCTGAGCACACGACCGATCGCCGTCGGGGACGTACCTGCCGACCGTCGGCGCGGTGGCGAGCTGCGGGTCCTGCTCGGCCCGCGCACCGTCGGCAGCACGTCGGGTTTCCTCGGTGTGGCGACGCTCGCGCCGGGGGAGCGGATCGCCGAGCACTACCACCCGTACAGCGAGGAGTTCCTGTATCTGACCCGCGGCGCGATCATCGTGGACCTGGACGGCGAGCCGACGTCGCTGGCGGCGGGTGAGGCGCTGTTCGTGCCGGTGAACGTGCGGCACCGGCTGCGCAACACCGGTGTCGAACCGGCCGAGGTGGTCTTCCACCTGGGCCCGCTCGCCCCCCGCCCCGAGCTGGGGCACGTCGACACCGAGCTTGTCGAGTCATCGTGACCGGGCGGCGCACTGTGGTGACAGGTGTCGGAGTGGTCGCACCCGGCGGCGCGAGCCGGGACCGCTTCTGGAAGACCATCACCGAGGGGCGTACGGCCACCCGGCGGATCAGCTTCTTCGACCCGTCGGCGTTCCGCTCGCAGATCGCCGCCGAGTGCGACTTCGACCCGATCGCGGCCGGGCTCAGCCACGCCGAGCGGCGCCGCGCCGACCGGTACGTGCAGTTCGCGCTGGCCTGCGCGGCCGAGGCGGTCGCCGACGCCGGCCTGGAGTTGACCGACGCGCAGCGGGAGCGGGCCGGGGTGGTGCTCGGTACGGCGGTCGGCGGCACGATGGCCCTGGAGCAGGAGTACGTCCGGGTCAGCGAGCACGGTCGACGCTGGCTTGTCGACGCGGCGCGCGGTGGCCCGTACCTCTATCAGGCGTTGGTGCCCAGCAGCCTGGCCGCCGACGTGGCCTGCCGGCACGGCCTGCACGGCCCGGCGCAGGTCGTCTCCACCGGCTGCACCTCCGGCATCGACGCCATCGGCTACGCCCACCAGATGATCGTCGACGGCGAGGCCGACGTGGTGCTGGCCGGCGCCGCAGACTCGCCGATCTCCCCGGTCACCGTCGCCTCGTTCGACGCCATCAAGGCGACAAGCCCGGACAACGACGACCCGGCACACGCCTCCCGCCCGTTCGACGCAGACCGGCACGGGTTCGTGCTTGCCGAGGGCGCGGCGGTGCTGGTGCTGGAGGAGGCCGGGCACGCCCGTCGGCGGGGCGCGCACGTCTACTGCGAGGTCGCCGGGTACGCCAGCCGCAGCAACGGCTACCACATGACGGGGCTGCGCCCGGACGGGCTGGAGATGGGCCTGGCGGTCACCGACGCGCTCAAGCAGGGCCGGATCGCCCCCGAGCAGGTCTCCTACATCAGCGCCCACGGCTCCGGCACGCGGCAGAACGACAGGCACGAGACGGCAGCGTTCAAGCGGGCGCTGGGCCAGGCCGCGTACCGGGTGCCGATCAGTTCGATCAAGTCGATGGTGGGGCACTCGCTCGGCGCGATCGGGTCCATCGAGATGGCCGCGTGTGCGCTCGCCATCGAGTTCGGCGTGGTGCCGCCCACCGCCAACTGGAGCACCCGCGACCCCGAGTGCGACCTGGACTACGTGCCGAACGAGGCACGCGAGGTCCCGGTGGACGTGGCCCTGTCGGTGGGCAGCGGCTTCGGTGGCTTCCAGTCGGCGATGGTGTTCCGCCGTCTGACCGGAGCGGTCGCGTGACAGCCCGAGCCGTGGTGACCGGTATCGGCGTGGTCGCGCCCAGCGGCATCGGTGTGGACGCGCACTGGCGTACGGTCCTCGCCGGCACCCGCCGCACCGGACCGATCACGCTGTTCGACCCGTCGGACTACCCGACCCGCTACGGCGGGGAGGTGCCCGGCTTCGCCGCCGACGCGTACGCCGGCAGCCGGCAACTGGTGCAGACCGACAGGTGGACACACCTCGGGTTCGCCGCCACCCGACTGGCGTTGGCAGATGCCGGCCTGCCCGAACGGGCGCCCGACCCGTACGGCTACGCGATGACCCTGGCGAGCTCGTCCGGCGGCAACCTGTTCGGCCAGCGGGAGCTGCAACGCCTCTGGGGTGGCACGTCGCGCACCGTCGGCGCGTACCAGTCGATCGCCTGGTTCTATGCGGCGAGCGTCGGGCAGCTCTCCATCCACCACCAGTTCAAGGGCCCGAGTGGGGTGCTTGTCGCGGAGGCGGCCGGTGGGCTGGACAGTCTCGCGCACGCGGCCCGCGCGGTGCGCCGGGGCACGCCTGTGGTGATCGCCGGGGCTACCGAGTGTCCGCTGAGCCCGTACGCGCTGGCCTGCCAACTGCGCTCGGGGCTGCTCAGCGACGTCTCCGACCCGGAGCGGGCGTACCGGCCGTTCGACGCCACGGCCAGCGGCTACCTGCCGGCCGAGGGTGGCGCGGTGTTCGTGGTCGAGGAGCTGGGGCACGCCCTGGCGCGTGGCGCCCGGGTCTACGGCGAGGTCAGCGGCTGGGGCTCCACCCACGACGCCGCGCACACCACGACGGACAGCGCGGGCGATCCGATCCAGTACGCCCGCGCCATGCGACTGGCCCTGGACCGGGCCGGTGTATCGGCCGCCGGGATCGACGTGGTGGTGCCCGACGCGCTCGGCGTGCCCCGCTACGACCGCAGCGAGGCCGAGGCGCTACGCGCGGTGTTCGCCGACCGGCCGCCTCCGGTGACGACGCACAAGTCGTTGACCGGGCGCGCGCACCAGGGTGGGTCGGCGTTGGACGTGGCCACCGCGCTGCTCGCCTTCGCGCACGACACACTGCCCGCGTCCGCAGGCCCGGACCAGGTGGCCGACGGGTGCGAACTGGACTTCCTGCGGGAGCATCGCCGGCCGAACCGCCGGTTGGCGCTTGTCTGCGCGCGGGGCTTCGACGGGTTCAACAGCGCGCTGGTCCTGCGGGGGGCCGCGCCGACGACGGGAGGAACGTCATGAGCGAGCAGCGAGCCCGGGTGGTCTTCCTGGTACGGGTGCCGGAGCCGCGTACCGAGGCGTTCCTGGCCGCGTACGAGCAGGTGCGGCATCTGGTGGCCGGCGGAGTGCCGGGGCACCTGGTCGACCAGGTGTGCCGCTCGTCGACCGACCCGGAGCAGTGGTTGATCACCAGCGAGTGGGCGAGCCTAGCCGATTTCGAGACCTGGGAACGCAGCCCCGAGCACCGCGATCTGGTGCGACCGATGCGGGAGTGCTTCACCGACGCCCGCTCGCTGCGCTTCCACATCCACGCCCAGACGCCCACGTTCGCGCCGGCCTGAGGGTGCGGGCCCCGCCCTCCGCGATCTTGCACTTCCTGCCGCGGCATAGAGGATATTTCCCGCATTTCTACGACCGAAAGTGCAAGATCGGCGGGGTGGGTTGGTTTCTGTGGTGACACAGCGCGTTCACCCCATGGCAATGTGCGACCTCTGGTGTGTTGGCGTCCAGGTTGGACAGTCATAATGGAGCGCATGGTTGCCTGGGAGTACGCCTTGCTCGTCCGCCGCTATCAGGGTCAGGGCCGCAATTTCCACGTCTCGTTCGTCTGGTACGGCCCCGATGGGTCACGCAAGGACATCACGGCCTTCGGCGACACCGCGATCGCGCACCTCAACCGTGCCGGCCGCGAGGGCTGGGAGCTGGTAGCCGCCGCCGAAGACGTAAACAACGTCCAGGGCAGCACAGAAGTCCACCGCTACCACCTGAAGCGCCCCCTGAATTAGGCCTGACCCCTCCCACGCGGGTCGATCATGGAGTTGTGGTGGTGGACGAAAGCCGTCTACCAGCCCGTATCGGGCACCACAACTCCATGATCGACCGCTATGGGGCGCGTCAGGCCAGGTTGATGCCCGGGTAGAGGGGGTGCGGGGCCAGCAGGTCGGTGGCCTGGCGGGACACCTTGTCGGCGAGCGCCGGGTCGAGGGTGTACTTCGCCTTCGACGGAGTGCCGTCAGCGTTGGCGCCGGCGGTGGTCTGGGCCAGCACGGTGTGGATCAGCTCAGCGGTCTGGTCCATCTCGGCGGTGCCGAGCCCCCGGGTGGTGAGCGCCGGGGTGCCGATCCGGATGCCCGACGTGTACCAGGCGCCGTTCGGGTCCTGCGGGACGGAGTTGCGGTTGGTGACGATGCCCGAGTCCAGCAGCGCCTGCTCGGCCTGGCGGCCGGTGAGCCCGTAGCCGGACACGTCGATCAGCACCAGGTGATTGTCGGTGCCGCCGGTGACGAGCTTCGCGCCGCGCCGCAGCAGACCGTCGGCGAGGGCCTGCGCGTTCGCCACGATCCGCGACGCGTAGTCGGCGAAGTCGGGGCGACGGGCCTCGGCGAGGGCGACCGCCTTGGCGGCCATCACGTGCGGCAGCGGCCCGCCGAGCACCATCGGGCAGCCCCGGTCGACCTGGTCGGCAAGCTCCGGCCCGCAGAGAACCATGCCGCCGCGCGGGCCGCGCAACGACTTGTGGGTGGTGGTGGTGACGATGTGCGCGTGCGGCACCGGGTCGAAGTCGCCGGTGAAGACCTTGCCCGCCACCAGGCCGGCGAAGTGCGCCATGTCGACCATGAAGGTCGCGCCGACCGAGTCGGCGATCTCCCGCAGGATCCGGAAGTTCACCTTCCGGGGGTACGCCGAGTAGCCGCCCACCAGGATCAGCGGCTTGAACTCGCGGGCGGCCTCGGCCACCCGGTCGTAGTCGATCAGGCCGGTAACCGGGTCGGTGCCGTAGCTGCGCTGGTCGAACATCTTGCCGGAGATGTTCGGCCGGAAGCCGTGGGTGAGGTGACCGCCGGCGTCCAGCGACATGCCGAGCATCCGCTGGTTGCCCAGCTCACGCCGCAGCGCGAACCAGTCCGCCTCGGTGAGGTCGTTGACCTGGCGTACCTGGGCCTTCTTCAGGGCGGGGGACTCCACCCGGTCGGCGAGGATCGCCCAGAAGGCCACCAGGTTGGCGTCGATACCCGAGTGCGGCTGGACGTACGCGTGCGCGGCGCCGAACAGCTCCCGGGCGTGCTCGGCGGCGAGCGCCTCGACGGTGTCGACGTTCTGGCAGCCGGCGTAGAAGCGGCGTCCGACGGTGCCCTCGGCGTACTTGTCGCTGAACCAGTTGCCCATCGCCAGCAGCGTCGCCGGGGAGGCGTAGTTCTCACTGGCGATGAGCTTGAGCGACTCCCGTTGGTCGGTCAGCTCGGCGCCGATGGCGTCGGCCACCCGTGGCTCGACAGCCCGGATCACCTCAAGGGCACTCCGGAACGCGGTGGACTCGGCGTTTTGCGACATACGACCTCCTACAGACGTGCGGAAGGCCCAGGCGCTCGGCAAAAACGTCCTCGTGACGGGACCGCTCCCTGATGGTTGTCCATCCCCACGCGCCAGTAACGGCCCGCGCCGATCCTACCGGGCCGGCCGGGAAAGACCCGGCCGACCTCCGGACCCGACCCGCCGAGGTGATTGGGCGCTCCGTGGCGGGGCATTGGGTGGACGGCTGCCGCACCGGGTGCGGACCGTGGCGGCCGTGCCGCACGAGAGGAGTTGACCATGACCACACCGACCACCGACCGGCCGCTGGCCCTGGTGACCGGCGCGTCCAGCGGGATCGGGTACGAGTTGGCAGTCCAGTTCGCCGAGCACGGGTTCGACCTGATCGTCGCCGCCGATGACGAGAGCATCGCGGCGGCGGCCGAGAAGCTGCGCCGCGACGGCGGGCCGCAGGTCTGGTCGATCCGCGTCGACCTGGCCCGCGAGCAGGACGTGCGAGAGCTGGTGGCGGCGGTCGAGGCGACCGGACGCCCACTGGAGGCGCTGGCGCTCAACGCCGGCCGCGGCGCCGGCGGGGCGTTCGTCGGGGGCACCGACCTGCGCGACGAGCTGGAGATCGTGGATCTGAACGTGCGCTCGACAGTGCACCTGGCCAAGCTGCTGCTGCCCGCAATGGTCCGGCGCGGCACCGGCGGGGTGCTGTTCACGTCGTCGATCGCCGCCACCATGCCGGGACCGTTCCAGGCCGTCTACAACGCGTCGAAGTCGTTCGTGCAGTCCTTCGCGGAGGCGCTGCGCAACGAGCTGAAGGACACCGGGGTCACGGTGACCGCCCTGTTGCCCGGGCCGACCGACACGGCGTTCTTCGAGCGCGCCGACATGGAGGACACCCGTGTGGGTTCCGGGAAGAAGGACGACCCGGCGCAGGTCGCGGCGCAGGGTTTCGCCGCGCTGATGAGGGGCGACCAGACCGTCACCGCGGGAGCGTTCGTGAACAAGGTGCAGACGGCCGCCGGAAAGCTCGTCCCGGACAAGCTCAAGGCCGCGCAGCACCGTCGGATGGCCGAGCCCGGCTCCGGCGACTGACCCCGCCGAACGGCGTCCACGACGAGGGGCCCGGCAGCGCCGGGCCCCTCGTCGTACGGTGTCGGCTCAGGCGGTCACCGCGTCGCGTGCCTTCTTGATCGCCTTGGGTGCGGTGGGGGTGCGGGGCGCGTCCGCGCGCAGCGCGATCATCTTCTCCCCGATCTCCTGGAGCTGCTTACGCCCCAGGGCCTCGCGGACCTTCGGGAACCACTCTTCTTCCTCCTCCTCGACGTGGTGCGTGACGCTTTCGATGAGCACCGTGGTCTTGGCGTTGAAGCGCTCGTCGTCGGCGTCCATGCTTGCCAGTTCGAGGCAGAGCACGTCGGCCACGTGGTGCTCCTCGTACGACTCCAGGATGTCGTCCTCCAGGTCGGGCAGGAGCCGGCGGACCTCCGGGTACATCACCTCGTTCTCCAGGTAGGTGTGCACGGTAAGGGCCTCCAGGATCTGGTCCACAAGCTTCTGCCGCTTGCTGGCTGGGTCCTCCTCGGCGTCCTGGAACGCCTTGAACAGGCGGCGCATCTCCTTGTGGTCCTCTTTGAGCAGGACGATGGCATCGGTCGACACCGGCTGACCCCCTTTGGTGGCTCGTGTGGTGTCGATCCGGTACCCCGTTGCTGAACTGCGGAAACGGGCGGAATCGGTCGAAGTGTCTGGTCAGACGACGGTGGCGAGGGTGCGGGGGATCTCGTCGAGCAGTTCCCGGGCGAGGAAGCCGATCCGGCCGTACCGGGGGATCAGCCGCTGACCGCTCACCGCGTGCGCGAAGGCACCCCAGCAGGCGGCCTGCGCCGGGTCGGTTCCCCGCGACAGCAGTCCCGCCAGCAGGCCGGCGAGCACGTCCCCGCTGCCGGAGGTGCCGAGCCCGGCGTCCCCGCTCTCCTCGCGCCACCGACGCCCGTCCGGGGCCGCCACGTGCCCGTAGAGCGACACGACAGCCTCGTACCGGGCGGCCAGCTCGGCGGCCTCGGCGTCCAGGTCGTCGCCAGGCTCCCGGCCGAGCAGGTGCCCGGCCTCGGTGACGTTGGGGGTGAGCACCACCGGCCGGCCCGAGCCGACGAGCAGCTTCGGCTCGTGGCTGAGCGCACCGAGGGCGTACGCGTCGAGCACAAGCGGGGTGCGCGGTCCGGCCGCCTCCAGGACCAGGTTGAGCAGCCGGACGGTCTCGTCGATGCCCTTGAGGCCGGGGCCGAGGGTCACCACGTCCGCCTCAGCGATCAGGTCGTCGAGCTGGCCGCCACGGTCGGCGACGACAGCGCCGTCGGAGGTTTCCGGCAGCCCGACCACGAGCGCCTCGGGCACCTGGATGCTCAGCGTGGCGGCGGTGGACTCGGCGGCGGCCAACTGGAGCACTCCGGCGCCGGCGCGCAGCGCGGCCACACCGGCGAGCAGCACCGCGCCGGGGGTGAAGCGGGAGCCGCCGATCACGAGCACGGTGCCGCGGCTCTCCTTGCCGCCGGTCGGCACCGGCAGCGCCCAGTCCCGCAGCAGGCCCGGCGTGATCACCTGCACCTCAGACCGGTTCGGCATGGACCTCGTCCTCCCTGGTCGGCTCGGCGCCCTGCCGCTGCAGGTGACCGATCTCGTTGAACCCGCCCAGCACCAGCCGGCCGTCGGCGTCGGCGGACCAGTCGGTGATCGAGCAGTTGGCGATGACGTGGTCGCGGGTCAACTCCATAAGCTCCGGTTCGGTCAGCCCTTCGACCAGGTAACGAAGCAGGAAGACAAGCGCGTCGTGGCCGAAGAGCAGCACCCGCTGACCGGCGTGGTCCCGGCGCAGGTCACCGAGAAGGGCCCGCAGGCGCAGCGCCACGTCGGTCCAGGCCTCACCGCCGGGCGGCCGGTAGTAGAACTTGCCCAGCCGGGCGCGACGTTCGGCCTCGTCGGGGAACCGCTGGCGAACGCCGTGCGCGGTAAGGCCGTCGAGAATGCCCAGTTCCCGGTCACGCAGCCGCTCGTCCCGGCTGACCGGCACCCCCGTGTCGTGCAGTGCCAGCTCGGCGGTGGACACCGCCCGCAGGTACGGCGAGACCACCGCGACGTCGGGGCGGCGGTCCTCGGGCAGCCCGGCGAGCCAGCGACCGGTCGCCCGGGCCTGCTCCTCGCCGGTGGGGGAGAGCGGCACGTCGGCGTCGCGGTGGCTTAGCTCGATCAGCTCCGCACCGGTGGTCTCGGCCCGGGTGGCCGCCACGTTCGCGGTGCTCTCGCCGTGTCGGATGATCCAGAGGGTCGCCAGTTCCGCCATGCCGGACCCCCTACCCGGGCGTCGCCGGAGGTAACCGTGTCACGGCCGGCGCGGTGCCGGCCGTGACACCGCTCAGCCGCGTCGTTGCAGCAGCGCCACTGTCAGCCCGGTCACGTGGGTGACGCGGACCACGTCGTAGCGGCTGGTCAGCGCGGCTGCCTGCTTCTTGGGCAGCCCGGTCAGCGGCGCGTCGGTGACGGTCGGCAAGAGCACCCAGAGGCGGGCCTCGTCACGCAGACAGGGGGCCGGGTCGGCGCAGTCAGCGCCGAACAGCTCGTCGCGCTGGGCCGCCGACCGCTGCTGGAAGACGTTGCGGGGGGACACGTCCGACGGGAGGTAGTAGCGCACTCCCGGCTCGTGCATCCACCACCAGGGGCCGCCCGCCACCAGTCCGTCGCCGGGCTGGTAGCCCGCCTCGATGACCCGCGCCGCCTCGGAGTAGGACAGCGGCTCGAACGCCCGCGCCTGCGGGTACGTGTACCAGCCGTGCGAGAACTCGTCGCGCAGTGCGAGCTGACCGGGCACGGACAGGGCGGCGAGCACCACAAGCGCGGCCGCCACCAGCGGCGGGCGGCGCAGCGCGGCGACTCCCGCACCGGCGAGCACCGCCCAGGCGGGCAGCAGGAAGAGCAGGTACTTGGAGAAGAAGTAGTTGATGTCGCCGGTGGAGGCCAGCAGGATCACCGGCAGCGGCAGGACGGCGATCACCGTCGCCATGACGGTCCGGGCCGCGACGTCGCGCCGCAGGTGGGTCACGACGCCCACAACGGCCAGCGCGGTCACCGCGACGGCGAGCAGCGTCGAGCCGAGGGCCTGCTCCCAGACGATCCAGGGCGCGCTGTCGGGGATCCAGCTGATCTGCCGGCCCGCCTGTTTCATGCCCCGCAGGATCACCGGCGCGGCGATGCCCACCCCGCCGGCGGCGGCGAGTGTGAACCAGAGCACCGACCACCAGCGGCGCTGCCGCCAGCAGTGCACGAGGACGGCCACACCGTGCCCGAGCAGCAGCGTGAGCGCCACCACGTTCACCAGGCCGATGCCGGCCACGGCGAGCACGTACGCCGCCCACCGCAGCCATCCGGGCCGCTCCAACGCCCGGAGCAGGAACAGGGTGGCCGCGGCCGCGGCGAGGACGACGAAGGCGTACGAGCGGGTCTCCTGGCCGAACCGGGTGACGGTGGGCACCAGGGCGAAGGCGAAACCGGCGGCGACCCCCGCCGTCTGGCCGAAGACCCGCCGCCCGACAAGCGCCACGCACGCGGTCGCCAGGATCATTGCCAGCGCCGACGGCAGGCGTACCGCGGCCGGCCCGGTGCCGAAAAGGGTGGTCCAGCCGTGCATGAACAGGTAGTACGTCCCGTGTACGGCGTCGACGTTCGCCAGCATGCCGATGATCTGCCCTGTGGAGCGGGTCGCCACGTCGACGGTCACCAGCTCGTCGTGCCACATCTCCGGGCTGCCGATGCCCCAGCCGACCGCGAGGGCGGCGAACGCCGTCGGCCAGAACCAGACGCTCAGCGCCACCCGCTTGACGAATGGCCGACGGTGCTCCCCGGGGCTCGGCGGAGGTGGACCCGCCGCGGTCTTCGCTGGGGGCGCGTCCGTGGTGACGGCGCGATCTGACATCGGCATCCGATCGGGGGGCGTGCGGTGCGGGCGCGACGATGATAGCCGTCGCCGAGGTCGTCGTCGGACCCGTCGACGGGGTGGTCCGGGCGGTGGCGCGACGCGTCGCGCGGCCGGTTCGCCGGTAATCGATCCGAGCGCGATGCCTGATAATGTGGCCCGCGCCTGTCGCGCACTTCCACCACGCACAGTTAGGCCCGCCCACCGATGATTGTCGACATCATGCTGCCGTACTACGGGAGTGTGCCCCTCATGCAGGCGGCCGTCCGCAGCGTGATGGCACAGAGTGACAGTGGCTGGCGCCTCACCGTCGTCGACGACGGCCAGGAGCCGGGGGTGCCGGAGTGGTTCGCCGGCATCGCCGACGAGCGGGTCCGCTACCAGCGCAACGAGCGCAACCTCGGGGTCACCGGTAACTACCGCAAGTGCGTCGGCCTCGCCGAGCACGAGTACCTGGTGATGATGGGCACCGACGACATCATGCACCCCAACTACGTGGCCACGGTGCGATCGGTGATCGAGGAGTACCCGGGCGTCTGCATGATCCAACCGGGGGTCGAGATCATCGACGCCGACGGCGCCGTGGTCAACACGATCGTCGACGAGGCCAAGCGGCGGCTCTACGCCCCCAAGATCGAATCCCGGCAGCTGATGGGCGGCGAAGACCTCGCGGCCAGCCTGCTGCGCGGCTGCTGGTTCTACTTCCCGTCGATCTGCTGGCGGACGGACGCGCTGAAGGCCGTCGACTTCCGCGACGAGTTCCAGGTCATCCAGGACCTCGCCCTGGTGATCGACCTGATCGAGCGGGGGGAGCAGATGGCTGTCGACAACACCCTGTGCTTCCAGTACCGGCGGCACGCGGTCAGCAAGTCCGCCGCCGACGCGGTCACCGGCTCCCGGTTCACCGAGGCGCGGGCGTTCTTCGTCGACGTCGCCCGGCGGATGGACGAGCAGGGGTGGCCCCGGGCGGCCCGGGCCGCCCGCCGCTACACCTCGTCCCGACTGCACGCCATCACGCTGCTGCCGGCAGCGGTCCGGTCGGGCAAGATGGCCGGCGTGCGCAGCCTGTCCCGGCACGCGTTCGGGCCGGGTCGATGAGCGACGACACCCAGGGGTACGCCGTGCCAGCCACTTCCGCAGGCCCGTCCGAGAATGCCGGCTCGTCCCTGCGGGTGACGGTGCTCGGCGGTACGGGCTTCCTCGGTCGTCCGATCTGCCGTGCGCTCGCCGACCAGGGGCACGCCGTGGTGGCCGTCGCGCGCCAGCCGAGGGACCTCGGTCCAGGGGTGGTGGTCCGCGCACTCGACCTGGCCGCCGCCAGCGTCGACGAGATCGCCGACGTGCTGCGTGAGCTCGACCCCGACGTGGTGATCAACGCCGCGGGTGGGATGTGGGGGCTCACCGACGCGCAGATGCTCGCGGTGAACGTCACGCTTGTCGAGCGGCTCATCGAGGCCGCCGGCCGGCTGCCCCGCCGGGTCCGGGTGGTCCAGCTCGGCAGCGTGCACGAGTACGGACTGGTACCGGTGGACACCTCGATGCCCGAGGATCTGCCCGCCGCGCCGGTGATGCCGTACGGCGAGTTCAAGCTGCGCTGCACCACGGCGCTCGCCGAGGCCGATCGGCGTGGCCTCATCGAGGGCGTCACGCTGCGGGTCGGCAACGTGATCGGCGCGGGCCAGCCCGGGCACAGCCTGCTCGGCGTGGTCGTGGGGAAGCTGCGCGACGCCGAACGGGCCGGGCAGCGGGCCCGGCTGGAGCTTGCCCCGCTGGGCTCCCGCCGTGACTTCGTCGGGCTCAGTGACGTCGTCGCCGCCGTGCTGCTGGCCACAACCCGCCCGCAGGCCGCCGGTCACGTGATCAACATCGGGCGGGGGGTTGCGGCCAGCGCGCGTGATATGGTCCAGCTCCTCATCGACGTCAGTGAGGTTCCGGCCGACCTGGTCGAGGGCGAGCGCACCGGTCCTGCCGAGACGACCTGGCAGCGGATGGACGTCGGGTTGGCCGCCGAGCTGCTCGGCTGGTCGCCGAGCGATGATCTGCACACCGAGATGAAGCAGTTGTGGGAGCACGCCGGCGCCGAGGTGCCCGCCTGATGGTCGAGAGGTTCCTGGCCGCATGACTACCCCCGCCCTCCTCCGCTCCCGTGGCACGCTCGCCGACCTGCTCTCCGGTCGCAGCAACGGCATCGGGTTGATCCGGCTCTGTCTCGCGGTGGGCGTCGTGCTGTCGCACTCCAAGCCGCTCGGCTTCGGCGCTAACGACCTCGGCTACCACCTGACCGGTCGGCAGACCAACGTCGGCACGATGGCCGTGTACGGCTTCTTCGTGCTCTCCGGCCTGCTGATCACCCGCAGCGCGCGGCGTACCGGCATCATCCGTTACTCGTGGCACCGGGCCCTGCGCATCTTCCCCGGCCTCTGGGTCTGCCTGCTGATCACCGCGCTGGTGGTCGCCCCGCTAGTGGCGTTGCGCGAGCACGGCACCACGAGCGGCTTCTTCGACAACGCCTGGGACCGGGGCGGCCCGCTGGCGTACCTGCAGGCCAACTGGTGGACCGGCGTTCGCCAGTACGGCATCCAGGACCTGCTCAAGGAGACCACCCCGTGGGGTGAGAAGAGCAATTCCAGCGTCTTCAACGGCGCCCTGTGGTCGCTCAAGTACGAGATGTTCTGCTACGTCGTGGTGGGCGTGCTGGCCGTGACGGCGGTGCTGCGCAACGCCCGCCGGTTCGTGCTCTTCCTGACCGTCGCGCTCTACCTGAGCATCCTCCAGGACTGGGTGAGCTCGGGGCGGGTCAGCGGCCCGGCCTCGACGGCGGCCTGGACGTTCGACTCGCCCCTGGTGGGCGTCATGAACTTCCACTACATCGTCTACCTGGGCTTCCTGTTCGCCTTCGGCGCGACCCTCGATCTCTACCGGGAGCGGGTGCCGATCAACGACGCGCTCGGCATCGGGTCGGCGCTGGCGCTCGGGCTGTCGCTGCTCTTCGGCGGCTTCTTCGTCATCGGGTTGCCCGCGTTCGCGTACCTGCTGGTCTGGCTGTCGGTGCGGATGCCGCGCCAGGTGCACTGGGTGGGCCGCAAGAACGACTACTCGTACGGCATCTACATCTACGGGTTCATCTTCCAGCAGGTGATGGCGAGCCTCGGCTGGAGCCGCTGGGGGTACGTGCCGTTCGCCGCGATGTCGGTGGCTGCCGCCTTCGCCGCCGCGTTCCTGTCCTGGAAGCTTGTCGAGCGGCCTGCGTTGCGGTTGAAGGACTGGACGCCGGGCTTCGTGGCACGACGGTCGTCGCAGAAGGTGCCGGTCGAGCAGCAGACCGCCGTGGCCGAGGAACCACCGTCGACGCCACAGGTGTCGGTGGGCGGCCCGACGCAGGAGCTGCCGCAGCAGCGCGCCACGCTGGTCCCCGGCCGGTAGCACCCGGGCCCGCCGTCGGCGTCGTACCCTCGGGGCGTGGCCACGGCGGCGCAGGAGATCCAGGTGGGGGAGCGGCTGGTCCGCGTCTCCAGCCCCGACAAGCCGTACTTTCCGGAGCGTGGGCTGACCAAGCTGGACGTGGTCCGCTACTTCCTGTCGGTGGGTGACGGCATCCTGCGCGCGTTGCGGGACCGGCCGACGATGCTGGAACGCTGGCCGCGCGGCGTCTTCGAGGGCGCGACGATCGCCACCCGGCAGACCAACCGGGGGGACGCCTTCTACCAGAAGCGGCTGCCGGCGGGCGCGCCCGACTGGGTGCGCACCGCGCACATCACCTTCCCCAGTGGCCGCACCGCCGACGAGGTCGCGCCCAGCGAGCTGGCGGTGGTGATCTGGGCGGTCAACCTGGGCACCCTGCGGTTCCACCCGTGGCCGGTGACCGCCGCCGACGTGGAGCGCCCCGACCAGCTGCGCATCGACCTGGACCCGATGCCGGGGGTCGGCTTCGAGCAGGTGGTGCCGGTGGCCCGGGAGGTACGGGCGTTCCTCGCCGAGCTGGGCCTCACCGGCTATCCGAAGACCACCGGAGGGCGCGGCCTGCACGTCTACCTGTCGATCGAGCCGCGGTGGACCTTCGGCGAGTGCCGCCGCGCGGTGCTCGCCCTGGGTCGGGAGATGCAACGCCGGCTGCCGGAGCTTGTCACCACCACCTGGTGGCGCGACAAACGGGACCGCCCGGTCTTCGTCGACTACAACCAGATGGCCCGCGACCACACTGTTACCTCGGCGTACTCGATCCGGCCGACGCCGCAGGCGCTGGTGTCGGCGCCGCTGGCCTGGGAGGAGCTGGACGACGCCCGGCCGGAGGACTTCGACGTGCTGTCGATGCCGGCCCGGTTCGCCGAGCGGGGCGACCCGCACGCCGGTCTCGACGGCGACCGGCACTCGCTGGAGCCGCTGCTGGAACTGGCCGACCGCGAAGGGCTGGAAGCCCCACCCGAGCGGTAAGGAAGGGCCCCTTGTTAACGCCTGGGCGCTAATAAGGGGCCCTTCCTTGCACCTCAGGCCCAGGGGCTGCTGGCTCCGTCGAACTCCTCGTAGACCAGCCAGGTGCGGGTGGACAGCACCCCGGCGATGCTCTGCACCCGGCCCAGCACCAGGTCCCGCAACGCGGCGTTGTCCGGCGCGCGGACAAGCGCGAGCACGTCGTGGTCGCCGCCGAGCAGGGCGGCGTGCTCGATGTAGCGCACCTGGGCCAGCTCGGCGGAGACCTCCCGCCAGGTGTTCTGCTGGATCGTCAACGCGATGTACGCCGAGGTGCCCAACCCGGCAGCCTCGGGCGCCACCTGGGCCCGGAACCCGGTGATGACCCCGTCGCGTAGCAGGCGCTCCACCCGGGAGTACGCGTTGGTGCGGGAGATGTGGATGCGCTCGGCGAGGGTGCGGATCGACGTACGGCCGTCGCGGACCAACTCGTCGAGGATCCGCCGATCCACGTCGTCGAGTGGGCGAACCGATCGTCCCGATCCCGACGCCCGGCCGGCGTCCTCGGTGGCCTCCTGGCTCACTGTTGCGCCCCTGTCATGCCAATCGTCCCGCCTTCTGCGTGGATCTTGAGTCAATCATCCGTTAGGCGGAAGCATAGGCCCACCACACGTCCCAGGAGGTCCCGCCGTGACGACCACACCCCAGGCGGTCCGCAGGGCATCCCCGCGCACCCGCCGGACGGTCACCCCGCCCGACCCGGCCCGCCCGCTGCTGCCGGACGCCGAGCCGGTCCGCCTGCTCGACCAGCGCGGCACACCGCTGCCCGCCCGCACCGACTATCCGGAGCCACCCGTCGAGGCGCTGCGTGAGCTGTACCGCCGGATGGTCCTCGGTCGCCGGTTCGACACCCAGGCCACAGCACTGACCAAGCAGGGCCGGCTGGCCGTCTACCCGTCCTCCCGGGGCCAGGAGGCCTGCCAGGTCGCCGCCGTGCTCGCCGTCCGCGACACCGACTGGGTCTTCCCCACCTACCGGGAGTCCATGGCGCTCGTCGCCCGGGGCATCGACCCGGTCGAGGTGCTCACGCTGCTGCGCGGCGACTGGCACTGCGGCTACGACCCGACCGAGGTACGGACCGCACCGCAGTGCACCCCGCTCGCCACCCAGTGCGTGCACGCCGCCGGGCTGGCGCACGGTGAGGCGTACCAGGGGCGCGACACCGTGGCGCTGGCCTTCATCGGTGACGGCGCGACAAGCGAGGGCGACTTCCACGAGGGCATCAACTTCGCCGCCGTGTTCAAGGCGCCGGTCGTCTACTTCGTCCAGAACAACAGGTACGCCATCAGCGTCCCGCTGTCCCGGCAGACCGCCGCGCCGTCGCTGGCGTACAAGGGCGTCGGCTACGGCGTGCCCAGCGAGCAGGTCGACGGCAACGACCCGGTGGCGGTCCTCGCCGTGCTGACCCGCGCGGTAGCGCACGCCCGCGCCGGCAACGGGCCGTTCCTGGTGGAGGCGCACACGTACCGGATGGAGCCGCACACCAACGCCGACGACGCCACCCGCTACCGCGACGGCGCCGAGGTCGACGCCTGGCGCGACCGCGACCCGGTCGCCCGCCTGGAGACCTACCTGCGCTCGCGCGGGGTGCTCGACGACGCGGCCGTCGCCGAGATCGCCGAGCAGGCCGAGGCGTACGCGGCGGACCTGCGGACGCGGATGAACACCAAGCCCACAGTCGACCCGCTGAGCCTCTTCGACCACGTCTACGCCCAACCCACCCCGCAACTGGTGGAGCAGCGTGAGCAGGTGCGCGCCGAACTGGCCGCCGCGAACGACGAGGATGGTGCCGCCTGATGGCCACCACGATGGCGAAGGCGCTCAACACCGCTCTCGCCGACGCCCTCGCGGCCGACGAGCGGGTCGTCGTCTTCGGCGAGGACGTCGGCCAACTCGGCGGCGTCTTCCGGATCACCGACGGCCTCCAGGCCCGTTTCGGCGAGAAGCGCTGCTTCGACACGCCGCTCGCCGAGGCCGGCATCGTCGGCTTCGCCGTGGGCCTCGCCATGTCCGGGCTCCGGCCGGTCGTCGAGATGCAGTTCGACGCGTTCGCGTACCCGGCGTTCGAGCAGATCGCCTCGCACGTGGCGAAGCTGCGCAACAGGACCCGTGGCGCGCTCAGCGTGCCCATCGTCATCCGGGTGCCGTACGCCGGTGGCATCGGCGGGGTGGAGCACCACTGTGACTCGTCCGAGGCGTACTACGCGCACACCCCCGGGCTGAAGGTCGTCACCCCGGCGACCGTGGCCGACGCGTACTCGCTGCTGCGCGAGGCGATCGACGACCCCGACCCGGTGGTCTTCATGGAGCCCAAGAAGCTCTACTTCGCCAGCGCCGACGCGGAGTTGCCGACGCGTGCCGAGCCGTTCGGCCGGGCCGTCGTACGCCGGCCGGGGCGCGACGCCACACTCGTGGCGTACGGGCCGGCGGTGCCCGTGGCGTTGGAGGCCGCCGAGGCCGCCCGCGAGGAGGGCTGGGACCTCGAGGTGGTCGACGTGCGCACCATCGTGCCGTTCGACGACGCCACAATCACCGCATCGGTACGCCGTACGGGGCGGTGTGTGGTGATCCAGGAGGCACCCGGGTTCGCGGGTGTCGGCGCGGAGATCGCGGCCCGGGTGCAGGAGCGCTGCTTCCACGCGCTGCACGCGCCGGTGCTGCGGGTGGCCGGGCTGGACATCCCGTACCCGGCGCCGATGCTTGAGCACACCCACCTGCCCGGCGTGGACCGGGTGCTCGACGCGGTGGCCCGTCTCCAGTGGGACGACCAGCCGGACGCGCGCTGGGCGGCGGCATGACCACCGTCGAGCGCACGCAGGTCTTCCTCCTGCCCGACCTGGGCGAAGGGCTGAGCGAAGCGGAGATCGTCGAGTGGCGGGTCGCCGTGGGCGACGTGGTCACGGTGGACCAGAGCGTCGTGGAGGTGGAGACCGCCAAGGCGGTCGTCGACGTGCCCTGCCCGTACGCCGGGCGGGTGGTGACCCTGCACGGCGCGGCCGGTGAGGTCCGTCCGGTCGGCCAGCCGCTGATCACCATCGCGCCGCTGGACGGCGACGGCGACGAGCCGGCCGGGCACGCCACCTACCGTGAGGAGGAGCGGGCCGGCTCCGGCAACGTGCTGATCGGGTACGGCACCGGGCACGGCGGCGCGACCCGCCGTCGTCGCCGGCCCCGGCTGGCGTTGGCACCGGAGCCGACCGACGTCCCGGCGGGCGCGGAGCCCACCTCGGCCGCCGCCAGCGGCTCGCCGGGTGGCGCCGCCCCGGTCACGGCCGGCGCGTCGGCCGCCCCGGTCATCGTCGGCGCATCGGCCTCGCCGGCCGCCGGCTCTGCGGCGGGCGCCGCGCTGGTCATCTCGCCGATCGTCCGGCGGCTGGCCCGCGACAGTGGCGTCGACCTGAGCACGGTACGCGGCAGCGGACCGGGCGGTGTGATCCGTCGCGCCGACGTCGAGGCGGCGCTCACCACTCCGGCGGCCCGGCTCGCCGCAGCGCCGGACCCGCACGTCGCCCTGGCCCCGGCCGGGGACGGCGACGTGGTCGTCCCGCTCACCGGCGTGCGCAAGGTGATCGCGGACAAGCTGTCCCGCAGTCGGCGGGAGATCCCCGAGGTGACCATCTGGGTCGACGTGGACGCCACCGGCCTGCTGGAGACCCGGGCCGCGATAAACGCGGCGACGCCGGACGCGCCGGTGAGCATCCTGGCCCTGCTGGCCCGGATCTGCCTCAGCGGGCTGCGCAGGTTCCCGCAGCTCAACGCCCGGGTCGACACCGAAGGGCAGCGGATCATCCAGTCCGCCGGGGTGCACCTGGGTATCGCCGCGCAGACCGACAGGGGCCTGCTCGTGCCGGTGCTGCGCGACGCCCAACGGCTCACCACCGCCGAGTTGGCCGCCGAACTGTCGGCCACCACGGCCGCCGCGCGGGCGGGAACGCTTCCGCCGGCCCGGCTGACCGGGGGTACGTTCACGCTCAACAACTACGGGGTGTTCGGCGTGGACGGCTCCACACCGATCATCAACCACCCCGAGGCGGCCCTGCTCGGCGTGGGCCGGATCGTGGACAAGCCGTGGGTCCTCGACGGGCAACTGGCAGTCCGCAAGGTGACCCAGTTGAGCCTCACCTTCGACCACCGCGTCTGCGACGGCGGGGTGGCGGGTGGCTTCCTGCGGCACGTCGCGGACTGCGTGGAGCGCCCGGCCCTGCTGATCGCCGCCACCTGATACGACGTACCCCGGCCCCGGCGCCGCCCTGTGCGGGCGCCGGGGCCGCCGCGTGCCAGGGGTTTTCCGGACCTCGATTCGGGAAGTCGACCCCGCCGGAATGCACCAGAGCGTCGGAGGGAGCCCGTCCGTGACGTACCAGGTGCTGTCCAACGTCGTCCGGGAGAGACGACCCGCCTCGGCCGGGGCGCCCCTGTACTGCGACGCGCGGGAGTACGGGTTGCGCGGCGACGGCGAGACGAACGACCAGCCGGCGCTGGCCGCGCTCGTGGACCGCCTGGGCGCCGGCTACGCGGCGGACGGCCGCGCACGGGTCATCTACTGCCCGCCGGGCATCTACTCGATCCGGGACGCCGGCACGGCGTGGCGCAGCGGCGTCTCGCTGATCGGGGCGGGCCCGGCGGCGACACGGTTCCTGCTCAGCAACGAGGGCAACCGGACCGACCCCACCCCGCTGGCGTTCTGGACCGCCCTGCAACACGGCGCCGACCGCGACCGGCACATCGCCGACTGCACCTTCGCGGACTTCGAGATCGACGGGTCCGGCGTGGCGATGGCCGAGTACAACTACCTCGCCAAGGGCCTGGGCCTCCAGTACATGGTGCGCGGCGTGTTCCGCAACCTGTTCATCCACCACACCGCGGCCACCGGCCTGGGCTGCGACTTCCTCCAGGACAGCCTGATCGACGGCTGCGTGGTGGTCGGCTGCGGCCGGCTGGACAACGGCGAGCAGATGGGCGGTGCCGGCATCGGCGTGGGCATCGGCGGGTGGGGCGACATGGAGCGTCTGACCATCGCCAACTGCACCACGTTGGCCAACGGCACCAACGGCATCTTCCTGGAGTTGCAGAAGGACTACTGGACGCCGCCGCGCGGCTACCGCATCGTCGGCTGCCACAGCCAGGGCAACAGGTTCGGCATCTCCGACTGGGGCGCCGACGGTCTCATCGTCTCCGCCTGCACGATGGCCGGCAACCTGGAGGCCGGCTTCGACGTCTCGGCGCAGGGCACGGCGGGCGTGGCCGGGCGGGGCGGGCTGCTCAGCGACTGCGTCGTCGACGGCAACATCCGCGACGGGGTCAGCATCGGCAACAGTCCCGGCCCGTACACCATCCGGGGTAACCGGATCAGCGGTAACGGACGGCACGGCTACCACGGGTTCGGCCTCGAACGCGGCTACCAGGGGCCGGTCCGGGACGTGGTGATCGAGAGCAACGACTTCTGGAACAACGGGCTGGACGCCATCCGGATCGACCATCCGATGACCGACGCGATGGTGCTGAACAACCGGATCCGTAACAACGGTCAGCAGCGGGCGGCAGGTACCACCGGCGCCGGCGAGGCAGTGCGCTACGCCGAGCGGTCCGTGGTGGACCGGACCGCGAACTGGCCCCTTGACGGGCACCGGGGCAAGGTCCTGCGGGTCGGACGGTCTGTCGCAGTGGTCGCCTCGAACACCGGCGAGGAACTCGTCCTCGCGCCGGTGCGACCCGACGCCATCAGCGCGTGGAGCGGGGACGTCCCGCCGCCGGGCTGCCGGTACGAACTGTCCACGGCGCCCGAGCGGCGGGCCGGCATCGCCATCGACGCGGCGTTCGACTCGGCCACCATCCGCGGCAACCGGATCTGGGACAACCACGAGGACAAAACCCAGACCCACGGGTTGTGGATCACCGAGCGGGGCAGTTGCGTGGACTGCCGGGTCGAGGACAACGACCTCGCCGGCAACGCCGACGACGGGATGCTGCTGGACACGCCGCCGGTGGGCGGGCGCTGGCGGGACAACCACGTCGACAGCGGCTGGGGCTGAGCGGGCGCCGGCCCCGGGTGACTCGACCGGGGGCGGGCTGTCCGTCGGCGAGGTGGAGGGGCGGGCGGCTGAGGTTGCGTGACGCTCGGTGGCGGCGGCCGGAGTGCTCCGGGCCGCCGCCACCGTCAATCCGCGTCGGTCAGCCGGCCAGGCCGGCGACCGGGTCGGGATCCAGCACGACCGTCGCCGTACCGGTCTGCGCCGGCACACCGGGATCGGTCGGCGCGTCGGTGTACTCCGCGACGAATACCGCTGTCAGGTTGTCGGCCCCACCGTGCCCACCGTCGACGAATGTGGCGATGGTCCCGGAGCATCCGGTCGCCGAGGAGAGCGGATGCCCGTGCTCGTCGTGGCCGAGCACGTAGGTGACCTTCACCCGCGAGCAGTCCACCGGCAGGTCGTCGGTGACCCGCACCTCGTACGCGACAGTCTGCCCGAACTGGAAGGGCTGCCCGGCCACCGGGGCGACGAACTCCACTACCGGCGCCCGCGGCCCGACCAGCAGCGGCAGCGTGGCAGCGGCCGACCGGCCGGTGCGGTCGGTGACCTTCACCGTCGGGGTGTACGAGCCGTTCTCCTGGAACGTCCACGTCGGGTTCGCCTCGGTGCTGTCCACCGAGCCGTCCGCGTTGAAGTCCCACGCGTAGCTGAGCCGGTCGCCGTCCGGGTCCGTGGTGCCGGCGCTGGAGAACGCCACGGTCAACGGCGCCTGTCCGGCGGTCGGGGTCGCGCTGATCTTCGGGATCGGCGTGCGGTTGCCGCGGACGAAGTCGATCCGGGACAGCTGGGCGTCCGGGTTCTCGGCGAAGTAGCCGTCGCCGTACTCCAGCACGTAGAGCGCGCCGTCCGGGCCGAACTCCATGTCCATCGGGTTGTCCACCACTATCGACGGCACCACCGACCGGATGTCGGTGACGTCGCCGCGGGAGTCGAGTCGGAACTCCTTGATGTAGTCCCGGGTCCACTCGTAGAACAGCGGCACCCCGTCGTAGTAGGCCGGCCAGCGGGTCCGTGACGTGCTGGTCCCGTCGTAGTCGTACGCCGGGCCGCCCATCGGGCCGATGCCACCGGTGCCCAGTTGCGGGAACTCACCCGACGCGGCGGACGGGTACCAGACCTCCGGCTGCTCCACCGGCGGCAGTTGCCGCTTGCCCGTGTTGTGGGGCGAGTCGTTGACCGGGCGCTTGCAGTTGAACTTCGGGCCGGACTGGCCGGTCGCGAAGTCGTAGTCGCGGTACGCGATCGTCGGCGTCACGCAGTACGGCCAGCCGTAGTTCGCCGGCTTGTCGATGAGCATCCACCGGCCGTGCCCGGCGGGTCCGCGCTCCGGGTTCGACGAGGACGCGTCCGGGGAGTAGTCGGCCAGGTAGACGTTGTCGGTGCGCCGGTCCACGGCGAACCGGAACGCGTTGCGCAGACCCATCGCGTAGATCTCGGGGCGGGTCTTCGCCGTACCCGGCTTGAAGAGGTTGCCGGCCGGCACCGTGTAACCCCCGCCGGCCTTCACCTTGATGCGCAGCAGCTTGCCGCGCAGGTCGTTGGTGTTCGCCGAGGTGCGCTGGGCGTCGAACGCCGGGTTGCGGTCGGCCCGTTCGTCGATCGGGATGTAACCGTCGGAGAAGAACGGGTTCGTGTCGTCACCTGTCGACAGGTACAGGTTGCCCTTGCTGTCGAAGTCGATCTGACCGCCGACGTGGCAACAGATGCCACGGTCGGTGGGCACGTCGATGATCTGCTGCTCGGTGCTGAGGTTGAGCTTCATCCCCTCGAGCTTGAACCGGGACAGCCGCAGCGCGCCTCGGAACCGCTGCCAGTCGGCCTCGGTGCCGACAAGCGGCGCGTCACCCTCGTTGACGTCGGGGGTGGCCGGGTCGTCCACAGGGGTGTTCATCGGCGGCGAGTAGTAGAGGTAGACCCACTTGTTCTTGGCGAAGTTCGGGTCGATGGCGACCCCCTGCAACCCCTCCTCGTCGTGCTCGTACACGGGGATGTCAGCGGCGAGGGTGTTCAGCCCGGTACGCGGGTCGTGGATGCGGACCTCACCGGTGCGGGAGGTGTGCAGCACGCGCAGGTCGGGCAGGACGGCGAGGCTCATCGGCTCGCCGGGAAAGTCGTTGAGCGTCACCTTCTGGAAGCTGCTGTCCGGCGGCGCGGCGGGAGCTGCCGCCGCTGCCGTCGGTGCGGCCAGGCCGGCCGTCACCAGGAGCAGGGCGGACACGAAAGCGGTCCTGTTCATCAGGTAGTTCCCCCGAGGTGGTGGTCAGTACCGGAGTGAGGCGAGATAGTCGAAGCCGACCCGGGCGGTGTCCAGGGCGTCGGCGGGGGCGCGCGGCGGGGTGCCCGCGTCGTCGCGCTCCACGATGTACTCCTCGATGCCTGCTTCGCGCTCGTGCGCGAAGATCCGGCCGAAGTCGATGACACCGTCGCCGAGGTCGGCGAAGCCACCTTCGACGTCGAGGTCCTTGACGTGCACCTGGCGGACCCGGCCGCGGTTGGCCCGGATCACGTCGACTGGGTCGTGCGCGCCCCGCCAGGTCCAGTAGAGGTCGAGCTCGAAGTGGACCAGCCGGGGGTCGGTCTGCCCGGCGAGGATCTCGAAGCCCGTCGACCCGTTGGTAAGCGGTACGAACTCCAGCTGGTGGTTGTGGTAGCCGAAGTCCAACCCGGCGCGTTCGGCCAGCCGGCCGGCCTGGTTGAGGTCCCGGGCCAGCGCACGGTAGACGGCGGGGTCCCGGATCGGGCGGCCCTGCTCGTCGCGCCCGAAGTACGGGTGGACGATCTTCTTGCAGCCCACCACGTTCGCCTCGGCGAGGGCGCGTTCCCAGGTGGCGGCGTCGAACGGCTGCGGGATGCCGACGTGCCCGGAGGTGGAGCGCAGCCCGGCCGCGTCGAGTGCGGCGCGGAACTGCGTGGCCGTACGCCCGACGAAGCCGGCGTGCTCCACGCGGCGGTAGCCGATCCGCCGAAGGGCGGTGAGGGTGCCGGGCAGGTCGGCGGCGAGCTGGTCGCGAAGCGTGTAGAGCTGGATGCTGATCCGGTCCACCGGCACCCGGCGGCGGCCGGGGGAGTGCCCTGCCGGTGCGGCGCTGGCCGGGCCGGCGAGCAGGCCGGCGGTGCCGACGGCGGCGGCGGAGACGGTCGCGGCGCGGAGCACTCCGCGCCTGCTGAGCGGCTCGGACGCCACTGGCGGCACCGGCTCGTTGGTCTGGTGATCCATGGTGGTGGTCCCTTCCTGACGGCTGTTGTGCCGTCTGCGGCGTCGACCGACTGCCGCCGTCCGGGCGCGCCGAACCGGCCGGAGGCGGACTCCGGCTGGACGGTGAGGGACGGTGCGCGGGTGCGGCCCGGGCCCGTGTGGGCCGGAACGCGGCGACCCGGTGCGGGCGGCGGCAGGCTGATCGACGGATGGGCAACCCTCTATCTGAATCGCGACCTTACCCTTGCCTCCGGACGAAGGCAAAGCTTCGTCTCGATTGGCAGAAGTTTCGCTCCACCCGACAAAAGTGCGCCCACCAGGTGCGGCGGTCGCCCGCACCTCGGCACGTACGCCTGCCGGGCCGTCTGCGCGCCTGCGCGGTGTCCGCGGCTGGCCGCGCGTGCGAACGCCGGGGCGGGCGCTGTGCTGCGGCCGGAAAGTCGCACATCCGTGGTGATAGGTGCGGGTTCGGCGTGCGAGGGCGGGACGGGACGTTGCGGGCCGGGTGGGTCGGGGTCGGTCGGGCGGGGCCACAGGCGGCAGTTGTGCGCTTTATTCGTCAACGGCACAGCGCCGGAAAATGTGCCGATAAATGCGCCGCCGATTATTTCCGAATGGCCCGGACGACCCTGGTCAGGCCGCGAGAATATGGCGGAGGGAAGTCGAAAACGGGGGGACTGAACATGACGCCTAGGCGGCGATTGACGCTGTTGGCGGTAACCATCGCAGCCGCACCGCTCGTGCTGGGTGGGTGCACCGCCGACCGGAAGCCGGCGGCCGAATCGGCCAAGGAACACGCCCCGGCGCCCGAGCTCACTGTGACGCCGGGGGACAAGACCCGGGACGTTCCGGTCAGTGCCGAGGTCGGCACGGTGGTCAAGGGGGGACGGGTCACCGCCGTCCGGCTCACCGACGACAAGGGCAAGCAGGTCGAGGCGGAGCCACGGGAGGACGGCTCGGGGTGGGTGCCCAGCAAACCGCTGCAACCCCGCCGTACGTACACGGCGGAGGTGACAGCTACCGGCGACTCGGGCGCGACCACCACCCGGACCACGACCTTCACCACGATGCCCAAGTCCACGAAGCCGCAGATCACAAGCACCCTCTATTTCGTCGGTAACCGGACGTACGGCACGGCGATGCCGGTAACCGTCGCGTTCGACCCGGCAATTCCGAAAGAGGCCAGGGCGGATGTGCAGCGTCGGTTGTTCGTAAAGACGAATCCGCCGCAGCCAGGCACGTGGTCGTGGCTGGAGGACGGAAGTCAGGTCTATTACCGGGCACCCGATTTCTGGCGGCCGGGGACCACGATCAGCGTGCGGGCCGGGCTGGAAGGGCTGCCCATCGGCAAGAAGCTCGTCGGCGACGCGGAGCGGACCGCGACCTCCAAGATCGGACGGCAGGTCGCGCTGGAGATCGACAACGCCACCAAGCAGATGACGGTGCTGCGCGACGGCAAGCAGATCCGCCGGATCCCGGTCAGCCTCGGCAAGCCGAGTACGCCCAGTTCCAGCGGCAAGATGGTGATCATGGAGAAGCATGAGCGGACCACCTTCGACACCCGTGGCGAGCCCAACGGTGGCTACGTTGTCGACGTGGACGACGCCCAGCGCTACACCTGGGGCGGCGAGTTCATCCACTCCGCCCCGTGGTCGGAGGGGGACCAGGGCAACACCAACGTCTCGCACGGCTGCGCGAACGTCTCCGCAGCTGCCGCCGACTGGCTGATGGGGGTGACCCAGGTCGGCGACCTCGTCACCGTCAAGGGCACCGAGGTCGAGTTGCAGCCGGGCAACGGCTGGACGGCGTGGAACGTGAGCTGGGACGAGTTCGCCAAGGGCAGCGCCCTGCCGGTGCCGGCCGGGCTCGGGCCCGCACCGGCCGCGCCCGCCCACCCGGGCGCGGTGGCCGGTGGCTCGCCCGCTCCGGCACCTTCGGTAAGCGGTCGCTGACACACAATCGACCGGGCCGGGCCCGCCAGCGAGGTGGGCCCGGCCCGGTCGCCGCGTGCACCGCCCGCCGGCCCGGCACGAGCGTCGAGGCCTTGTCAATCAAGCGGTACCCGCGCCACCCCGGACCCGGTCAGGCTGCCCAGCCAGAGTTGGTCGCCATGCTGGCGTACCCCGGTGATCATGGGGTAGTGTCCGGTCGGGCCGTGCAGCGTCCGGCGGACCGCGCCCTGCTCGTCGACCAGGGCGACCAGTCCGTAGCGCCGCGGCTGCGGCTGCATCGCGTCGGGCAGCAGCGCGGCGATCTGGCGCAGCCGGGGATGCGGCAGCAGTCGCTCGGCGATCGGCACGCGAGGGCTGGGCAGCGCGATCCAGTACGTCCCGTCGCCCACCGCCGAGAGATTGTCCGGATACGCGGGCAGGTCGGCCAGCACCCGGACGCCACCGCCCAGCTCGACGCGGACCAGCCGGTGGGTGGAGGTCTCCACAAGCATCAACGCCGACTCGTCCGGGGTCAGCGCGATCCCGTTGGGGAAGTACAGCCCGTCGGCCACCACCTCGGTGTGCCCGCTGCCCGGGTGATGGGCCAGCACGCGGCCGTTGGGGCGGTGCTCCAGCAGGTCCCGTTTCCAGTGCGAGACGGGGAACCGGTCCGAGCTGTCGGTGAAGTAGACGGTGCCGTCGCGGGCCACCGTCGCGTTGTTGGCGAGGTGCACCGGGGGCGCCGTCCCGGTCATCTCGCGGACCGTCCCGTCGGGCGTCACCCGCAGCAACCCGCGGTACGCGTCGCAGACGACAAGCGCCTCACCGGACGTGTCCACCTCGATGCCCAGCGGCCGGCCACCGGTCTCGGCGAGCAGCCGGGGCCGGGTGCCGGCCGGAGCGTCCGTCGGCCACCACCAGAGGTTGCCGTCCTCGTCGCCGCTGATCACTCGGCCGGCCGCGTCGACAAGGACGTCCTCGGGGCCGACCGCGCCCTCGGGCAGGGGCAGCAGGTCGACGTGGTCGAGCCTGCGGTCGGTGGCGGCCCACGCTCCGGTAAGCGGAGGCGCGACGGTGGCCGGCTCGCGGACGGGTCGGATCAGCCGGGGCGGCCGGGGCCGGGGAATCACCATCCGGCCATTCTCCACCCGGGCCGGTGGCGCTCCGGCTGACGGATCCCCACGGCGTACCCCTGAGGGGGATCAGGGGTACCCCGGGGGTTGACCCTGGACGTACCCGGAATCACCCCGTGGAGGGACGAAACTGTCGGAGGTGGCGGCTAGATTTCATGGCATGGAAGATCGCAGCGACCGGCTCGACGTGCAGCTCAACGTGGGTGACCGGGTGGTCCAGGTGCGGGTGGCCGGCGAGGTCGACATCGCGACGGTGGCCGCGTTCCGATCCGCGCTGTGGTCCGCGCCAGCCCGGCCGGTCGTCCAGCTGGAGATGTCCGAGCTGCGACTGTTGTCCGCCGCCGGGGTGCGCACGTTGCTCGCCGCACATCTGCGGATCCGGGCCCGGGGCGGCGAGCTCGTCCTGGTCGACCCGACGCCGATGGTGGCCCGGGTGCTGCGCGCCACGGGCCTGCACCGGGTGATGGTGATTCTGGAGCCGGCCCGGGTGGTCGAGGCAGCGCGTCGTCCGGTTTCCGCCGGCGTGGTCGGTGCGACGCGTCGGGCGGTCCCCGTCGCCGCCGCGCACCGCCCGCAGGCCGCGACCGCGCACTGTCTGCCGTGCGCGGCCTGACTGCCGGAGCTCGTCGGTCCTGATCACCCGGCTTCTGCCGGCCCGGGCCTGACTGCTCGCGCCCGTGGAGACGTCGGGCGCGGGGCCGCCGGTACGAGCCGGCGACCCCACCGACGATCGGTCAGCGCACGCCGAGCAGGTCGACGACGAAGACGAGCGTCTCGCCCGGCTTGATGACGCCGGCCGCGCCACGGTCGCCGTACCCCAGGTGCGGCGGGATGGTGAGCCGGCGGCGACCGCCGACGCGCATGCCGACCACGCCCTGGTCCCAGCCGGCGATGACCTGACCGCCGCCGAGCGGGAACTCGAACGCCTCGCCCCGGTTCCAGGACGAGTCGAACTCGCCGCCGGTGGAGTGGGCCACTCCGACGTAGTGCACGCTGGCCAACTGACCCGGCTCGGCCTGCGGGCCCTCGCCCACGGTGATGTCCTCGATCACGAGGTCGGCCGGCGGCGCACCTTCGATCGGCCCCACCTCGGGCTTGCCCGAACGGGCGTCTGCTGCCTGGTTCATGCGGGAACTCCTGCCGTTTGGGTGATGTGTCCGGTCACCGTCGATCCTGCCGGATCGTCCGTGGCGAATGTCCGGCGGACCCGTCACCTGCGGGTCCCGCCCCGGGGCCGCAGGGGAGCCGGTCCCAACCGGCGGTGTGAAGCCCTCGAAACACGCCCGGCGGGGATGAAGTTTGGGCGCACGAGCTGGCGGGCGTCACCGATGGTGACGCCCGCTGTGGGGGTGGTGCGGTGTTCGGTCATCGCAGCCAGGGCAGCTGTCGGACGATCGGCAGCTTCGCCCAGATCCGGCCGAGGCCCCAGGTGTCGCCGGCGTTGACAAGCGCCAGGACTGCGAGCACCGCGGCGTAGATCAGGTGGTCGTCCATGAAGGGGTTGTTCTCCGGAGGCAGGACGGCGGTCCACATGAGAACCAGCAGCAGCCCACCGGCGACGGCGGCGATACGCATTCCGATGCCGAGCAGGAGAGCGACGCCGATACCCGCCAGGCCGATCATGAAGAGCCAGTCCGCCCAGGCGGCGCCGGCGATCCCGGTGTAGAGGTCCTTGAACGGCCCGCTCACGCCGAAGGTGAGGAAACCCTTGGTGGGGCTGCCCCCGTTGATCCAGGCGTTCTTCGACTCGGTGGCGAACCCGAGGCCGAACAGTTTGTCGATGAACGCCCAGAGGAAGATCCAGCCGAGTGCCATCCGGGTGCCGGCCAGGATGTAGCGGGTGGCCCTCTCCCGGGTGGTGTCGGCCGCCGGAGCGGTGGTCTTCGCGGTGTTCCGCTCGATCGTCGCGGTCATGATGTCCACGTCCCTTCTCTGCCTCGCACCGCGCTTCCCGGTGGCATCTCTATTGGACACTTGCGGCGTCGCCCCTGGCAGGGCCGACCGGACCGCGATGGCCCGGGACCTTCGACCCCTCCCGACCCGGTCCGTCGGCACTGACCGCCGTCACTGTCTGTCACTAACGTGCGAGGTGCAGGCGTAGGAGGGAGGCCGTGATGAGGACCTGGCAGGTGGGCGATGTGATGACCCGGGAGGTCGTGACCGTGGAGGCCGCGACGCCGTACCGGGAGATCGTCGATGTGGTGTTGCGCCGCGGGGTCAGCGCGGTGCCGGTGGTCGACGGGTCCCGCCGGGTGTTGGGCGTGGTGTCCGAGGCGGACCTGTTGCACCGGGTCGAGCGCGCCGGTGAGCCGGCGCAGCGGCGGGTCTTCGAGAGCCGCCGTCGGCGCGGCGCGCGCGGCAAGAGCGAGGCGTTGCTGGCGGGCGGCCTGATGACAGCGCCGGCGGTGAGCACCCACCCGGAGGCGCCGTTGTCGGCAGCCGCACGGCTGATGGACCGCGAGCAGGTCAAGCGGCTGCCGGTCCTGGACGACCTGGGCCGGCTGGTAGGCATCGTCAGTCGCGCGGACCTGCTGCGGGTGCACCTGCGTTCGGACGCCGAGATCCGCGAGGACGTGGTCCAGGAGGTGCTGCGCCGGGTGCTGGCAGTGCGGGACGGCCTGGTGACGGTCACCGTACGCCACGGTGAGGTGACCCTGGCCGGTCGTCTGGACCGCCGTTCCGCAGTTGACCTCGCCGGGCGACTCGCGGGCCAGGTCAGTGGTGTCGTGCGGGTGGTCAACGCCATCGCCTACGACGCCGACGACACTGTCGCCGACCCCGCTCAGGTGATGCCTGTCGCCTGAGTGTCGCCGGTGCTCCGGCCGTGAGCTTCGGCCGGAGCACCGACGACAGGCGGGCCGTTTCGCCTAGGCTCGGTAACGGCCGGGCCGGCGGGCCGGTTCACCTGTCAGCGGCGGCGTACGAGCGAGGCAGCGGGGCGGTTCGCCGTGGGCGAGGCGGTGGAGCACTGGTGACTGATGTGGTCGCGGTGCCGCTGTGGGCGTGGCTGGTGGTCGGTGTGGTGATCACCGCGCTGCTCGCGGTCGACCTCGTGTCGCACCGCGACAGCCACGTCATCGAGCTACGTGAGGCGCTGCTGTGGAGCGCCGCCTGGATCGCCGCGGGCCTGCTGTTCGGGGTGGGCGTCTGGTGGGGCCTCGGCGGCGACGCGGCCATCGCCTACTTCTCCGGCTACCTGCTGGAAAAGGCGCTCTCGGTGGACAACGTGTTCGTCTTCGCCCTGCTCTTCGGCTACTTCCGGGTGCCGGCGGGCTACCAGCACAAGGTGCTGTTCTGGGGGGTTGTCGGGGCGCTCGCCTTCCGCCTGCTGTTCGTCGTGGCGGGCGCGCAACTGCTGGAGCGGCTGGCCTGGGCCGGGTACGTGCTGGGCGCCTTCCTGGTCTGGACCGGCTGGCGGCTTGCCGTACGCGGGAAGCCCGACGTCGACCCGGACCGCAACGTGGTGGTCCGGGTGTTCCGCCGGGTGGTGCCCACCGACGCCCGCTATCACGGCGACCGTTTCACCGCCCGGGTCGGGGGTCGCCGGGTGGCGACGCTGCTGCTGGTGGCGCTTGTGGCCATCGAGGCCACCGACGTGGTCTTCGCGATCGACTCGGTGGCGGCGATCCTGGCCATCACCACGAACATCTTCCTGGTCTGGACGGCGACCGCGTTCGCCGTGCTGGGACTTCGCAGCCTCTACTTCTGCCTCGCCGGCCTGCTGCGGCACTTCGGCTACCTGCGTTACGGGCTGGCGCTGCTGCTCGCGTTCGCCGGAGCGAAGCTGATCCTCGCCGGGACACCGGTGGGCGAGCTGCCGATCTGGTTGACGCTCGCAGTGGTGGTGGTGACCCTGACGGTCGCCGTCGGGGCGAGCATCGTCCACAGCGACCGAACCGCCCGCTGAGGGCGTGCGCGGATCAGGGACGACCCGGTTCGATGCGGGCTGTCACGTCGAGGTGCGCCGGTTGGCAGCCGGCGGTCACTGCGAAGCGGCGGACCGCGGCGTCGACGTGTTCGCGGGCGCCGCCGCAGGTGTCGGCGGCCAGGTCCACGCTGATCCACACGTCGGGGTGCGGCGGCGCGCCGGTCAGCACGACCCGTGCCCGGCGTACGCCGGGGCCGCCGGTGAGGTCGCGTTCCAGCGCGTGGGCGAGCACGTCGGCGGCCAGTCGGGTCCGGCCCGGGCGTCGACCGGGGTGGCTGAGCGTTCCGCGCAGTGCGGTGCCGGGCTGCCGCAGCTCCCGGGCGAGCAGTCGTTGCCCGGCCAGGGCGAGCAGCACGCCCGCGACCGCCGCGGCCAGGGTGCTCCACGGGGTAGCCAGCCGCCACCGGTCCAGCAGCGCGGTACTGAGCACCGTCGCGTCCGGGTTTCCGCCGTACGTGAGGGCGAGCGTCGCCGTACCGACGGCCACCAGCAGCAGCGCGACGATGGTCCAGAGCAGCCGGTGCGCGGCGTTCGTCATGCGGGCCGTCCACGGGGTGGCAACCGGACCTCGATCCGGTCTGTGGGTGGCGCGGCCAGCCGGCGTAGTTCCTGACGCACGGCGTACTCGACCTCCGTGCGGGCTGCGGGATCGCCGGTGGCGCGTACTCGGGGACGCCACCGGCCGTCGCGCCGCCGGACCTGGACGCGGGCCCGGCGTACGCCCGGAACGGCGCCGGCCACGTCGGCGAGTCGCCGCTCCACGCTGCGGCGGTGCAGGTGCCAGCTGTCGGCGTCGTCGAGGCGCAGCCGTACCGGCGTCCACCGGCGTAGTTGGGCGACGAGGATGGCCAGGCCCAGGAGTACTGCCGCACCGGCTACCGCCCGGACCGTCGGGTCCCGCAACCGGGTGGCGGTCAGCGTGTCGTACCAGCCGGTACGGTCCAGCACCGACGCCGGCCGGTGCAGGCTGACAAGCAGCGCCTGCACGGCCAGCAGGGCGCCACCGAGCAGCAGGGCGGCGGCCAGCAGCAGCGAGGCGACCCGGTTGACCGTACGCACGTCAGCTGCCGTCCACGCCGGGGACGAGCAGGTCGTCAACGGTGACGGTCACTGTCGCCACGGTCAGGCCGGTGCTCGTGGTGATCCGGTCGGCCACCGCTGCCCGTACCGTCTCGGCGACGGCGGCCACGTTGTGCCCGTACCAGGTGATGAGGTGCAGGTCGAGGCCCACGGATTGGTCGTGCAGGCGTACGGAGGCCGGGTTGACCGCGCAGACGCCGTCCACCTGCCGGGCGGCCTCCGTCGCGATCCGCGCGACTGTCGCCGCGTCGATGATCGGCTCGGGCAGGGCGACGCCGGGCGCGGTGGGCGGGTGCGCGGTCATCGGCGACGCCGGGAGTCGGCGCGGTCGCCCAGTCCGGTGACCGCGAGGTCGCCGTCGAGCACCCGGACCACGAGCCAGCCGAGCAGGCCGGCCAGCACGGCGCCGACGGTCACCTCGACGCCGGCGAGCGCCCAGACCGCCACCCCGAGGAAGCCGGCGAGGAAGCCGAACTGCTGACGCGACATGTCACCTCCCGACCGGCGGTACCGGCGATCCCGCTGGATACACAGGGAGGCCATCCCTGGAACGTCAGCGAGATGTGATCTGCATCACACGGTGCCTCGGCTCGCCATGATCGACCACCTAGACTCGGCCCGGTTCGAGCGACCGGGGGATGGCAGATGACGAGCAGCGACGAGCGCGGCTGGCTGCGGCCCCTGTCCGCCGACGGTGGGCGCGACGCGCTGTTCACCCGCGCCGGTCACCGGGTGTACGCCGACTGCCGGCTCAGTGAGCTGGTCCCGGGGCGTCCGCCGGGCGTCACCGGCAGCCAGTGGAGTTCGGCCAGCCGGGCGGCCTTCGACCTCGTGGTCTGCGCCGCCGACTCCGGCCGGCCGGTCGTCGCGGTGGAGATCGGCCCCGTCGCGCTTCCCGGTTCGGCCGAGCAGCGCGCCGAGCGACTGAAGGACGCCGTCAGCGCGGCCGTCGGGCTGCCCGTGCTGCGGGTCGGCTCGCCGACGCTGCGGGCCGTCGACTCCGGCCGGCGCCTGGTCGAGTACGTCATCGACGCGCGCGCCTACGCGTCAGACGCCGGGATGGGCGGTGCCGAGGACGAGCCGGCCCCGGTGGGTTTCCGGGACATCCTCGGGCGGCTCCCGGACGGGCGTACCGGCCCGGTCAACGACCTCGGCGCGTTGAGTCGCGCGGCGGCGGTCGACGCGTACGTGGCGGGGCGGCTGGCCGACCCGATCGTGCGCGCGCTGCACGTGCGCTGGGCGGACGGCCCGGCGCAGGGGTGGAGCTGGGTGCAGGTCCGCCCGGACGTGTGTCTGGTGGAGCGGGTCTCGGTGACCGAGCAGAGGTTCTCCTGTGGAGTCGACGCGGCCCGGCTGGCCGAGGATCTCGCGGCGGTCGCCGTCGGTGTGCGGCTGCGAGGGCTGGAGCCGGACGACCCGGCACTGCGGGCGCGGGCCGATCTCACCGCGGAGATCGTCGCGTTGAGCCGGCGCCGCCACGAGTTGGTCGGCGGTTTCGCGTTCGACCATCTCTGCGTCGACTGATCGGCCGTTTCCCCTCTGACCTGCTGCGCCTTCGGTCAGTGCCGGGTCGGAGCAATTTTTTGTGCGCCGGGTTGAACCTTCCCGGACGCGGTCCCGTACTCCTGCGCGAATGAAGAGGATCTCCCCATCCGCGTCGACCGGACGCGGGAGACGGTGCGGAAAGGGCATCGTCGGCCATCGACACGTTACCGGGTAGGTCGCGGTGGTCGCCGCCGTGGCGTGCCATCTCACATCCGTCGGTCCGCCGAGGGCAGGAATCCACTACCGGATCGAGAAGGAGAGCAATTCGATGCGCAGGTCCACTCGGGCGCGCCGGCCATCCGGCATCGCGCGGAGCAAGCGTCTGCTGGCCGTTGTCGGCACGCTCGTGGTCTTCGGCGGAGTAGTCGCCGTCACCCAGATTTCGTCGGCCCAGGACCGGCGGACGAACAAGCCCCGGCCGGCCGCCGGACAATGCGTGGAGCCGAGCCCCGGATCGACCGCGCCGAGCGGCAACTCGACAAGCCGAACCTGGCAGAACGGCCGGTGGGTACGCAATCACTGGGGTGACGGTCAGCAGTCGGTCGCGGAATGCGAGGACGGTAAGGACGGCACTGTCGGCACCGGTTCGGCAATCGCCTGCCCGGATGTGGCGGCGCGGCTGCCGCAGGTGCCGGACCGGGCGCGCGCAGAGGTCGACCGCAATCTGGCGCAGTTGCAGACCCAGATCGCGGATGCCGACCGCCGGCTGGCCGCCGAGGGCAACAAGGGCGAGACGTTCATCCGCAACGCGATCCTGCAGCCGTTGGCCGCCAAGCGGAAGGCGGTGTTGGACCGGATCACGCTCGCCATCGACCGGGTGGGGCCGCGCCCGCAGGGTCTGGCGCAGCTCGCCGATTGCCAGGTGCAGCCGACCGGCAACACGGGCGGCAACACCGGCGGTGGGAACACCGGCGGTGGGAACACCGGCGGTGGGAACAACGGTGGCGGAAACAACGGCGGTGGGAACACCGGCGGTGGGAACACCGGTGGCGGCAACAATGGCGGTGGCAACAACGGTGGCGGCAACAATGGCGGCGGGAACAACGGTGGCGGCAACAACGGTGGCGGTAACGCCCCGGGTGCCGGCCTCGGCGTGCTGGCCAACAACTGCGACGAGAGCCAGTTGCAGGCGCACGACGGCTTCCAGAACGGCAACCGCTGCGTGAGCACCGCGTTCGGTGAGGTCGGCGCCGCCGCCAACAACCCGTCGCTGCTGATCACCCAGTTCCCGCAGCAGGTCGACCGCAACCAGACCTTCACCCTGCGGATCAGCACCCGCAACCTGGTCCGGGACCGCTTCCTCGCGGCCGGTCAGGGCGGGTACTACGTGGAGAGTTCGCTGCTCAACGCCCAGGGCCTGGTGCGGGGTCACTTCCACACCGCCTGCCGGATGCTGGACAGCCTGACCGCGCCGCCCGAGCCGCAGGAGGTGCCGGCGTTCTTCGTCGCCACCGAGGACGGTCGCGGCGGTGCACAGCCCGACGAGGTGACCATCCAGGTCCCTGGCCTGCCGGAATCGGGTACGGCGCAGTGCTCCGTCTGGGCCGGCGACGGGTCGCACCGTCTGCCGATGATGGAGCGGGCCAACCAGACCCCGGCGTTCGACGCGGTGCGTATCGAGGTCAACTGATTCGGAGTGGACCGGCGGCGGCCGGCCACCCGGGGTGGTAGCCCCGGGTGGCCGGCCGCACACAAACTGACGGGGTCACGCCGTTGCCGGCGGGACCCCGTCGTTGTGTCGCCCGATCAGCGGTTCTTGTACGCCTCGACGACCTCGACCGGGATCCGACCCCGCTCGGAAATCTTGTAGCCGTTCTTGACGGCCCATTCCCGGATGGCCCGGTTCTGCTCCCGGTCCATTCCCGCGCCGCTGGGCCGTCCAGGGCGCCGAACGGTCCGCGTGCTCTCCGCCGGGCCCCGACCGATGCGCCGGCCGGCATTGATGTACGGATCCAGAGCCTTGCGCAGCACGCCGGCATTCTCGTCCGAGACGTCGATCGTGTAGGCCGCGCCGTCGAGGCTGAACTCGACGGTCCGGTCGGCCTTCCCGCCGTCGAGGTCGTCCGTCAGCACCGTGATTACTTTTCTCGCCATTGCCAATTACTCCCTGTGTGTGGCGGGATGTGCCCAAAGTCTGACCTATCATCCGGGGAAACCGCAACAATATGCGTCCCATTCATTTCGGCGGGTCGCGATTGGGTGACGAGCAAAACCGGGAACAGCTGCTGAATCAGCGGCGCTGGCGCAATGTCATTCGGTGAGGAGACCGCTCTGACCGGCGACGGCAGCGGCCTCCGCGCGGTTGGACACCCGCAGCTTACGCAGCAGCGCGGCGGTCATCCGTTTCACCGTCCGCTCCGACACGTGCAGTTCCTCGGCGACGTCGAGGGTGTTGCGGCCGGCGGCGATCGCCCGCAGCAGTCGGCATTCCTCGCTGTCCAGGTCGACGGGCGCGGGCCGGTTGGGGCGCAGCAGCGTGCGCAGCAGTTCGGCCGGTAGCACCGCCCATCCGTCGAGGATGGCCAGCAGCGGGGGCAGTAGTTCCTCCGGCTCGCTGGTCTTCGGCAGGAACCCCTCGGCGCCGGCCCGCAGCGCCTCCAGCGCGGGCGCGGGGTCGGTGGAACCGGACATCGCGACCACCCGTACCCGGGGGGTGGTCCGGCGGATCGCGGCGATCGCCCGGATGCCGCCGGGCGGCGGCATGTGCAGGTCGACGAGCGCCAGGTCGGGGCGGCAGCAGCGGACCAGGGCGGCGGCACCGGCGGCGTCACCGGTCGACGCGATCACCTCGGCGCGGCCGTCGGTCGTCGCCGGGAGCAGCAGCTCAAGGCCACGGACGAAGAGGGAGTGGTCGTCCACGACGGCGAGTCTGAGGGTGGGTGCGTCCGGCATGTCTGCGCCGTTCCCCAGCGGGTACCAATCATGCGGGTATGCACCAAAAGAGGGGAGTCGGGTGGATGCACGCACGGCACGGCTTGCGGGGCCTGCTGCGAGAGTTGCGCCGGCCCGCGCCCGGACCGGTCGACGCGACACCGGGCCACTCGGATCTGCTGCTGCGGGTGCTCTGCCACGAGTTCCGTACGCCGGTCAGCACGTTGACGTCGTTGACCCGGGCGCTGGCCGACGAGCGTCGGGCGCTCACCGACGCCGACCGTCAGGCGATCACCGAGTTGGCCCGCGACCAGGCACTGCACCTCCAGAGCCTGCTGCGGGACGCGACCGCGGGCACCGGCGCGCTGACGCCGACAGCCCAGGCGGACACCACAGTGCCCCTGGTCGGCATCCTGCGCGAGGCGGCCGCGCTGGTGCCACCGTCGCGGCGGCGGGCCCGGGCCACGCGCCGGGCGGCCACCTGCCCGGTGCCGGCCGGTCGAACGCGGCAGGTGTTGGTGAACCTCGTGGAGAACGCGCTGCGACACGGGCCGACCGGGGGGCACGTCGGGATCTACGCGGCGCTGCGCGGCTCCGGCCTGAGCATCGTGGTGACCGACCAGGGGCGGGTGAGTGAGGATCTGCTGCTGGCGCTGCGCCGCCCGGCGCCGGCGGTCGGGATGTCCGGGCTCGGCCTGTGGATCGTGCGGCAACTGGTGGCCGTCGACGGGGGAACGCTGCGGGTGTTCCGGCTGCGCCCTCGTGGCGTGGCGCTGGAGGTGCTGCTTCCGGCTGCCGCCCCGCCACGCTGACCCCGTCGGGACGCGGATTGGCCCGGCAGGGTCACCGGTCGGGGAACCGCATCGGTGCCAGCATTCCCGGCACTGAGGAGGATCGATGTTCAGCCACATCAAGGATCTACAGTTCGAGGCCAAGCCGGATGGTCCGGACGCCGCCTTCGCCCGCCGGCTCCAGGAGGTCCTGGGCGGCAAGTGGGGCGAGATGACAGTCGCCAACCAGTACCTCTTCCAGGGGTGGAACTGCCGGCTGCCCGGCAAGTACAAGGATCTGCTGCTCGACGTCGGCACCGAGGAGGTCGGTCACGTCGAGATGATCGTCACCATGATCACCCGATTGCTTGACAACGCGCCGCTGTCGCTGTCGGAGGGCGTCGCGGACAACCCCGGGGGCGCGGCGACCTACGCCGGGTCGAACCCGGCGCACTTCATCCACGGCGGTGGCGGGGCGTTGCCCGCCGACTCCAACGGTGTGCCCTGGAACGGCGCGTTCATCACCGCCAGCGGCAACCTGATGGCTGACTTCCAGCTCAACGTGACCGCCGAGGCCCAGGGTCGACTCCAGGTCGCCCGCCTGTTCAACATGACCGACGACCCGGGCGTCAAGCAGATGCTGCGCTTCCTGCTGGCCCGCGACACGATGCACCAGAACATGTGGCTGGCGGCCATCGAGCAGTTGAAGGAGGACGGCCTGGAGGACATGCCGGTGCCCGAGGCGTTTCCGGATTCGGGCGAGTTCTCCGACGAGTTCAGCTACACCTACCTGGGCTTCTCCGCAGGCACCGACGCCGCGCAGGGGCGGTGGGCGTCCGGGCCCACGCCGGACGGCAAGGGCGAGTTCCGGTACGACGACAACCCGGTCGCGAACGCCCCGGAGCCGGCGTTGGCCCCGGGTGACCCGCGGCTGTACGGCACCAATCCGGGCGTGGTCGGCGGGTGGTGAACACGGTCAAGAGCAAGCTCACCTGATGCCGTCCCGTCGGGTCGCCCGGGTTCCCGTGCGGCCCGACGGCGGGTGTCAGCCCGCGTCCGGCCGTGCCGCTGGAAGTGGTCTGGGTCACATGATGGAACAAGGGGAACGTTTTGTTACTTGAGTGGTACACGCTCAAGTCAACGTGATAGCAGGTGTTCGATGGCAACTCTTCCGGTACTTCCCCTGACCGACGCCGTTCTCCTTCCCGGCATGGTCATCCCGGTGACCCTCGACCCGACCACCCAGGCCGCCATCGACGCGGCGCGGGCGACCGGCGACCGCAAGCTGCTGGCCGTCCCGCGCATCGACGGCGAGTACGGCCCCGTCGGCGTGGTCGCCACCATCGAGAAGGTCGGCCGGCTGCCCGAGGGTGAGCCCGCCGCCGTCATCCGTGGCCTGTCCCGGGCCCGTATCGGCTCTGGTGTGCCGGGCCCCGGCGCGGCGCTCTGGGTCGAGGCGGCCGAACTCGACGAGCCGGCACCCGCCGGCCGGGCCCGGGAACTCGCCCGCGAGTACCGCGCCCTGGTGACCTCAGTGCTCCAGCAGCGGGGCGCCTGGCAGGTCATCGACGCGGTGGAGCGGATGACCGACCTCTCCGAGCTGGCCGACTCGGCCGGGTACGCGCCCTGGCTGACAGTGGACCAGAAGAACGAACTGCTCGCCGCGCCGGACGTCACCGCCCGGCTGGAACTGCTCGTCGGCTGGGTGAAGGACTACCTGGCCGAGCAGGAGGTCACCGAGCAGATCAACAGCGACGTCCGCGAAGGGCTGGAGAAGTCGCAGCGGGAGTTCCTGCTGCGCCAACAGCTCGCCGCGATCCGCAAGGAACTGGGCGAGGACGAGCCCGACGGTTCGGCCGACTACCGGTCCCGCGTCGAGAGCGCCGACCTGCCGGAGAAGGTCCGTGAGGCCGCTCTGCGCGAGGTGGGCAAGCTGGAGCGGTCCAGTGACGCCTCCCCGGAGGCCGGCTGGATCCGTACCTGGCTGGACACCGTTCTCGAAATGCCGTGGGGCACGCGTACCCAGGACAACACCGACCTGGCCGCGGCCCGGGAGGTGCTCGACGCCGACCACGCCGGCCTGGCCGACGTGAAGGACCGCATCCTGGAGTACCTCGCGGTGCGCAACCGCCGGGCCGAGCGCAACCTCGGCGTGGTCGGCGGGCGCGGCTCCGGCGCGGTGCTGGCCCTCGCCGGTCCTCCCGGTGTCGGCAAGACCAGCCTCGGCGAGTCGGTGGCCAGGTCGCTCGGGCGTAACTTCGTCCGGGTCTCCCTCGGCGGTGTGCGCGACGAGGCCGAGATCCGCGGTCACCGGCGCACGTACGTCGGCGCGCTGCCGGGTCGGATCGTCCGCGCCCTGCGCGAGGCCGGTTCGATGAACCCGGTCGTGCTCCTCGACGAGGTGGACAAGCTGGCCGCAGGCTATGCCGGTGACCCGGCCGCCGCCCTGCTGGAGGTGCTCGACCCGGCGCAGAACCACACCTTCCGCGATCACTACCTGGAGGTCGACCTCGACCTGTCCGACGTGCTCTTCCTGGCCACCGCCAACGTGGTGGAGTCCATCCCCGGCCCGCTGCTGGACCGGATGGAGCTGGTCATGCTCGATGGCTACACCGAGGACGAGAAGGTCGCCATCGCCCGGGACCACCTGCTGCCCCGGCAGCGGGAACGGGCCGGTCTGACCGCCGACGAGGTGCAGATCGCCGACGAGGCGCTGGCACTGGTCGCGGGGGAGTACACCCGGGAGGCAGGCGTCCGGCAGCTCGAACGTGGCCTGGCCAAGATCCTGCGCAAGGTGGCGGTGACGCTGGCGACCGACCCGTCGCCGGTACGCGTCGACACCGGCAACCTCGCCACCTACCTGGGACGGCCGAAGTTCACTCCGGAGTCGGCAGAGCGCACCGCTGTGCCCGGCGTGGCGACCGGGCTCGCCGTCACCGGCGCGGGTGGGGACGTGCTCTTCATCGAGGCGACCAGCATGGAGGGCGAGCCGGGGCTGACCCTTACCGGTCAGCTCGGTGACGTGATGAAGGAGTCGGCGCACATCGCGCTGTCGTACCTGCGCTCCAACGGGCGGCGGTTCGGCATCGACCCGAACGTCCTGGCCGGACGCCGGATCCACGTCCACTTCCCGGCGGGCGCGGTGCCCAAGGACGGCCCGAGCGCCGGCATCACAATGGTGACGGCCCTGGCGTCGCTTGTCACCGGCCGGCCGGTCCGCCCCGAGTTCGGGATGACAGGCGAGGTGACGCTCTCCGGGCGGGTGCTGCCGATCGGCGGGGTGAAGCAGAAACTGCTCGCCGCGCACCGGGCCGGCCTCACCGAGGTCATCATCCCGGCCCGCAACGAGCCGGACCTGGACGACCTGCCGGCCGAGGTACGCGAGGCGCTGACAGTGCACACCCTGGCCGACGTGGCCGACGTACTCGCCCTGGCGTTGCGTCCGGCCGACGTCGAAGCGCTGGACGGTCCGGCGCTCGCCGCGGCCTGACGCTCCACCGCAACGGCCCCCACCGTCTCGTGTAGACGGTGGGGGCCGTTTGCGTACTACTGTCTCGGTCGAGCTCTCAACAACCCTCACCGCCGCGAGGCGGCGCCCCCGGAGGAACCCCCGTGAACACCGTGCTCTGGGTCATCCAGATCCTGCTCGCCGCCATCTTCGCCGGCGCCGGCCTGGCCAAACTGACCCAGCCGAAGGAGAAGCTGCGCGACCGGATGGGCTGGGTCGACCCCGTCCCGCCCAGCCAGGTCAAGGCGCTCGGGGCCGTCGAGGTGCTTGCCGCCTTCGGCCTCGTGCTGCCCGCCCTCACCGGTATCGCCACCGTCCTCACCCCGCTGGCAGCCCTCGGGCTGGTCATCGTCATGATCGGCGCCATCCTGGTGCACCTGCGCGACATGAAGAAGCAGGACACCGCCGACCGGCGCCGCACGGAGATCCAGGGCGCCGTCACCTGCGTGGTGCTGCTCGTCCTCGCCGCCGTCGTGGCGTGGGGTCGCTTCGGCCCGTACTCCCTCTGATCCGCGCCGGCGGCGTGCTCAGCGCTCGTCGCCTCCACGGTCTCGACGGACTGTGGCCTTGCGGCCCTTGATCGTGCTCTGGCGCAGCCCCGAGATGACCTCGTCGGCAACCCCCTGCGGCACCTCCACCAGCGAGAACCGGTCGGCGATCTCGATCGAGCCGATGTCCCGGCCACGGATACCGGTCTCCCCGGTGATCGCGCCCACCAGATCCTGCGGGCGTACGCCGGCACGCCGACCCAGGCCCACGAAGACCTGGACGGTGTTGCCGCCGCCCGAACGAGGCCGGCCCCCGCCACGACGATCGCCGCCCCGGCCACCGGCCTCCGGGCGACCCTCACGCGGGCCGCGCACCGGCACCTGCGGGATCTCCTCCTCGTCGTCGGAGCCCGGCGAGGTCACCTCGTGCGCGAGCTTCACGGCGGCGAGGGCGACCTCCATCAGGTCGAACTCGTCGGTAAGCGTCTCCACGATCACCCGGTACGGGTCGAGGTCGTCCTCCAGCAGGCTCTCCCGCAGCGCCGCCTGCGTCAGCTCCAACCGGCGGGTACGCATGTCCGCAACCGTGGGGATCTTGTCGATGGTGATCCGCTGGCCGGTCACCCGCTCGATCGTCTTGAGCATCCGGTGCTCGCGCGGCTCGGCGAGGGTGATCGCCACGCCCTCACGCCCGGCCCGACCCACCCGCCCGATCCGGTGCACGTACGACTCCGGCGCCGACGGCACGTCGTAGTTGACCACGTGGGTGAGCTGCTCGACGTCCAGCCCTCGCGCCGCCACGTCGGTGGCCACCAGCAGGTCGGCCGTGCCGGCCCGCAGGCGCCCCATCACCCGGTCCCGCTGTTCCTGGCTCATCCCGCCGTGCAGCGCCTCGGAGCGGTAGCCCCGGCCGTTCATCGTCTCGGTCAGCCGGTCGACCTCCTCGCGGCTGCGGCAGAACACGATGGCGGCCGTCGGCGACTCCACGTCAAGCACCCGACCCAGCGCGGCAGGCTTGTGCGCCCGCGTCACGATGTACGCGCTCTGCCGCACCCGGGGCGCCTCACCCGCGACCTGCTGCTCCCGGCCGATCTCGATGCGGACCGGCTCGCGCAGGTGCTGGCGGGCCATCCCGTCGATGCGCGACGGCATGGTGGCCGAGAAGAGCACGGTCTGGCGCTGCGCCGGAGCGTGCTCCAGGATCGCCTCGATGTCCTCGGCGAAGCCCATGTCGAGCATCTCGTCGGCCTCGTCGAGCACCACCGTGGCCAGGCCGCCGAGGCGCAGGGTGCCCCGGGCGATGTGGTCCAGTGCCCGCCCGGGGGTGGCCACCACCACGTCAACCCCGCTGTCCAGCGCCCGCAACTGCCTCCCGATCGGCTGCCCACCGTAGATCGGCAGCACCCGCGCGCCCAGGTCCTTGCCGTAGCGGTGGAACGCCTCGGACACCTGCACCGCCAGCTCCCGCGTCGGCACCAGCACCAGCGCCACCGGGTCGCCGCCCTGGCGGTGCGGCGTCATGAGGTTCAGCAGCGGCAGCGCGAACGCTGCCGTCTTGCCGGTGCCGGTGGCTGCCTGCCCCAGCAGGTCCCGACCCTCCAGCAGGGGCGGGATGGCCTCCCGCTGGATGGGAGTCGGCTCCTCGTAGCCGAGGGCTGCCAACGCGCCCAGCAGCTCGGAGCGCAGCCCCAGCTCCGTGAAGGCGTTCGCCTCGTCGGTGGCGTCGGGGGCGTTGTCGGTCGGGGCGTCGTGCTGTGCAGGTGCGGAACTCATGCGTCAAGTTTTTCATCACCCCGTCGCGCCCGCTGCGCCGCCCGGCACAACATCAGTGGCCGTTGCCGTGCGACACCGCTCCGGACCGACGCCAGGGCCGCCCGCCGCCCCGTGTCGGCGGGCGGCCGGATCAGCCGCCGTCCGGTGTCGGCGGGCGGCCGGATCAGCCGCCGTCCGGTGTCGGCGGGCGGCCGGATCAGCCGCCGACGCTCAGGAGCGCGAAGATCATCGTGGCGGCGATGGCCGCGTCCAGCACCCCGCACCACTCGGAGAAGGCGCGTGGCACCACCCGCCCGGTGCGGTGATGCGCAAGATCCCAGACGGCGTGCGCCAACCAACCGAAGGCGACCAGCCAACCGGCGGTCCGCCCACCGGCCGCCACCGCGACCAGCGCCAGGCCGACCCAGCCGGCCAGACCGAGGAACTGCGTGGTGAGCACCCCGGGCCCGCGCAACGTCCGCCGTGCCAGACCGATCAGCAGGTACGCCCCGGGCAGCACCAGCATCGTCCACGGGCTGAGCAGAGCCGGGTCGACCCACATGTCCACGGTCATCAGCAGGGCCAACCCGGTCGGCCAGCGGCGGGCGAGCGCCACGACGGCCGGGTGCCGGCGTACCGCCACCGGTGCCGCGTGCCGGTGCCGCAGCGCCACCAGCACCATCGCCGGCACCATCAGCAGGTGGCCGCCGAGCAGCATCGCGTCGGCGTCCAGCAGACCGGCCCACATCGGCACGAACAGCAGCAGGAACGGGACGTACATCGCGGCGGCCATCTCGCCGACCGCGTCCCATCCGTGCGCCCGGTACCGCATCCAGACGGTCATGCCGATTGTCATGTTGGTGGCCATCGTGAGCGCGGCCACCTCCGGGCTGCCCAGCGCCCCGGCGACGCCGAGCAGCGCGCCGGCCGTCTCCCACACCGGGCCGAGCAGCAGCATCCCGGCGATCATGGCGATCGCCATCTCACCGAGGTGCCACAGCAGGCGCCTGGTGCCGCCGGCCGGCGGGACCCTGCCCGGAGGCGCGGCGTCCGTCGGCGCGCTGTCCGGAGGCGCGTTGTCCGACGGTGGGTTGTCCGGCGGCGCGTAGTTCGGCGGTGTCGTCGGCGGCTGCGGTCCGGTCGGCGGTGCGACGGGAGTGTCGGCGTGTGTCTCTGTCTGTCCCATGACGTTCACACTGCCGGCGCCGCCGCGCGGTGGGCAGGCGCGTCCGTCACCGGAAAACCGTGCGGACCGCACGGGTCGACAGTGACATCTCGCAGGGGTGGACCGGGCGCGGGCCGGTCCTAGGATCGGTGCGTGGCGATCGAGGCGGTGATCCCCCGGGCGGACCGCCGGCTGCACCGGGCCCGGCAGGCGACACTGCTGTCACTTGCTACCGGTGTCTGGGCGAGTGTCCTGCTGCCGGCGGTCGGTCTGACCCGCGAGCCCGACCCACGCCGGGTGGCGCTCGGCGCGGCCGGCATCCTCGCCTTCATGATCGCCCAGACCGCCGTGCTGTACGCGGCAGTGACGCCCTGGCTCGACCCACTGTGGCGTCGCCGTGCCCAGCTGAGCCTGGTCGGGGCGGCGGTCCTTACCGTCCCGTTCGTGGGGCCGGTGGCGGCAGGCGCCTGGCCGACCTGGGCCTGGTTGGGCGCGGCACTGATCGGCATGGCGCCGCTGCTGCTCCGACTGCGGGCGGCACTGGTGATGGCGGCCGGCGTCGTGCTGGTGACGGCGGCTGTCGCCGCGTGGACGGGAGGTTCCGTCGCGCGTCACCTCGCTGTGACCGGCGGAGTCGGCGTCGGCGTCGCCGCCGTCAACGGATTCCAGGTCTGGTTCTGGGATCTGCTCGTGGACGCCCGGCAGGGGCAGGCAGCACAGGCCCGACTGGCCGCCGCCGAGGAGCGGTTGCGTTTCGCCCGCGACGTGCACGACGTCCTCGGGCACAGCCTCACGGTGATCGCGTTGAAGGCCGAACTCGCCGCGCGGCTGGCCACTGTGGACCCGGAGCGGGCCGGCCGGGAGGCCACCGAGGTGCAACGGCTCGCCGCGTCCGCCCTGACCGAGGTACGGGAGACGGTGCACGGCTACCGGGCCGTCGACCTCGGCGAGCAGTTGGAAGCCGTGGTGGGCGTCCTGCGCTCCTGCGGTGTGCGCTGCACTGTCGTTTCACCACCGGCCGACCTGCCCCAGCGTGTCGCCACCGAGCTGGCGGCCGTGCTGCGGGAGGCGGGGACGAACGTGCTGCGGCACAGCCGCGCCGACTGGTGCCGGATCCAGTTTCAACGGGAGGACGACGTGGTCAGGATGACCGTGGCAAACGACGGCGCCGACGACCGAGGGCCCGACGGGCACAGCCACGGGCTGCGTGGGCTGGGCGACAGGCTCACCGCCGTCGGCGGCGAACTGCGGGTACGCCGGGACGACGCGGTGTTCACCATCGAGGCCGCCGTGCCGGTGACCTCGTGATCCGCGTCCTGCTCGCCGACGACGAGGACCTGATCCGGGTCGCCGTCGGCGCGCTGCTCGCTCTGGAGCCGGACATCGAGGTGGTGGGACACGCCGCCGACGGCCCGGCGGCGGTCACCGCGGCACTCGCACACCGCCCCGACGTGGCCGTCGTGGACCTGGAGATGCCCGGCCTGGACGGCATCGCGGTCGCCGCCGAGCTGACCCGCGCCCGCCCTGACTGCGCGGTGGTCGTCCTCACCGGGCACGGCCGTCCGGGTCACCTGCGCCAGGCGTTGACCGCCGGGGCCCGGGGGTTCCTGCCCAAGGGCGCCCCCGGCAGCGCGCTCGCCGACGTGATCCGCCGTGTGCACGCCGGCGGCCGGTACGTCGACCCGTCGCTGGCCGCCGACGCGTTGACCCTTCCCGCCTGCCCGTTGACACCCCGCGAGCTGGAGACACTGCGGCTGGCCGAGTTCGGCGCCCCGGTCGCGGTGATCGCCCGCCGGGTGCACCTGTCCACCGGCACGGTGCGCAACCACCTCTCCGCCGCCGTGCAGAAGCTCGGCGCGGCAGACCGGGCCGAGGCGCTCCGCACCGCCCGAAACAACGGCTGGCTCTAACCCATCCCGCAGCCCACCTCCGCCCGCCCGTCCCAGCCGCCTGTCCCCAGCCGCCCGTCCCCGGTGATCATGAGGTTGACGGGGTCCCGGCCGGCATTTCCCTCCGTCAACCTCATGATCGACCCGAAGGGTGGGGGGTGGGGGGTGAGGGCGCGGGTGGGGCACGGGGCGCGGGGTGGGGGTGGGGGATAGCTTTTGGGGGTGCGGACGGTGGAGTTGGTTTGTTCGAACGGGTTGGACGGTGCGGTGCGGGCGGTGTGGGACCGGTTGGCGCAGGTCGGGCTGCCCAGCCTGGCCCGCAACACCCACCCCACCAACCGGCCGCACCTGACAGTCGCCGCCGTGGACGAGTTCCCACCCGGGGCGGAGCACCGCATCGCCGACCTGCTGGACGCCGCGCTTCCGCTGCCGGTCACGCTCGACCGGGTCGTGGTCCTCGACGGCAGCGCGCCGTTGGTCTGGCTCGTACGCCCCACTCCGGCGTTGACCGCGCTCCACGCCGCCGTCTGGGACGTTCTCGCCGACGCCGACGGGCACCGCCCGTGGCACGCGCCGGGGGCGTGGGTGCCGCACCTGAGCCTTGCCCTGCGGTTCCGCGACGCGGACCTGCGGCTGGCCCGTGCCGTCACCGGTGGGCAGCGCCCGACGGGCACGTTCGCGTCCGCCCGCAGCTACGACAGCACGGACCGGACGGTGACGCCGCTGACCCGGCTGCGATAGCGCGCCGCGTCGGCCCGGACGGCCCGGGTGCACAAGGGCCGTCCGGACGTCGACGTCCTAGCGGTAGAAGCGCAGGTAGTCGAACTCGGCGGTGACCGACGGTTCGGCGCCGCCGTGCGCGACGAGCCCGATCCGGGGGTGGTGTCAGCCGGGAAGGTCCACACCGCACCCCAGGTCCAGGTACGCCCGTCCCGGCTGGAGCCGGCCCGGAACTCGTGTTCACCGGTTGCCCGGTCGACGTGGTGCGCCAGCCGTAGCCAGGTGGTGGTGGCCGGGGTGCCGACGATGCTGCCGCCGTAGACCGGCTGGCCGGCGTACGGCAGCTCGTAGCCGTACTCGACCTGGCGGGTGTTCCAGATCGCCACCTGGGCGAGGCGGGCGAACCGGTCGTCGTCCACGTAGGCGACCAGGCCGGCCTGCTGGTAGTTGCGGACGGTCTCCTCGCCCAGGTCCAGGGTCACCTTTGTCTCGACGACGTAGTCGCCGGTGGGCGCGTCGCGCAGCAGCACACCCGCCGTGTTGCCGGTGCCGGTCAGGTCGGCGGCCTGCACCGGCCAGCGCAGCGCCCCGCCGGAGACGGTGGCCGCCGGGTCCTCGCGTACCCACCGCCAGTCGCCGTCGAGCCCGTCGTCGAACTCGTCGGAGTACGCCCGCAGCGGCGCACCGGTCACGCGGGGTTCGGGCACCGCCCGCTTCGCCGGCTGGTACAGCCGGGCCACGCTTACGTTGTCGAACTCGGCCGGGCCGCCGGTGGCCGTCAACCCGACCGGCCCTGCCGCCGGACGGTCCAGCCGCAACGACACCACGGCGAGTTGGTCACCCAGTCGGGCCGGGCTCAGTTCGGCGACGAGCTGCCGCCCGCGTACCTCGATGGCCAGGTTGTGCTGGTCGGCCGGTGCGAAGCCGGCGGGCAGCGGCGCGGTGGCGGTCCTGCGGCCGTCGGTGGCGACCAGACGGCCGCCGTCCACCCGGACCGCGACCCGGTCGCCCAGGGTGATGCCGGCGCTTGTCGCGCCGGACAACCGCAGGTCGGCCTCCGCGCGCACGTCGCCGCCGACTGTGGTACGGCTGGTCAGCGCGCCACTGCCGGTGAGCCGGCCGTCGGCGACCCGCCACTGGCCGGCGCGTCGCCAGTGGGCCAGGTCGGCGGTGTCGAACCGTTCGTCGACCCGTCCGGTCGTGACCGGCGCGGGTCGGAGCCCGTCGGACGGGCCGGCGCCCGCGTTGACAGTCGGCCAGCCGTCGATCCAGTCGAGCCGGTCCAGCAGCATCGGGCGTTCGTTGATGCCGAACGGTTCGTCGAGGTACGGGTCGGCGCGGTCGATTGCGTGGTAGACGATCCAGTCCTGGCCCGACAGGTCGGTGACGAACCCGTTGTGTCCGGCGCCGATCCACCGGTTGCCGTTCTGGGTGAGGACCGGGGTGCCGCCGGCCCGGGACGCGGTCAGCGTGACGCCGTCGCGGTCGGTGAACGGGCCGCGCGGGCTGCGCGCGCGTCCGACCTGGACGGAGTAGCCGGTGGCCGGGCCTGCGCAGCAGTTCGCCGTGGACGCGAACAGGTAGTACCAGCCGTCGTGGCGCAGCACGTAGCTGCCCTCGAACTTGTTGTCGACGGCCACCAGCGTCGGGGCGCCGACCGCCCGCAGCCCGTCCGGGCTCAACTCGGTGACCGAGATGCCACCGTAGTAGCTGCCGTAGTAGAGGTAGTGGCGCCCGTCGACGTCGGTGAACTGGCTGGGATCGATGGTCCACAGGTAGCCGCCACCGCCGCCGGGGCGCGGCGCGACGACGGGCTGCGCGGCGAAGGTCCACGGCCCGGTCGGGCTGGGCGCGGTGGCCGCGCCGATGGCGTAGTCGCTGCCCTCGGCCGAGACGGTCGTGTCGGTGACCGTCACGTACATGACCCACCGGTCGCCGATCCGGCGCACGTCAGGTGCCCAGAACGCCGCACCGGCTGCGGCGTAGGGCGGGCGCTGGTCCGGGCCGAACGCGTCGCCGACGTACGTCCAGTCGACAAGGTCGGCCGAGCGGGCCGTTGGCACCCGGTGGAACTCGTGTTCGCCCTCGCGCAGCGGGTCGGTGGTGCCGTAGGCGTACCAGAAGCCGTCGTCGCCGCGGACGATGACCGGGTCGGCGAAGGTGTCGCCGACGGCGGCGGAGACCGGGTTGCGGTAGCGCGACGGGCCAGGTGAGCCGGCGACGGACGTGGACGGGGTCGCGGCCAGGATCAGAAGGAGCACGGTGGCGAGCGCGCCGCCGCGGCGGAAATGTCGCATGGGGCCTACCTTCGCGAGAGTGGGTGGCGGTGTGGCGACAGGGGACGGTGTGCGCCCTCGTTTCTACAACGATGGATACAACGTTGTAAAGGGCGGGGCCTGCCCGCCGGATGTGCACGAGCGGGATCCGCCCGAACGGTGCGACGCGGTCGCAGCGATGATGGGGGCATGAGTGGTGGCACCGAGGGACGGCCGATGGCCGAGCTGGCCACGCTGCTGGCCGACGGCACCCGCGCCGACATCTGCGTGGCGCTGCTCGACGGCCGCGCCTGGACCGCCGGCGAGTTGGCCCGTCGGGCCGGCGTCGCCCCGTCGACGGCAAGCGACCACCTCACCCGTCTCGTCAGGGGTGGACTGCTTGTCGAAGAGCGGCAGGGCAGACACCGGTACCTGCGGCTCGCCGGGCCGTCCGTGGCCCAACTGATCGAGGCGCTGGCCGGCCACGCACCCGCCGCACCCCGTCCGGCCACGTCGCTGCGTGCGGCCACGGCCGCAACCGCGATGGCGTACGCCCGGACCTGCTACGACCACCTGGCCGGGCGGCTGGGCGTGCTGATGTACGACGCGCTGCTGGCCGGCGGGAAACTGGACCGGACCAGTGGGCTGGCGCTGACGCCCGATGGGTGGGCCTGGGCCGCCGGGCTGGGCGTACCTGTGGATGTGCTGCGCGCCGGGCGGCGTCCCGTGGTCCGCGACTGCCTTGACTGGACCGAGCGCCGCCCCCACCTGGCCGGCGCTCTCGGCGCGGCACTCTGCCGACGCTTCGCCGAACTGGACTGGACCACTCCCGGCGCCGGCCGCGCGGTCCGGCTGACGTCGGTCGGCCGCACGGCCCTGGCCGAAACCCTCGACGTCAGCGACGAGTCCCTTGCTCCCGCCGGCTCTCCACCATTGGCCAGCGGCCGGGCCTGATGCCGGATGGCGTCGCGCGCGCCCGCGTGACTGGCGACCTGACCGGCCGGGCTCACCCGGTCCAGCGTGGCCGGGCCGGTTCCCCCACCCGCACCAGCGGCCGGCCCTGCATCCGGCGCCCTGGCGCGGCCCTGTGCCTCGGCCGCTGGCGCCCGCCAACGCCACCACCGATCCGGCCAGGCACGGTGGTCCGTGCCGCCTGGTGCCGGCGCAGCCACGCCACCGCCGCCATCAGCAGCACGAGCACGACAACCATCCGCAGCGTGGTGATGACGGTCTGCGGGCCCGACCCGTACTGCAGGGCGCATTGCCCGAGCCCCATCGCGAACACCACCCGTACGGTGCTCATCGAGCGGAGCGCGAACGCCTCCGCAGCCCCGAAGCCCAACCCGAGCAGCAGGGCGATGAGCAGCAGCCCCACCGGCCCGTAGTAGGCGACCACCGACCCGAGGATGGTGGGCAACCAGTCGACGTACTGACTCAGCCCGTGTGCCGAGTCGATGTACGCCTCTTCACTGCGCTGCTCCAAGCTGCGGTTCTGCAGTTTCTGCGGGGAGAGGAAACTGGGAACGAGCATCGCCAGGTTGTTGCCAATCGTTTCCGAGCCGACGGGCTGGCCCGCGCCGCGAAGGCTGTCGAACACGAGAGCCCCGAAGGTGTTTCCGTCGAACCTGTAGATGACGTCGTTGGTGATCGCTTCCCGGCTCTGCGCGGTGTGGATCGACGTCGCGCCGTCCAGCAGCGCCTCGACGCGTTGCCCGCTACCGGCACCTGCGTCGAAGACCTCCCGGCCGGCGACCGCGCGGGTGGAGGAGATCAACGCGGTGAACGCGGCGACGATCACCACCATGAGGGCCACCTGCCGTCGAGACGGTCGGAGGCCGTGCAACGCTGCGCCGATCAGGGTGAGGACCGCCGCGAAGACGATCATTGCCCGGGTGCCCGCCAGCGCGAGCAGCACGCCCTGCACCGCCAGGACGGGCACGAGCCACCGCATCCCCCAGCGCACCAGGATGACCGCTCCGATGATGCCGACCACCGGCACCAGGAACTCACCGGCCAGATCGACGAGCACCCCGCCACGCTCGGGGATGTCGCTATCGGCGGCCACCGGTGCCAGCGGTTGCAGCGCACCCTTGCCCTGACCGGTCGCCACGAGGAGCGGCAGGACCAGAAGGAGCAGCCACGGTAGGCGCAGCCGTGCGAGACCGGCCTCGTCGTGGGCGTGGGCGGCCGGCTTGCGGCGACGCGAGTGCATCACGACCGACCCGTAGGTGACGGCGTAGCAGGCGATGGCGACGGAGACGAGCAGTATCCAATTGTCGATCAACTGCTGATCGACGTACGTGCGGAAGAAGTTGCGCCCCGGCCACATCGCCTGCATGACCTCTGTGACGCCGTGGAAGACCACGGCAGCGGCCAGCATCAACGCCCCCGGCCTGCGCCCCCATTCACCTCGGACCACTGTGTGCACCCAGATCAGGGCCGCCGCCTGAATCGTCAGACCCGCCCACACCGCCACCGTCACAACTGGTTCCCCCGAACCTGCACCCGGGCTGGATGTCGATCTCCGGCAGCCGGCACCAGCCCCAACCACCAGACCGCCGCACTACTCAACGCGCCGGCGCGAGTCAAGTAACCGCCCCGACCCGAACGGCACCCGTTCGCGCCACGGGGGCGTTCCCCCGCCCGAAAGTGGGCACAAGATCCAGGATCCAGTTGGTATCGCTCGCGGTCGAGGCCACCGGATCCTGGATCGAGCACGATCATGCGGGCGCAGGGGCGGACTGTTCGGTCGGGGGCGAACGGTTCGGGTCCTACGGTCGGGCGGTGACCGACACCTGGCCCGTCATCGCGCCCGCCGCCGCAACCCCGGCATGTGGCCCACCCTCGTTCGAGCCCGCCCGTGGCTGGTGGGTGACCCGCCACGCCGACGTCCGGGTGGCGCTCACCGATCCGGCCTTCCAGGTGCCGGCCGTCGACACCGGTCCGGCCGGCACACTCGCCTGGCTGCGCTCCGAGGTCAGCAGGTTCAGCCCGCCACAGCGGCACGCCGGGCGGCGGGCGATCGGAGTGGACGCGTTGGCCGCCCTTGATCCGGACGACCTGCGACACGAGGCGGGCCACCTCACCACAGGTGTCCTGGACGCCGCCGGTGACCGCCTCGACGTGATGCGTCACCTGGCCAGGGCGGTGCCGCTGCGGGTGCTGGCACGGCGGCTCGACTACGCCGATCCGGTCGCCGCCGCGTCGGCGGTGGAGGTCGTCGCCGCCGCGTACCACCCGGGGGCCGGCCCGTCGCTTGTGGAGCGGGCCGACCGGGCGGTGGCGACGTTGCTGATGCTGGCACCGGCTGGCCCGCCGCAGGTGCGGGCGAACCTGATCGGCCTGCTCGTCCAGGCGTGCGACGCCACCGCCGGTCTGATCGGCGCCGCCACCCACCACCTGCTGGCACCGGCCGCGCCCCGACCGCCCTGGGCGGCGGAAACCACCGAGATGCTGTCCGAGGTGCTCCGGCTCGACCCGCCGGTGCGGGCCACCCGCCGGGTGACGGTCACCGGGGTACGCCTGGGCGGTCGTCACCTTCCGCCGGGCAGCCCGGTGCTACTGCGCTTCGACGCCGCCAACCGCGACCCGCAGGAGTTCACCGACCCGGAGGCATTCCGGCCGGGTCGGCCCGGAGCGCGGATGGTGACCTTCGGCGCGGGGGAGCGCGGCTGCCCGGGTGACAGGCACGCCGTCGCCCTCGCGGCCGGGGTGTTCGACGTGCTGCGGAAGCGGTGCCGGCGTACCGATGCCGCGCTGCGGCATGAGCCGCACCCCACACTGCGCGTGCCGACGGCGCTGGAGGTGACGCTCCGATGACCGGCACCTCTGTCCACACCGCGCGGCGTGCGGCGTTCCACGCCCTGCACGACGCCGGCCGGTCCGGCCGGCCGCTGCTGCTGCCCAACGCCTGGGACCACGCCTCGGCGGCGGCCCTCGCGGCGCGCGGCCATCCGGCGATCGGCACCACAAGCCTCGGCGTCGCCGCGGCCGCCGGCCGACCCGACGGCGTCGCGGCCACCTCCGTCGAGACGCTGGCTCTGGCCCGCCGGGTCGCCCGGCTGCCGGTGCTGCTCACCGTCGACGTGGAGGCCGGGTTCGGCGACGACCCCGCGACCGTCGCCGGGTACGTGTCGGAGCTGGCCGGGCTCGGCGTGGTCGGGATCAACCTGGAGGACGGACGCCCCGACGGCACCCTCGCCGACCCCGACGGCACGGCCGACACCATCGCGGCAGTGAAGGCGGCCGTACCGGACCTGTTCGTCAACGCCCGTACCGACACGTGGTGGCTGGGCGTGGCCGACCCGTTGCCGCAGGGTCTGGCCCGCGCCCGGATCTACCGGTCCGCCGGAGCGGACGGGATCTTCGTGCCCGGCGTCGTCGACGAGGTGACGCTGCGTGTCCTCACCGGGCGGATCGACGCGCCGGTGAACGCGCTGTACCAACCGGGCGGGCCGAGCGTGGCCGAGCTGGGCAGCGCCGGGGTCGCCCGGGTCAGCACCGGCTCCCTGCTGTTCCGCGCCGCGTTGGCCGCCGCGCTCGACACCGCCGACGTGGTGCGCTCCGACGGGGTCGTCGACCCGGCGGGCCTGCCGTCGTACGCCGAAGTGCAGGGCCTGGCGACGGCGGCCGGTGCCTGACGGCGCGGCCCGTCGCCTTCAGTCGCCTGACCCGCTCCCGTGTGTCGTGCCTACGGCGCCTCGCCCCACCCGCTCCCGTTCGGGGCAGATAGGAGGATTGTTCGGTACATGCCGGTCCCGATGATTACGGTGTGTTTCAGGGCGATCTGCCAGTGCCGTGACCGGAGAAGGGACCCCGTCATGCGAGTGCCCAGTCGTAGCCCGGGACAGCAGCCCGGCACGCCCGCGTCGCCCACCGCACCGGCCCGTCGCCAGCCTTTCGGCAGCAGCCCTCGACGGCTCGCCGCCACCGCACCCGACCTCGCCGCCTACCGGGCGGCAGTGGCCGAACTGCTTGTCGAGGTGGGCGCCCTTGCCGACGCGGCCAGCACCCGGGCCCGGCAGGTGCTCATCGACCAGCGGCTGCGCGAGCCCGCCCTGGCGGCGGTGCTCGACGCCACCCCGCAGGGTCTCCTCGGCGCGCGCGAGACGCTGCTGCTGGAGATGGCCCGCTACCAGCCGAACGACCGCACCTCGGCTCGGGACCTCACCGCGCTGGTCCGCATCTACCTGCTCTCCCGCATCGACGTGCTGTGGTGGCAGGACGCGCCGGTGTTCGTCACCGACGACCAGGTGAACGGCAGTGCCGACCTTGTCGATCTGGAGTGGCTGCGCCGCCGCGACCTGCTGAGCTTCCGCTACCAGGAGCAGCCCGCCACAGTGCTGGGCCGCGCGGCGCGCGGGCTACGCCGCCGACTGCGGCCGGACGCGACACCGCGTACCGCCGGACTGCTGTTCCGGCGCGCCCGGCGGGAGGTCGTGGCGCTGCTCAACGACCTCGGGCGGGAGTTCGCCGCCACCGCGCCCCCGGCCACGCCGCCACTGTGGGTGACAAGCCTTGTCCGCAGTACGGAGCATCAGTACCGCCTGCGCCGCCTCGGCTACGCGGCGATGCTGCCCAGCGGACACTGCCTCGGCTACTCCGTCGACGTCGAACTGGCCTGGTTCGAACGGTTCGGCGCCCGGGAGGCCCTCGCCGAGTTGCTGCTGGCCCGGCAGGAGGCCGGCGAGCTGAACGTGATCGACGAGGGACAAGCCTGGCACCTGTGCCTGGCACCCACCGCCCGGCGCCGCCTGCGCCGGGCGTACGAGGCCGAGTTGGGGGTCTGAGCCCGTGTGTGGCATCGCGTTGAGTATCGGCCCCGAGGCCGACCCGGCCACCTTCCGGCGGATGCTCGCCGCCCTCGCCGCCCGAGGCGAGGTCACCGAGACCCGTTCCGAGAACGGGCTGCTCGCCGGCACCCGCCGGCTGCGGATCGTGGACCGGGACCGGGCCGTGCAGCCCTGGACCTCCACTGACGAGCGCTTGTTGCTCTGCTTCAACGGCGAGATCTTCAATCATCTCCAGTTGCGCGCACAGCTCACCAACCTCGGGCAGGTGTTCCGCACGCACAGCGACACCGAGGTGCTGCTCGCCGCGTTCCAGCAGTGGGGCGAGGCGGCGGTGACCCGCCTGCGCGGCGAGTACGCGTTCGCCATCGTCGAGCGGGCCACCGGCCGGGTGTACCTGGCCCGCGACCCGCTCGGGGTGAAGCCCCTGTACTGGTCGCGGCGACCCGGCTGTCTGCACCTCGCGTCCGAGGTCAAGGCGCTCGTCGGGCATCGCGCCCCGATCGTCGAGGTGCCGCCGGGGCAGCACGGCTGGGCCGAGCCCGACGGGCAGGTGCGCCTGCGCCCGTACGTCGACCTGCTCACCATCGGTGAGGGCCTACCGGTGATCGACGACCCGGACGAGGCCACGGTGCTCGTCCGCGCCGCGTTGAGCGACGCCATCCGGATGCGGGTGGACACCGATCTGACAGTCGGGGTGGTGCTGTCCGGCGGGCTGGACAGCTCGCTCACGCTGCGGCAGGTGCGCGACATCCACCCGGACTGTGTGGCGGTGACCGTCGGTGTGCCGGACAGCCCCGACGTGACGTACGCCCGGCGGCTCGCCGCCGACCTCGACGTGCCGCACGTCGTTGTCGAACTGAAACCGCGGGACATCCGGCTGGCCGACGTGCGCGAGGCAATCCGGATCTCCGAGCTGACCGAGTACGGCGACATCATCAACGCTGTCGTATCGGTGCCGATCTTCCGGCGGCTGCGGGATCTCGGCGTCAAGGTGGTGCTCACCGGCGACGGCTCCGACGAGCTGTTCGGTGGGTACTCCATGTACCACCAGGTCGACCCGGTCGCGTCCCGCAGGCTGTTCCTGCACCGCATCCGCAACCTGTGCCGTACCGAGTTGCAGCGGGTCGACCGCGCGGCCATGGGCCACGGCGTGGAGGCCCGGGTGCCGTTTCTCGACCTCAGCGTCGTGGAGTTGGCGATGCGGCTGCCGCTGGACCTGAAGCTGCGCGACGGTCAGGAGAAGTGGATCGTCCGGCGGGCGTTCGCCGACGCCCTGCCCGACTACGTGTTGCGGCGGCCGAAGAACCCGATGTCGTACTCGTCGGGGCTGCACGAGCGGGTCCGGCTGTACAAGCCGCTGTTCGCCCGGATGCACCGGGCGTTCGGCTACGACCTGCTGGAACCGGTCCGCCGGGACTTCGACACCGTGCTGAGCCGGTGCGGCAACGACCTGGACCGGGCCATCGCCGACGGGATGAACCGGCCCGACTACACGGTCCTGGAACATGCCCGCGACCTGGTCGGCGCGGCCAAGTGGAACGCCGCGCCGATGGTCCGCCGGCTCGTCGGCCCGCGCCCACCCCGCCGCTGACATCACTGCGGGGCCACGCTTGACTCTGACACGATGTCAGGGGCGAGTGTGGGGGGACCATGTTCACCATCGGAGACTTCGCCAGACTCGGCCGGGTGTCGGTGCGGATGCTGCGCCACTACGACAGCATCGGCCTGCTGCGGGCGGCAAGCGTCGACCCGCACACCGGATACCGGTTCTACCGCGCGGACCAGCTGCGGCGGCTCAACCGGGTGATCGCCCTCAAGGAGCTGGGCCTCACCCTCGAGCAGGTACGCACGATCGTCGACGACGCCGTCGACGTGGCCGAGCTGCGCGGCATGTTGCGGCTGCGCCGCAGCCAGCTTGCCGAACAGTTGGCCGCCGACACCGCCCGGTTGAGGGCCGTCGAGGCGAGGCTCCGGATGATCGAATCGGAGGGTCGGATGACCACCCAGGACGTCGTACTCAAGGAGATCGCGCCGGTGCGCCTCGCGGAGCTGACCGCCGTCGCGCCGAGCTACCAGGCCGAGGACATCGGCCCGGTGATCCAGCCGCTCTACCCCGAGCTGTTCGGCCGGTTGTCGGCCGCCGGTGTCACCCCGACCGGGCCGGCCATCGCCTGGTACGAGCCCGCCAACCCGGACGGTGACGAGGTCGTCGTACACGCCGGGGTGATCGTCGATGCCGAGGTGTCCACGGGTGCCGACGTCGCGGTGCGTGACCTGCCGGAGCTGCGCAGCGCCGCGACGATCATCCACCACGGCGCGATGGACGACGTCGAGCCCAGCATGCAGGCCCTCGCCCGGTGGATCGAGGAGAACGGCTACCGCACCGACGGCTTCGCCCGCGAGGTGTACCTGGAGTACTGCCAGGACACCCCGGAGAAGGGCATCACCGAACTTCAGCTCGCCGTGTACCGGGGCTGACGGGACACCGGCTGATCTCTTCCCTCGTGGTGCGGGCGCCCGGCCGGGCAGCGGCGCGGGCGCCTCCGCTCAGCTCACCAGCAGCAGCGCGCCGACCGCGGCGAAGGTGCCGGTGCCGGCCAGCAGCGCGCTGCTCAGCACGAACCGGCGCATCGGCACTGTCACCCCGGCCGCCCGGCACCGCTCGAACCACAGCAGGGTGGCCAGCGACGCCCAGGGCGCGGCCAGCGGGCCGATGTTGGTGCCGATGAGCAGGGCCAGCAGGCGGGTCCCGTCGCCGGCCGGCAGCACCGACTCGCCGGCCAGGTACGCCGGCAGGTTGTTTACCGCGTTGGCCAGCAGCGCCCCGGTGCCTCCGGCGCGCAGCGCACCGGCCGTCCCGCCGTCGGTGCCGAGTAGCCGGGCGACAAGGTCGTCCAGCCCGTAGCGGCCGAGGGTCTGCACCACCAGGAACAGGCCGGTGACGAGCAGCAGCAGGCGTACGGGCACCAGGGCGGGACGGAGCGTGGCGGGGGAGCGGACGAGGAACCCGACAAGCACCAGCGCGAGCGCGACGGTGGAGGCGACACCGATCTCCACACCGGCGAGGATGCCGGCAACGAACAGCAGGCAGCCCGCGAGGGCGGTTCGGTACAGCACCGGGTCGGCGGGTACGTGCCGGGCGGGTGGGACGAAGCGCCCGCCGTCCGGCCGTTCCCGCCGCCACCAGGCGTACCAGAGCAGCGTCATGGTGACCGCCACGGCGGCGGCCTGCGGCAGCGCCATCCGCGCCGCGTACGCCAGCGGGGGTAGCCCCACGCGGTCGGCGGCCAGCAGGTTGGTCAGGTTGGACACCGGCAGCAGCAGGCTGGCGGTGTTCGCCAGCCAGACCGTGGTGACGGCGAGCGGGCCGGCCGGGACGCGCAGGCTGCGGGCCAGCGCGAGCAGCACCGGGGTCAGCAGAACGGCAGTGGTGTCCAGGTTGAGCACGAGGGTGGTCGCCGTGGCGAGGCCGCCGCAGAGCAGGAACAGTGCCGCCCAACTGCCCCGGGAGGCGCCGGCCAGCCGGCTGGCCAGCACGTCGAAGACGCCGGCCACGGCGGTCAACTCGGCGAGCACGATCACCGTGCCGAGGAACAGCAGCAGCGGCAGGACGCGGTGCACTGTGGCGGCGGTTTCCGCGCGGGGGAGCAGCCCGCCGAGCGCGCAGGCCGCGCCGGCCACGGCGAGGACGACAGCCACCAGGTCGAGCGGATGGGGACGCCAGCGCCGGGTCGGCTCGGGCGGGGAGAGCGGCGCGTCGGCGACGGCGACAGACTTCACGTCTGACCACGTTCGCATCAACGCCGGCCCGCCGCCCGTCGTGGTGACCAGTCCCACCAGCGCGGGAACCGCGCGCTCCGACCCGTCGCGCTGGACCGCCGCGACGGACCCCGACAGACGCACCGTTTCGGTCGGTAACCGTCGATCGGCCCCAGAGCGTCAGACGGATGTGCGGAGGACTCTGCCGGCCGCTGCCGATGAGCTGACCCCCGTGGCTCTGGAACGTGGCCGGGCCCGGCCCCCGAGGTTCGGGGACCGGGCCCGGCGTCATGCGCGGTGCCTGCCAGATGGGTGCGTGACGCCTACCAGCTCAGGTAGCTGGGCTGGGTCTGCACGTTGAGCTCCTTGTACTTGACCAGCTTGGCCGTCCAGGTGCGCCAGTCGTTCAGCTCCAGGACGTCCAGGCCCTTCACCATGTCGTTCGAGTAGATGTAGCCGTTGTAGTAGTACGCCGACCAGGTGCCACCGCCGACCAACGTGTCGGCCGAGAGCGGACCGCGCTCCCAGAAGGCGATCTCCTTCGGCTTGGCCGAGTCGGTGAAGTCCCAGACCGAGATGCCGCCCTGGTACCACGCCTGGACCATGATGTCCCGCCCGAGCACCGGGATCAGCGAGCCGTTGTGCGCCACGCAGTTCTCGGTGTCCGCGTTGTTGCGGGGGATCTTGTAGTAGCTGCGGAAGTTCATCTTCCGGGCGTCACCGCGACCGGTGACGTCGTAGATGGCGTCCGCGCCCCGGTTCGGGCCGATGGCTTCGTTGCAGGTCGCCGCGCCGCCGCCACCCAGCTCGTCGGTGAAGATCACCTTGGTGCCGGAGTTGTTGAACGTGGCCGAGTGCCAGAACGCGAAGTTCGTCGTGTCCCGCACCCGGTCGATCACCCGAGGCGCCTCCCGGTTGCGGATGTCCATCAGGATGCCGTCACCCATGCAGGCGCCGGCGGCCAGGTCCTTCTCCGGGTAGGCGGTGATGTCGTGGCAACCGGTGGTCGCCGAGCCGCTCGTGCTGCCCGGGAAACCGCCATCCGGGAACAGGTTCGGCGTCGAGACCACGGCAGCGTCGGTGGGCTTCTTCAGCGGCACCTTGACGATGGAGATGGAGTCGTGCGGCGGCTGGCAGTCCGGGAACTCGGCCCGCGGGCTGTACGACGAGACGTACAGGTAGACCGCCTTGCGGTCCTTGCCCGGCACCAGCGTGTGGGTGTGCGATCCGCAGGCCGTCTCGACGGACTTGATGTACTGCGGGTTGGCCTTGTTCTTGATGTCGAAGATCTTGATGCCCTCCCACGACTCCTTCACCGACGCCGGCTGCGTGGTGCTGTTGCAGGAGTCGTCGCTGCGGGACGAGTCGGTGGAGAGGAAGAGCAGGTCACCGTGGACGGAGATGTCGTTCTGCGACCCCGGGCACAACACCCGCGACGTGACCTTCGGCGCGCTGGGCCGCGAGATGTCGTAGATGACGAAGCCGTTGTAGTTGCCCGCGAAGGCGTACTTGCCCTGGAAGGCGAGGTCGCTGTTGGTGCCGTCGAGGGGCGCGACCTTCGGGACGTTGGCGATCTGGCGGAGGTTGGGGCTGCTCACGATCTCGTCGACGCCGGGGATCGTGTTGGCGGCAGCGGGCACCGGGGCCGACTGTGGAACGACCTGGGCGCTGCTTGCCGGTGCGGTGAGGACGCTGGCGACGAGGAGGCCGGTGGCGGCGAGCGCCACGATCCGAATCTGTCGTAACTGTGGTTTGTGGAGTCTGATCATCGGCGGGGCCCTTCGCACGGGGAGACGATGGTGCGCACATTACCGCCGGAAGACAGGTGTCGATGTGAGCTGCGTCACATGCCAAGCGCTTTGTCAATGGATAGCATCGCGACTACCTCGACCCCAGGGAGTGGCCCATGACGAGTCGGCGCGCACGGTTGCTGGCGATTGTCACACTGGTGCTCCTGCTGCCGATAGTGGCGTTCGTCGTCCTCCGCGCACGGGACACCACCTCAGGGACGCCCGCCGCGCAGCCGGTCTCCGCGCCGAGCACGGCCGCGCCGACCGTCAGCCCGGTACCCACCGACCTCACGGTCATCGCACCCGGTCGGCCCGGCGAGCCCGCGGCCACCCGGCCGGCCCACGAGGTCCGCGACGCCGGCGCCGCCCCGCACAACTCGTTCGACGTCTGGTTCGTCCGGATGATGATCCCGCATCACGCGCAGGCCCTGGAGATGGCGCAACTGGCGCCCGACCGCGCCGCCAACCCGGCAGTCCGCGCCCTCGCCGACCGGATCCGGGCGAGCCAGGGCCCGGAGATGGGCCTGATGCGCGGCTGGCTACAGACCCGTGGCCTCCCGGAGGACGCCCCGGGGCACGACCACGGCACCATGCGCGGAATGCAGTCACCGGAGGCGTTGCGGCAACTGGCCGCCGCCCGCGGAGCCGAGTTCGACAGGCTCTTCGTCCGGATGATGACCGAACACCACGAGGGTGCCATCGAGATGGCCACCAACCTGCTCAAGGTCGGCTCCGACCTGACGCTCGGCGAGTTCGCCAACTCCGTCGCCACCGAACAGACCGTCGAGATCGACCGCATGCGCCAGGCCCTCGCCGGCTGAGCGAAAGGGCGGCCAACCGGCGCGTACGCTGGGTGACCGTGAGCCGCACGCTGTTCGGTCGCCCGCTGCGCGGGGTCGCGTTCGACGTTGCCGTCTCGGCCGGGGTGCTGCTCTTCGGTCTTGCCGGGGCGACCAACCAGCCGGGCGGCTGGGCCGCCAGCGGCGTCGGAGCGGCGATGGCCGTGGCGCTGCTGTTCCGCCGTCTGCACCCGAGCGCTGTGACAGTGGTGGTCGGGACGCTCGCCCTGTTGCAGGTGATCGCCGGGTGGGGCCCGCTCGCCTTCGACGTCGCCGTCCTGATCGCGCTCTACAGCGTGGTGAAGTACGGCAGACGCCTGCGCGACGGCGTCCTGGCCGGTGCGGTCGCTGCCGTGGGCGTGCTGCTCGCCGCCGCGCAGACCCCCGCCGGCATCAGCTGGTGGGGCACCGCGATGTGGTACGCGCTCGTCACCGGAGCGGTGTGGCTGGTCGCGCTGAACGTGCGCACCCGCCGGCTGTACGTGCTGAGCCTGGAGGAACGCGCCAGCACCCTGGAACGCGAGCGGGAGGCCGAGTCCCGGGCGGCAGTCGCCGAGGAACGCACCCGGATCGCCCGCGAGCTGCACGACGTGGTGGCGCACAGCATGGCCGTGATGATCGTGCAGGCGGACGGGGCGCGGTTCATGCTCGACCGCGACCCCGAGCAGGCGCGCACCGCCGTGAAGGTGGTCGCCGACACCGGTCGGGCGGCGCTGGAGGAGATGCGGCGGCTGGTCGGGGTGCTGCGCGACGCGGGTCCGTCCGACGCAGGCGGATCGGCGGTGGTGGCCGACCCGGAACACCGCCGCCTCGCCCTGGCCGAACTGCCCGATCTGCTGGCCCGGTTCCGCGACGCCGGGCTGCGCGTGCGGGACACCGTCACCGGCGCCGCGCCGGCGATGCCTCCCGGCCTGGAGCTGACCGTCTACCGGGTGGTGCAGGAGGCGCTCACCAACGCGCTCAAACACGCGGGAGTCGACGCCGACGTCGAGGTGACCCTTGCCTACACCGACGACGCCGTCGTGGTCCGGGTCGTCGACGACGGCCAGGGCCGCCCGGTGGTGAGCCCGGCGCCGTCCGGCGGGCACGGCCTGCTCGGCATGCGCGAGCGGGTGACGGTGTACGACGGCACCCTCACCGCAGGCCCCCGACCGGCCGGGGGCTGGCAGCTGGAGGCCCGGCTACCGCTACGGTCGGAACCCGCAACGGAGGTGATCGCGGCATGACGGTCCGGGTGGTGATCGTGGACGACCAGGCGCTGGTACGCGCCGGGTTCCGGATGGTGCTGGACTCCCAGCCCGACCTGGAGGTGGTCGGAGAGGCCATCGACGGCGCCGACGCGCTGCGCGTGCTCGCCCGCACCGACGCCGACGTGGTCGTGATGGACATCCGGATGCCCACGATGGACGGGGTGGAGGCGACCCGCCGGATCTGCGCCGAGCGCCCCACCGGCCCGCCCCGGGTGCTGGTGCTGACCACCTTCGACACCGAGGCGGACGCGTTCGCCGCCCTCCAGGCAGGGGCGAGCGGCTTCCTGCTCAAGAACGTCCCGCCGGAGGAGTTGCTTGCCGCGATCCGGGTGGTGGCCCAGGGCGACTCGGTGGTCGCGCCGTCGATCACCCGTCGGCTGCTGGACCGGTTCGCCGGCCAGTTCGACGCCGGCCCCACCGCCGACCCCCGGCTGGCGCAACTCACCGACCGGGAGCGGGAGGTGCTGTTGCTCGTCGCCCAGGGGTTGTCCAACGCCGAGATCGCCGCGAAGGTGCACGTGGCCGAGGCGACGGTGAAGACCCACGTCGGTCGGATCCTGGCGAAACTCCAGCTCCGTGACCGCGTCCAGGCAGTGGTGCTTGCCTACGAGAGCGGACTGGTCACCCCCGGCAGGTGACCCGCCGTACGACCCGGGTCGTACGGCCGGAGGGCCGAGGGCTACTCCGGGCGTACGCGGGTCGAGCGCGCAGGTGGAGAACGATCGGACCGCACCGGCCATAGCGTCGGGGGGACTGATTCACGCCTGCACCGGGAGCCTCCCCATGATCCGAATGACGCTGCGCTCGCTGCGCGCCGAAGCCCTGCGCATGCTGCTCTCCGCGCTGGCCGTCGTGCTCGGCGTCGCGTTCATCGCCGGCACCCTGATCTTCGCCGACGGGATGCGTGCCGGCGCGTACGACCGGGCCGGCGTGTTCGACAGGCACACCGACCTCGGTGTCTACCCGCGCGGCGACACGCCGCTGCCGGCCAGCCTTGTCGAGCGGGTCCGGACCGTCGACGGGGTGGCCGCCGCAGCCGGGGAGTTGACCGGCACAGCCGGGATTCTCGGCGTCGACGGCCGTCCGGTGCTCGGGTTCGCCGTGCTCGCCGCCATCCCCACCGAACCAGCCCTACGCTCGTACGACGTGGTCGCCGGCCGGCTGCCCGACAGCGCCGGGGAGGTTGTGCTCGACGCGCCGACAGTCGCCGATGAGGGCTTCACCCTCGGCGCCCCGGTCCAGATCGGTGGTACCGGCGGCGCCGCCCGCCCGTACACCCTGGTCGGGACCGTCGACGTGGCCGGCACCATCCGCGACGTCGGCGGACCGTTCATCGGTCTGGTCGGGTCGGACGCCCTCGCGGTCATCGACGGGCGCGGCTACGGCCGCATCATGGTGGCGGCGCGGACCGGGACCTCCGGCGCGGCGTTGGCCGAGCGGGTACGCGCGGCAGTCGGCGCCGACGTCGAGGTGAAGGGTCGCCAGCAGATCCTCGACGACGCCGTCGACGACGCGGTCCGCGACCTGAACCAGTTCACAATGCTGCTGCTCACCTTCGTCGGTGTCGCAGTGGTGGTGGCCGGCTTCGTGATCGCCAACACCTTCGCCATCGTGCTGGCCCAGCGCACCCGGCGGACCGCGCTGCTGCGCCTTGTCGGCGCCACCCGGGGGCAGGTCTTCCGGGCCGCCCTGCTGGAGTCGGCGTTGGTCGGGTTTGTCGCCTCCGCACTCGGTGTGCTGCTCGGTGTGGGCCTCGCCGCCGTGATGCGGCTGCTGATGTCCCGGCTGGACGTGCCGTTCAGCGGCGGGCTGACAGTGGCCGGTTCGACAGTGCTGACAAGCCTGCTCCTCGGCACCGCGCTCACAGTGGCCGCCGCGCTGCTGCCGGCCTGGCGGGGCACCCGGGTAGCGCCGGTGGCCGCGCTCACCGACGCCGCGGTGCAGCCCAGCCGTGGCGCCGGCCTGCTGCGACTGGCCCTCGGCGCGGTGGTGCTCGGCCTCGGCATCGCGACACTTGTCGGCGCCGCAAGCGTTGGGCAGGTGCTGCTGGTGGCCCTGGGCGGAGTGCTCGCGTTCCTCGGCATCGTGCTGTTCGGGCCGGTGCTCGTACCGGCGCTGGTCCGGGTGATCGGCTGGCCCGTCCGCCGGCTGGTCGGAACGACCGCCGGGCTTGCTGTCGAGAACGCGGTCCGCAATCCGCGCCGAGTCGCCGCGACCGCTACGGCACTTGTCATCGGGATCGGGCTGGTGTCGGCGTTCGTGGTCGGGGCGCGCAGCACCAAGGACGGCATCGAGCGCAGCGTGGACGCGCAGATCGGGACGGACTTCGTGGTCACCGGCATCGGGCAGGACCTGCCCGCGCCACTCGCCGGAGAGCTGGCGGCGCGGCCGGAACTGGGCGTGGTCCACGAGCAGCGCACCATGATCAGCGGCGGCGTCCGGATCCGCACCGCCCACCCGGCGCTTGTCGGCCGGACCCTCAGCGGCGACGTCGGGCGGCTCGGGCCGGGGCGGGCGCTTGTACACAGAGAGTTGGCGCAGGCGCGCGGCTGGCGGCCGGGTTCCCCGCTCACCATCGCGGGACGGTCGTTGCGGGTGGGCGCCGTGGTCGTCGACGACGGGAGCACGCCGGTCGCCGGTGCCGTGCCCGCAGGGCACGTCATCTACCTGACCGGAGCGGACTTCACAGCTCTCTTTCCCGACCAGCGGGGCTTCCTGGCCGAGATCGACCCCGCCCAGGGAGTGAGCGTCGAACAGGCCCGCGACGCGATCGAGGCGGTGCTGGCCCGTTACCCGACGGTCAACCTGTTGGACCAGGGCGCGTACAAGAAGATGCTCACCGGCACTGTCGACATGCTGCTGGCGTTCGTCACCGCGCTGCTCGGCCTCGCCGTGGTCATCGCCCTGGTGGGCGTGGCGAACACGTTGAGTCTCTCGGTGGTGGAGCGCACCCGGGAGAACGGCGTGCTGCGGGCGATCGGGATGACCCGGAGCCGGATGCGGGCAATGCTCGCCGTGGAGGCGGTGCTGATGGCGCTTGTCGGCGCGGTGCTCGGCATCGGGTTGGGCACCGGGGTCAGCGCCGCGGCGATGGCCGTGCTCGCCCGCCTCGGTGGCGACTTCCACGTGGTGCTGCCGCTGGGGCAGCTCGGGCTGATCCTCGGCGTCGCGGTGCTGGCCGCCCTGCTCGCCTCGGTGCTGCCGGCACGCCGGGCGCTCTCCCGACCCGTGGTCGAGGCGCTCGGCGAGCAGTGACCGGCGCCTCAGCGGGCCCCGTCGGCCCGTGTCGACATCCACCGGCCGGTCCCGCCGTCTTCCCCGGCGGCGGGACCGGCCAGCGGTGCCGGGTCTAGAGGCGCTCGACCATCGGGCCGACGCACCGGTTGCGGGCGTCGAAGACGTACCGGGCGTGCTCGACCACCAGGTCGTAGTCGAAGCTGTCGTGGTCGGTGACCACCACCACCGCGTCCGCGTCCCGCACCTCCCGTTCGGTCAACCCGACCACTGTGATGCCGGCCGGGATGTGGTGCGCCTCGGCGTACGGCTCGACGGCGTGGACCTCGGCGCCGAGCGCCTGGAGGCGGAGGGCCACGTCGACCGCGGGGGAGTCGCGCATGTCCCCGGTGTTCTTCTTGTACGCCAGCCCGAGCAGCAGCAGTCGGGCGCCCTTCACCGCCCGACCGTCCCGGTTCAGACCCGCCGTGATCCGCTGCGTGACGTGCTCGGGCATCTCGTGGTTGACGTCGTTGGCCAGCTCGATGAACCGGAACTGCCGGCCCAGGCGTCGCTTGACCTGCCACGACAGGTAGCACGGGTCGATCGGCAGGCAGTGCCCGCCGACACCCGGGCCCGGCCGGAACGGCAGGAAGCCGAACGGCTTGGTCTCGGCGGCCTCGATCGCCTGCCACACGTCGATGTCCAGGTGGTGGGAGAGCATGGTCAACTCGTTGATCAGCGCGATGTTGACCTGGCGAAACGTGTTCTCGATCAGCTTGGTCAGCTCGGCGACCTTTGTGGAGTCCACAGGCACCGTGTGCTCCACCAGGCGCTTGTAGAAGCCGTCCACCCGGGCCAGCGATGCCGGGTCCACCCCGGAGACCACCTTCGGGGTGTTCTCCAGACGCCAGGTCGGGTTGCCCGGGTCGATCCGTTCCGGGCTGTAGCCGAGGTGGAAGTCGCCGGGGCTGGTCAGCCCACTGGCCGCCTCCAGCAGTGGGCGCAGCAACTCCTCAGTGGTGCCCGGGTACGTGGTCGACTCCAGGATCACCGTGCAGCCCGGCCACACGTACGGGCCGATGCCGACGCCGGCCTGCTCGACGAAGCTCAGGTCCGGGGTGCCGTCGCGTAGCGGCGTGGGGACGGTGATGACGCAGATGTCGAAGCCCTCAGCGTCGATGTACTCGGTGCTGGGGTGGTATCGGCCGCTGCCCAGTGCCCGGCCCAGCCGATCGGTGTGGATGTCCTCGACGAACGACTCGCCCGACGCGAGCCGCTTCACACGGTCCGCGTCGACGTCGAGGCCGACCACGTCGAGCCCGGCTTCGACGGCGCGCATCGCCAACGGCAGTCCGACGTACCCCTGGCCGATCACGACCAACTTCTCAGCGCTCACGCAGGCTCCCGCAGCAGGTGGAAATGACCTGCTCAGAGCCTAGAGAGAAGAACGGCGACGTAAGTCCGTTTTGGGGATAGTGGTGCCCGTGGGAATCACAGACCGGCCGGAGGGGCGTCCGGATCCGTCGGCGCGGTCGTGGTGGGCACCGGGTCGGGCGGGGCCTGCGTCTGCGTCGGCGGTGGCGGGACGCTCGGCGTGGTCGGCGGCGTGCCGGGGGGACTCGCCGTCGGCGACGGGCTGGTGGCCGGCTCGCTGGGCTGCGTGCTCGGCGTCGGGGTGATCGAGGTCGACGAGGTGGGATCCGGAGTGTTCGGCCGGCTCGGGCGGCCCGGATCCTCGGTGATCTGCTCGTTGGCCGCCGGCACCTCCACCTGCTCGGTCGGCCTCTGCGACGGTGCGTTGGTCGGTAGGTTGACCGCCGGCTCGTCGCCGGCGTTGCCCACCGCGCTCAACGCCGCCCCGAGACCGACGAGCGCGACAAGCACCGCTCCGGCCGCACCGACAAGCGGCCCGCGACGACGACGCCGCCGGGACTCCGCTTCGGTCGCCACCGCCGCGCCGAGCGGCGCGTCGGTGCTGGTGCCTGGCCCGGCTCCGCGCAGCGGGACCGCCGACGCCATCGCCGTCGGCGGCTCGCCGCCGGTCACCGCCGTACGGGCTGCCTCGGCCATAGCCGAGCCGCTGCTGAACCGGTCGGCCGGGTCCTTCGCCAGCGCCCGCGACACCAGGGCGCGAACCGCCTCCGGGATGTCGTGCGGCAACTCCGGCGGCTCGTCGTCCAGGTGCCGGACCGCCACCTGGAGGGGGTTGTCGCCGGTGAACGGCGGACCGCCGGTGAGGCAGCAGTACGCGACAGCGCCGAGCGCGTAGATGTCGGTGGCGCCGCTGACCGGGCGGCCCGCGGCCTGCTCGGGCGCCATGTAGAGAGCCGTGCCCGGCACCGCGTTGGTGCTGGTGATGCTTGTCACGTTTGTCGAACGGGCCACGCCGAAGTCGACAAGGACGACAGTGCCGTCCTCCTGGACAAGCAGGTTGCTGGGCTTGACGTCGCGGTGCACGATGCCGCCCCGGTGCGCCGCGCTCAGGGCGTGGGCCGCCTGGGCCACGATCGACATCGTCTCGGCCACGTCCAGCCGGCCGGCCGCCTCGATCCGCTTGGACAGCGGCTCGCCGTCGACGAACTCCATGACGAGATAGTCCGCCCGGCCGCCGGAGGGCAGGTCGTCCTCGCCGACGTCGTACACCTGGACGATGCCGGGGTGCCGCAGCGCCGCCATGATCCGTGCCTCGGCACGGAAGCGGGCGATGAAATCGGGGTCGGAGACAAGCGCCGGCAGCAGGACCTTGACCGCGACCTGTCGGCCGAGGACCAGGTCGGTGGCACGCCAGACGTCACCCATGCCGCCGGTGGCGACACGTTCGTCCAGGCGGTACCGCCCGCTGAGCACAACCTCCGATGACAACACAGCCTTACCGTACCCAGAGTGGCGCGGAACGGCGCGCCGCGACCGGTCGGCCAGGTGGCCGTACTCACCGCCAGCGACGTCCGGACCTCTGTGGACGCGGTCGGTGTGTGACGCCACGACAGCATCCCGTGAGAATGTGCGACACAGTCCTGCGTACGGTCGACCGATCGCCACCGCTCGGTGCCCGCGACGGCGCGAAGCGTCCGGTCCGTACCGTCTGTTACGGCGGCACGCCGACCGCGCGGCTTGAGAATTGTCACTCATCCGTGACACGGCCCCAACTTGTCGCCCCGGTGGTCCCCTCCTACCGTTAGCCCGGCTCGGGCCGCCCGGCGGGCAGCGCGTCGAGAGCTGACCACCGTGGCGCTGGCCCCGACACCCCGCCCGGCCGGCCCGGAGGCGGGCAGGATCGGACTTCGGCGGAGGGCGGTGCGGGTGCGGGAGCTGTCCCAGACGGTCACCGCCGCGCAGGCCGGGGACGAGGATGCCTTCCGCCTCCTCTACCGGACCCTCCAGCCGGGCCTGCTGCGCTATCTGACCGCCCTGGTGGGCGCGGACGCCGAGGACGTCGCCTCGGAGACCTGGTTGCAGATCTCGCGCGACCTGCCCAGCTTCACCGGCGGCGAGTTCCGCGCCTGGACGGTCACGATCGCCCGCAACCGGGCAATGGACCACCTGCGCCGGCTGCGCCGAAGGCCATCGCTGCCGGTTCCGGTGCAGGCGCTCACCGAGTTGGCCGGCGACGCCGACACCGCCGAACGGGCGGGCGAGACGATCGGCACCGAGGCGGCCCTGGCGCTGATCGCCACCCTGCCGCCCCGCGAGGCCGAAGCCGTTCTGCTACGGGCCGTGATCGGGCTGGACGCGGAGTCCGCCGGTCGGGTGCTGGGCCGGCGGGCCGGTGCCGTCCGCACCGCTGCGCACCGTGGTCTGCGACGGCTCGCCACCCTGCTGGACCAGTCGGCGACGGCCACACCGTCGCCCGCCACCGTCGCGCTCCCACCGACGGTGTGCCCCTCGGCAGCCGACGCCACGACCATGCCGGCCGCCGACGGTGCCGCGCCGGAGACGGTCGAGGCAGTGCCGGCACCCCGCACGCGGACCGGCGGCTCCCGCCCGACGGCGCAGGCCGAGCAGGCGGACGGCTGACGTGAGGGGAATCCCGATGAACCCGGACCGGCCGGATCGGCGTGCCGACCGCGCCGAGACCGAACGGCTGCTCGACGCGGCCCATGCCGAGGCGACGGCCGAGACTGCCTCGACCGACCCGGTGGCCCGGCTGCTCGCCGCCGCCGCCGCACCGGCCCGACCGGGGGAGTTGGCCGGTGCGGAGGCCGCCGTCGCCGCGTTCCGGGCCGCCCGCGCCGCCGAGGGGGTCACCGCTGCGCCGCCGGTGGCCCGCCGGCCGCATGGCCGCCGGTTGACCACCGGCGCGCTGGCCTGGATCGGCGCGGTGGCCGCGACCGCCACGGCGGGCGCCGCATTCGCCGCGGCCGGCCTGGACCTGACGCCGGATCCGGAGCCGCCGGCACCCACCAGCGCGCCGTCCACCTCCGGCGGCACCGGGGCGACCCCCTCCGTCGCACCGAGCCGGCCGGTGCCGTCGACCACGCGGCGCGGCACGCAGCCCGCCCCGCCCACACCGCCGGCCGGGGCGTCGCCGAACAGCCACCTGCACGGGTTGTGCCGCGCCTGGCAGGCCAAGAAGCCCGCGCAGCGGGAGAAAGCCCTGCGGACGCCGTCCTTCCAGCGGCTGGTGACCGCCGCCGGCGGGGCTGCCGAGGTCGAGGCGTACTGCCAGCGGTTGGTGCCGGAGGCGAAGCCCGGCAAGCCCACGCCGCCCGGCCCGTCGACGCCGCCGGAATCGGCGAAGGTCAAGCCGTCGCGGTCGGCGGAGCCCGGTCCGGCCTGAGCGGCGGCCGGCACGGTTCGTTCCGCCCTGCACCGGGAAACTCGTCTGTTAGACAGGGGTTGGTGGCGTCGCCGACGCCGCGACGGTGTCACAGGGTGGGTTTACGGTGGCAGAGTGTTTCGGATGTGGCGCACGCAGAGGAGGCACCACCGGTGGTGACATCGCCCGAGTTGGACCGCAGCGCGATCCTGAGTGAGTCCGCTGCCGCAGGCCGGCACCTCGCCCGGATCTGCTTCAAGACCGGTCCGCCGACGCATACTGGTGTCGAACTGGAATGGACCGTGCACGACGCCGACGATCCCGCTCGGCCGGTCGACCTGACGCGCCTGCGGGCGGCGCTGGGCCGACACAGCCCCGTCACGCTCGACGCCACGAGCCCCGCCGTGCCGCTGCGACACGGCGGCCTGGTGACCCTGGAGCCGGGTGGCCAACTGGAGATCTCCACCCCGCCGCGTTCCTCGATCGACGCGCTGATCCGCGCCACCGAGGCCGACATCGCCCAGGTCACCGACCTGTTGGCCGCCGCCGGTCTGGTCCTCGGCCGCAGTGGCATCGACCCGCACCGCAGGCCCTGCCCGGTGGTGGAAACTCCCCGCTACCGCGCTATGCGCGGTGCCTTCGACAGGCGTGGCCCGGCCGGCCGGACGATGATGTACAGCACCGCCGGCCTGCAGATCTGTCTCGACGCCGGCGAGCCCGACCAGGTGGCGGCACGGTGGGCGGCTGCCCACGCGGTGGGCCCGCCGCTGCTTGCGGTGTTCGCCTCGGCCGACCGCCACGCGGGCCGACGCACCGGCTGGGCCTCAGCGCGGATGGCCGCCTGGTTGGCGATCGATCCGGCCCGCACCCGCCCGGTCTGGGTGCCGGGCCAGGCCGACGACGATCCGACGGCCACCTGGATCCGGTACGTGCTGGCGGCGCCGCTGCTGTGCCTGCGCCGTCCGGGCGCCGACTGGGCGCCGCCGCCAGGCGTGACGTTCGCCGACTGGATCGACGGGGCGTTGCCCGGCCCGCCGACCACCGATGACCTCGACTACCACGTCAGCACCCTCTTTCCGCCTGTGCGTCCGCGCGGCTACCTGGAGTTGCGGTATCTGGACGCCCAGCCGGGTGGGTCCTGGCGTCTGCCGCTTGCGGTGCTGAGCGCCCTGTTCGCCGATCCCGGGACTGTCCGCGCGGCGTACGCGATCGGCGCCCCGACGGCGCACCGGTGGTCGGCCGCGGCCCGGCACGGCCTGGCCGACAGCGAGCTGGCCGCCGCGGCGGCGGCGCTGCTCGACCTGGCCCTGTCCGCCCTGCCCTGGCTGGAGCTGCCGAGCGGCATCCACGACGAGATCCGTGCAGAAGTAAGGCGGCGGTCGGCCGCCATAGAAAGGGGAGTCCGGTGACCGCGAGGAGTGAGCCGGGGTTGCGAGCCCCGCAGTCGGGTGCGGAGGGCGGTGCGGTGACCGCGAGGAGTGAGCCGGGGTTGCGAGCCCCGCAGTCGGGTGCGGGTGTGGTGGAGGGTGAGCAGTTGCGGGGGCGGATCGCTGCGGAGTTGGCGCGCGCCCGGTCCCGCACGGCTCTGTTGACGGAGGCGGTGGACGACGATGACCTGATGCGTCAGCATTCCCCGCTGATGTCGCCGCTGGTCTGGGATCTGGCGCATGTCGGTAACCAGGAGGAGCTGTGGCTGGTCCGTGATGTCGGTGGTCGGGAGCCGGTCCGGTGTGACATCGACGAGTTGTACGACGCGTTCAAGCAGCCCCGCCGGGATCGTCCGGCGCTGCCGTTGCTGCCGCCGGCAGAGGCGCGCGCCTATCTGAGCACGGTCCGCGACAAGGTGCACGACCTGCTCGACACTGTGCGTTTCACCGATCGGCCGCTGGTGGCCGACGGGTTCGCCTTCGGCATGATCGTCCAGCACGAGCAGCAGCACGACGAGACGATGCTCGCCACCCATCAGCTGCGTTCGGGGCCGGCGGTGCTGCACGCCCCGCCGCCGCCCGAGCCGCGTTTGGCTGTCGGCGGGGAGGTGCTGGTGCCGGCCGGTGAGTTCACAATGGGCACCGACACGGACCCGTGGGCGTTGGACAACGAGCGGCCCGCGCACCGTGTCGACCTGCCCGCGTACGTCATCGACGCGGCACCGGTCACGAACGGCGCGTATCAGGCTTTCATCGACGACGGCGGCTACTCCGATCCGCGCTGGTGGAGCGCGGCCGGCTGGGAGCACCGGGTCCGGGAGCAGCTCGTGGCGCCGATGCACTGGCGTCGGGACGGGGCCGGCTGGGCGTACCGGCGGTTCGGCAGGTGGGAGCCGGTCCGCGCCGACGAGCCGGTGGTGCACGTGTGCTGGTACGAGGCGCAGGCGTACGCCGCCTGGGCTGGTAAGCGTCTGCCGACGGAGGCGGAGTGGGAGAAGGCTGCCCGGTGGGATCCGGCGACCGGGCGGTCGCGGCGTTACCCGTGGGGCGACGAGGACCCGACCGAGGCGTACGCCAATCTGGATCAGCGTCATCTGCGGCCGGCGCCGGTGGGCGCGTACCCGGCGGGGGCGTCGCCGTTGGGTGTGCACCAGCTCATCGGGGACGTCTGGGAGTGGACGTCGAGCACGTTCGGTGGGCATCCGGGCTTCACCGTGTTTCCCTACCGGGAGTATTCGGAGGTCTTCTTCGGCGACGACTACCGGGTGTTGCGTGGTGGCTCGTTCGGCACCGACCGGTCCGCCTGCCGGGGCACGTTCCGTAACTGGGACTATCCGATTCGGCGGCAGATCTTCAGCGGTTTCCGCTGCGCCCGTGACGCCGGCCCGGACGAGTCGGGCCGGTGAGCGGTCGCCGGGCGGGCGGGCCGCGCTGATGTGTCGTCATCTGGCCTACCTGGGTCCGCCGGTCACGTTGGCCGAGGTGTTGTTCGACCCGCCGTATTCGCTGGTGCGCCAGTCGTGGGCGCCGCGCGACATGCGGGGTGGCGGCACGATCAACGCCGACGGGTTCGGTGTCGGCTGGTACCCGGGCGATGGTGATCCGGTGCGGTACCGGCGTGCCCAGCCGATCTGGAGTGACCCGACGATCGCCGACCTCGCGGCGGTGACGCGCGCCAGCGCGGTGCTGGCCGCTGTCCGTTCGGCAACGGTCGGGATGGCGGTGCTCGACGGGGCTGCCGCGCCGTTCGCCGAGGGGCGGTGGTTGTTCAGCCACAACGGTGTGGTCCGGGGCTGGCCGGACGCTGTGGTGCCGCTCGCCGAGGGCCTGCCGGTGCGTGACCTGTTGACCTTGGACGCGGCCACCGACTCGGCGCTGCTGTGGGCGCTGGTGCGCCATCGGCTGCGTGCCGGTGACGATCCGGCGGAGGCGGTGGCCCGGACGGTGGCCGACGTCGCCGCGGCGGCTCCGGGGTCGCGGTTGAACCTGCTGCTCACCGACGGGCGGCAGGTGGTGGCGAGTGTGTCCGGGCACGCGCTGTCGGTGCGCGCGCAGCCGGGTTCGGTGCTGCTCGCCTCCGAGCCACACGACGACGACCCGCTGTGGCAACCGGTGCCCGACGGGCAGTTGGTCGTCGCCACCGTGGACGAGGTGCGGGTACGCCCGTTGCCGGCCCGGTGAGCCGGCCGGGAGGGCACGCGACGTGTTGACGAGCAGAGAGGCAGGACCGATGACCGCTGAGCCGTTGGAGATCTACCTTGAGCAGCAGGATCTGGAGCGTGGCCTGCGCGAGGACGTCCGGGCCGGGCTGACCGCGGAGGCGAAGTGGCTGCCACCGAAGTGGTTCTACGACTCCCGGGGCAGCGAGTTGTTCGAGGAGATCACCGGGTTGCCCGAGTACTACCCGACGCGGGCCGAGCGGGTGGTGTTGGCGGAGCGCGCCGACGACATCGCTGCGGTGACCGGTGCCAAGACCCTGATCGAGCTCGGCTCGGGTTCGTCGGAGAAGACCCGGCTGCTGTTGGACGCGTTCACCCGCCAGGGTGGGCTGGGCACGTTCGTCCCGCTCGACGTGTCGGTGAGCGCGCTGGCGGGGTCGACAGCGCAGATCGCCGCCGACTATCCGGGGCTGCGGGTCCGGGGCATCGTCGGTGACTTCACCCGGCAACTCGACCGGCTGCCCACCGGCGGTCGGCGGCTCGTGGTGTTTCTCGGTGGCACCATCGGCAACCTGCTGCCGGCCGAGCGGGCCGGGTTCCTGGCCGCGATGCGCGAGGCGTTGGAGGCCGGCGACTGGCTGTTGCTCGGCACCGACCTGGTGAAGGATCCGGCGGTGATCGTGCCCGCGTACGACGACGCGGCCGGGGTGACAGCCGAGTTCAACCGCAATGTCCTGCACGTGATCAACAGGGAGTTGGGCGCTGATTTCGACCCGGAGGCGTTCGCGCACGTGGCGCGCTGGGATCCGAGCCACGAGTGGATCGAGATGCGGCTGCGGGCGACGCGACCGATGCGCGTGCGGGTGCTGGACCTGACAGTGGAGTTCGCCGAGGGGGAGGAGTTGCGTACCGAGGTGTCGGCGAAGTTCCGCCGGGAGGGGATCGCCGCCGAGCTGGAGGCGGCCGGCTTCGTCGCGTCGGAGTTCTGGACCGACCCGGAGGGGCTGTTCGGGGTGACCCTCGCCCGGGCGAGCTGAGGCGGGTCACCCGTCTCGTCGGGTCCGACGGTGATCGGCTAGGCTGGACGCGCGAAGGGGAGTAGCCCCCAATGTCGTGGTCGACATACTGGTGCGTTTCGCATCCGGCCACGCGGCCTCGGTTTCCGAGGCGGGCGAGACCTTCGACTCAGGCTGTTGCAGCCGGGTCGAGGGCGCCCCTGTACCTCCTCCCGGTGTGATCGGGAAGGACGTCATGGAGGGTTTCCTCGTCGCGCTCGTCGTCAGTTTCGGCGTCATCTTCGTCGCCGAGCTGGGAGACAAGTCCCAGCTGATGGCGTTGACCTTCGCCACGCGGTTCAAGCCCATTCCGGTGCTGATCGGCATCACCATCGCCACGGCGGTGGTGCACCTGGCGTCGGTCGCCATCGGGTCGGGTCTGGGCGCCGTGCTGCCCACGGAGTGGATCTCCCTGGTCGCCGGTGTGGCGTTCCTCGGCTTCGGCGCGTGGACGTTGCGCGGCGACAAGCTCACCGAGCAGGAGAAGCAAAAGGCCGAAAAGACCGACAAGACCGCCATCGTTGCGGTTTCGGTGGCGTTCTTCCTGGCCGAGCTGGGCGACAAGACAATGTTGGCGACGATCACCCTGGCCACCCAGTACGGCTGGTTCGGCACCTGGCTGGGCTCGACGATCGGCATGGTGGCCGCGGACGCGCTGGCCATCCTCGCGGGCCGGATGCTGGGCCGCCGGCTACCGGAGAAGACCATCAAGTACGTCGCGGCGGTGCTCTTCGCCATCTCGGGCCTCTGGCTGGTCCTGGAGGCGGTGAAGGACCTGACCTGAGCGTCGACTACCCGCCCCGGCGGCGGGTAACGGCACCCTGTGGAGCCGGCGGAGCTGCTACGCCAGGGCGATGAGGTGCTGGTCGCCGTGGTGGAGGTCGCCGGAGCCCTGGTGATCTTCGTGGGTGCCATCTGGGCGGCGGTGCGGTTCGTGGTCGAAGGGCTGCGACACCGCACCGCCGCCGTGTTCACTCCGATCCGGCTGTCCCTGGGCCGGTTCCTGACCCTTGGCCTGGAGTTCCAGCTGGCGGCGGACGTGCTGCGGACCGCCGTGTCGCCGTCGTTCGCCCAGATCGGCCAGTTGGCGGCGATCGCCGCGATCCGGACGGCGCTGAACTATTTCCTGGGCCGGGAGATCCGACAGGAGCAGCAGCAGGTGGCCGAGGCGCAGCACGGGGCGTGACGGCCGGCCTCGCCGGTGCGGCGGCGGTCAGTCCCGGCGCGGTTCCTGGAACACGTCGGGCACCCCGTCTCCGTCGGCGTCCACCTGTTCTCGCAGTGCCACCCGCCGGTACGCGGCGTTGCGGCGGACCAGCACGGCGGCGGCCAGGCCGGCGGAGATCACCGAGCCGATGAGCACTGCCGCCTTGACCCGGTCGTCGGCAACGCTGCCGGAGCCGAAGGCAAGGTCGCCGATGAGCAGCGACACGGTGAACCCGACGCCGGCCAGCAGCGCGATGCCGAGCAGGTCGGACCAGGTGATGTCCTCGTCCAGTTGGGCGCGGGTGAACCGGGCCAGCAGGTAGGTGGAACCGAAGATGCCGAGGCCCTTGCCGAGCACGAGGCCGGCGACGATGGCGATCACCACCGGGTCGGTCAGCAGGGCGCCCAGGTCGGTGCCGCGCAGTGTCACGCCGGCGGCGAACAGGGCGAAGACCGGTACGGCGATGCCGGCGGACACCGGTCGCCAGAGGTGTTCCAGGTGCGCGGCGAGCCCGCCGACCTGCTCGCTGGTGTCGGCGGGCGCTGCGCCGGCGCGTCGGCGGGCCAGCACCGGAACGGTGAACCCGAGCAGGACGCCGGCGACAGTGGCGTGCACCCCGGAGGCGTGCACCAGCGCCCAGGTGGCCAGCGCGAGGGGGATGAGCGCCCACCACCAGGTCCGGCCGCGTTGTACGAGCCACGCGAAGAGCCCGATGGGTGCGAGCGCCGCGAGCAGCGGCAGCGGGTGGAAGTCGGCGGTGTAGAAGATGGCGATGATGGTGATCGCGAACAGGTCGTCGACCACGGCGAGGGTGAGCAGGAAGGCGCGCAGCCCCTGGGGCAGGTGCGAGCTGATCACCGCGAGCACGGCGAGGGCGAACGCGATGTCGGTGGCGGTGGGGATCGCCCAGCCGCGTAGACCGTCGCCGCCCGCGGTCAGGACGACCGCCACGTAGATCAGGGCGGGCAGCGCCATTCCGCCGAGCGCGGCGACCACCGGCAGCGCCGCGCGTCGCGGATCGCGCAGGTCGCCGGCGACGAACTCACGCTTGAGTTCCAGCCCGACCACGAAGAAGAAGATGGCAAGCAAGCCGTCGGCGGCCCAGGTGGCAATTGACAGGTCGAGGTGCCAGCGCGCGCCGCCGGGCCAGGGCACCCAGGCGGAGAGCCGGGTGTACGACTCGACCCACGGCGAGTTCGCCCAGACGAGCGCGAGGACGGCGCCTACCAGCAGCAGGGCGCCGCCGACGGTCTCGGTACGCAGCACGTCGGCCACGTGTCGGGCCTCGGGCCACGACGATCGTGTCAGCAGCCGGCGGCGCGGCGGGGTGTGGTCGTGCATCGGGCGGTGTCACCTCGGGTCATCGGGACGGCAGGGATCCACTCGCCGACCAGACTTCCCGGCACACCGCTGTCGACCCTATCCGTGTCGTCGGCGGGGCGGCGACCGCGGGGCGACGTGTCGTTGCAGCTCGATCCGACGGCGGTCCGGCACCCGAGCCGATCGGTTGCCGCCCGATCGTTTGTGGACTTTTCCGCGTTGTCACCGCTGCCGAATGGCCGTTTGCCGGGTTGGGCATGCGGGCGCGCTTGTCGTCGCCGAAAATACATAACTCCGGACATAAGGCGTATGAGCGGCTTTAATGGTTTCACGAGTTAACAAACGACCTTGGGGGTTTTCGTGAAGTTCTTTGGCGTAACCGGACCGGCACGGAGGCGCTCCTGATGGACCTGCTCCGCCAATTGCGCCACGTGCGTCGGCACTGGTGGGTCGTACTGGTCACGGTCATGGTGGCCCTGGGCGTCTCGGCGTTCCTGACCGTACGGGCCCAGCCCCGGTACGTCGCCTCGGTGACCTTCTTCGTCACCACCCCCAACCAGGGCGTCAGTGAGGCCTACCAGGGTGGCCTCTTTCTGCAGCAGCGCGTCAAGTCCTACGCCGACCTGCTCAGCAGCGACCGCCTGGCGCAGAGCGTGGTGGCCGAGACTCCCGTCGGGCTCACCGCGGACGAGGTGCAGCGCCGGGTGAGCACCTCCACCGAAGCCGGCACTGTCCTGCTGCGCGCCTCGGTCACCGACACCGACCAGACCCGCGCGTTGCGGATCACCGAGACCCTTGCCGCGAGGTTCGTCGACCTCGTGCAGAAGGTAGAGACCCCGCCCGACGGCAAGACGCCGATCAAGATCGAGGTGGTGAGCGGCCCCCGGGTCAGCGCGAGCCCCGTGTCCCCACAGCCGGTGCGCAACCTCGTCCTGGGTGGACTGCTCGGTCTGCTGCTCGGCGTCGGCCTGGCGATCCTGCGGGGCGTCGCCGACATCCGGCTGCGGGACTCCGCCGGTCTGCAACGCGCCACCGGAAGCCCACTGCTCGGCGAGATCCCGTTCGAGGCCACGGCCCGCACCGCTCCACTGATCGTCGGTGAGGCAGCGACCTCCGCGCGGGCCGAGGCGGTCCGCAAGTTGCGCACCAACCTGCGTTTCGTGGACGTACACGAACCGGCCCGGGTCATCGCCGTGACAAGCGCGTTGCAGGGCGAGGGCAAGACCACGCTCTCCTGCAACCTGGCCATCGCGCTGGCCGAGGCGGGCTGGAGGGTGCTGCTTGTCGACGCGGACCTGCGCCGCCCCAAGGTCGACGACTATCTCGGCCTGGACGCCGGGGTCGGCCTCACCGACGTGCTGGTCGGCGACGTGCAGGTCGGGGACGTGGTGCAACGCTGGGGCGACAAGTCCCTCCTCGTGTTGCCCAGCGGCTCGGCCCCGCCGAACCCGAGTGAACTGCTCGGCTCCAAGGCGATGGCGGACCTCCTGCTTGCCCTGCGCGAGTCGGCCGACATCGTGATCATCGACACCGCGCCGCTGCTCGCGGTGACCGACGGTGTGGTGGTGGCCGTCCAGGCCGACGGCGCGCTGCTGGTGAGCCAGCAGGGCCGTACGTCACGGACCCAGGTCGCCGCGGCTGCCCGCTCGCTGCACTCGGTGTCGGTGCGGCTGCTCGGCTGCGTGCTGAACATGGCCAAGGTGCCCAAGGCCGAGGCCTACCAGTACGAGGCCTACCGGGTGGTCGCCTCCACGGCGACGCCGTCGGTGCCGACCGACCGGGCCACGTCCGCCCGGCACAGCGAGGACGCCGGAGTCAACGGCGTCAGCGACCGCACCCAGGAACTCACCCGGTTGCCCCGATGAGCGCGGCGAGGGGTCGCAGCGAACGTTCGATCTCCTCGGCGCAGCGTCGGAAGTCGGCGGTCGTACCGCCGATCGGGTCCCGCAGGTCATCGGCGTCGGGGGCGGCGGGTTGCAGCCGCCCCCGGGCCTCGGCGGCGGCGGCGATCGCGGCCCGCAGCGGGTCGACGGACGGCTCGGCGGGGGGCTCGGCCGCCGAGGCCAGCCGCCCGAACTGGCGCAGCGTGAACGTCCGGTGCAGGGCGCCGGGCGCCAGCGCGGTGCAGACCGAACGCTGGCGCCGGGTCGCGGTCAGCACGAGCGTCGCCTCGGTCAGGTACTCGGGGCGCAGCGTCCGGCTGGCGAACGCCGCCGGGTCCGCACCGTGCTCGGCCAGGACCTCCATGGCGTACGGATGCATTGCCATGCCGTCCATCGCGTCGGTGCCGGCGCTGGACACCAGCACCGGCCGGTCGGCGAGCAGCCGACGGGCCACGTACTCGGCCATCGGTGAGCGGCACAGGTTGGCGTGGCAGACGAACAGCACGCGGTCGACCATCGGGAGCCCTCTCGTCGGTGCGGACGCCTGTCGCCGCACCGCGAGGGTGATGCGTCGACGTCGGTGGCCGCGCGGTGAGGGGTTGTCGGCATCGTACGCGGGCCGGGTGCCCTCCGGCCGCGGTGCCGCGCCGACCGGCGTCGATCCGGAGCCCACGGCGGTGGCGCCGTGAAGGTCGGCATCCTGTCGTACCACTTCCCGCCCGAGCCGGCCTTCATCCCGGGCAGCCTCGCCGAGGAGTTGTCCGCGCGGGGCCACGACGTCCGGGTGCTCACCGGCTTCCCGGACTATCCGGGCGGCCACGTCTACCCGGGCTGGCGGCAGCGCTGGCACCACGAGACGCACAGCCAGCGGCTGGCCGTCCGCCGCGTGCCGCGCTACTCCGGCCGTGCCGGCTCCACCGGCGCGCGGATGGCCAGCTACCTCTCCTTCGCCGGCAGCGCCTCGCTCGCCGCCCGTCGGTTCCTGGGCGACGTGGACGTGCTCTACGTCTTCCAGTTGCCGGCCACCACGTTCGCCACCGCCGCCGTGCTCCGGCTGCTGCCGAAGGTGCCGGCGGTGCTGCACGTCCAGGACGTCTGGGCGCGCGACGGCGCGGACGAGGCGGGTGACGACCGCTGGTCGGCGCGGCTGGGCGCCGCGATGACCCGGATCTACCGGTCCGCCGCGCGGGTCGCGGTGACCGCGCCGTCGATGCGGGACCTGGTGGTGGCCGCCGGTGCCGACCCGGGGCGGGTCCGGCTGGTGTTGAACTGGACCGACGAGCGGATCTTCCACCCGGCGACGCCAAGCGCGGCGGCCCGCCAGATGGTCCGCCGCGACGACCGGTGCGTGGTCATGCACGCCGGGACCATCGGCGCCCGGCAGGGTCTGGAGACGGCGGTACGGGCCGCCGCGGCCCTGGACCGCACGATGGATCTGGTCCTTGTCGGTTCGGGCGCTGACGAGCGGCGGGTGCGGGGGCTCGCCGCCGAGCTGAGCGCGGAGAACGTCCGATTCCTGGAGCGGCGGTCGCCTGTCGACATGCCCGAGTTGTACGCCGCCGCCGACTACCAACTGGTCATGCTGCGCGACCTTCCGGAGCTTCGCGGCACGGTGCCGGCAAAGCTCCAGGCCGCGCTCTCCTGCGCCGTGCCGGTGGTCGCCTCGGCCGGTGGCGACACCGCCGAGCTTGTCGAACGCATGCGAGCAGGTCTGTCCTGCCCGCCGGAGGACTGGGCGGCGCTGGCCGACCGGTTCTGGCTGGCCGCGACCATCCCGCCGCCGGCGCGTACCGAGATGGGGCGCCGGGGCCGGGAGGCGTACCTGCGGGAGATGTCCCTGCCGGCCGGGGTTGACCGGATCGAGGGTCTGCTGCACGAGGCGGCCGGCCAGGCCCCGCAGGCAGTGGGGCATCCGCGAGAAGACTTCGCGTAACGGACCAAAATCCCTATAAGCGTACGAAGCTGCCTTGCGCGTGTTAAGAACGTCAGGGAATCAGACCTACTGTCCGATTCCGTGGAATGGAGTGTGGTGTGACGGAGACCGAACGGCCACGTCGACGGCGAAGCCGATCCCGGCGTCGCCGCCGGGCGCGAGTGCGCCGGGCGCTGCTCGCTGGCCTGGTGGTCGGCTCGCTACTGCTTGCCAGCGGCGGGTGGGTGGGCTTCCGGGGCTGGCAGGCGCGCGCCCATCTGCTCAACGCCGCAGGTCTGGCCCGGGAGTTGAGCGCGCAGGTGGTGGGCGGGGACACCGATCGTGCCCAGCGCACCCTGGCCGCCCTCCAGGAGCAGGCCGGCGCCGCCCGATCCGCCACGACTGACCCGAGTTGGCACGTCGCACGGCGGACCCCGTTCGCCGGCGACGACGTCGACGCCATCCGGCGGATCGCCGCCGCCATCGACGACCTGGCCCGGCACGCGTTCCCCACGCTGCTGCGCGCCGACCTGACCAGCCTGGTGCCCTCCGGCGGCCGGCTGGACCTGGCGAAACTCACAGCGGTCTCCGCCGAGCTGTCCCAGGCCGACGAGGCCGTGCAGAGCACCCGCCGTGACCTGGCCGCCGTGCCCGCCGACCGGCTTGTCAGCCAGATCCGGCAAGCGCTCACCGACCTGCGCGGTGAGATCGACCGCCTGGCAAGCCTCACCGCCGCCGCCGACCAGGGCGCCCGACTGCTGCCGCCGCTGCTCGGCGCGAACGGCTCGCGGCGCTACCTGCTGGTCTCGCAGAACCTGGCCGAGCTGCGCGCCACCGGCGGCATGTTCGGCGCGTACGCGCTGATCGAGGCCGACAAGGGTTCGGTCCGGATGGGCCGCCAGGGCAGCAGCGCCTCCTTCGACAGGTTCGTTCCGCCGCTGAAGCTGCCCGCCGAGACCCGGGCCCTCTGGACCGACCTGCCCGGCATGTACCCGGCCGACGTCAACCTCACCCCGCACTTCCCGACCGCCGCATCCCTGTACCGGGAGATGTTCCGGCGCAGGACCGGCACCACCGTCGACGGCGTGCTCGCCGTCGACCCGGTGGTGCTGTCGTACCTGCTCAAGGCCACCGGCCCGGTCACGGTGCCCGGCGGCGTCCCGCTGGCCAGCGAAAAGGTCGTGCAGACACTGCTCAATGAGAGCTATCAGCGGCTGGACATCAAGCAGCAGGACAAGTTCTTCGCCGCCTCCGCCGCAGCCGTGTTTGACGCCTTCTTCACGAAGAATGTCAACCCACGGGTGTTGTTGTCCGCATTCGACCGTGCTATCACGGAACGCCGGATATTGTTCTGGAGTGCTCGACCGGAAGAACAGCGGACATTCAGCGACAGCCGGATGGCCGGGACGCTCCCGGAACAGGACACCGTGCCGACGGTCGGCGTCTTCCTCAACGACGGCAGCGGCGCGAAGCTCGGCTACTACCTGCGGCCGACGGCGAACCTGACGGTCGGCGAATGCCGGCCCGACGGCCGCCGCGAGCTCCGGCTGCGGGTGACCCTGCGCTCCACGGCGCCGAAGTCAGGACTCAGCGAGTCCGTCCTCGGCCTCGGAATGGCTGGCGACCCGTACACCGCTCGCACGTTGGTGTCGGTCTTCAGCCCGGCAGGGGGCGCGGTCCTCGAGGCCCGGCTCGACGGCTCGGAAACGGCTGTCGGCAGCGGCACCGAACGACGCCGCCAGGTCGCCACGGCCAACGTCGAGGTCGGCCCCGGCGCCGAACGGACGCTGGAGATGACGGTCCTGACCGCCAAAACCAGCGTCGGACAGGCCGAGCTGTGGCTGACCCCGACCGCCAGCCCATGGACCACCCAAGTTCATTCCGCACCACGATGTGACCAGTAGGAGGGAACCAATCATGCGGCTATCCCGCATCATCATGGCGCTCACGGTCGGTCTGGCCGTGGTGGCCGTGCCGACCGCAGCGGGGGCGGCACAGCCGCAGCCGACGCCGTCCGCGACCACGGACCCGACCCAGCCGCCGCCGTACACGCCGCAGCTCGCGTCGCTGACAGTCAACCGTCCGACGATCTACCTGGGCGAGACGGTCGTCCTCACCGGCACCAACTTCGGTCCGAACGAGACCGTCGACATCTCGGTGACCGTCACCCCGCTGGCGGCCCCGGCTCCCGGCCAGGCGCCGGCCCGCCGCAGCGACGGCAGCACCGTGGCCATGGCCCCGGTCGCCTACCAGGCGAGCGCACCGCTCAACTTCACGGCGCGTACCAACGCCCAGGGTCGGTTCACCAGGTCCTACCGGCCGTCGGTGACCGGTCTGCTGACCTTCACCGCCACCGGCCGGGAGTCCGGCCGCACCGCCACCGCCGAGCTGCGGGTGCTGCACAAGAAGCAGCCGCTGCCCGTCACCGGTGACAGCATGGGTACGCCCATGAAGCTCGGTGGCGGCCTCGTCGGCGCCGGCGCGATCATGCTGCTGCTGACCCTGGCCTGGCGTCGCCGCCAGCGCTTCGGTGGAGCCGCGCACTGATCCGCATGACCCACCGGGCAGTGCCCGGATCGCACGTCAGGTTGGCGCCCGTCGGAGTGTTCCGGCGGGCGCCAGCCCTGTGCCGTGTCTGGGTTGCGCGGCAGGTTGGTGCTGCGTCGAAGTGTTCCGGCGGACCCCAGCCCTGTGCGGCGTCTGGGTTGCGCGTCAGGTTGGTGCGCGCGGGGTGTTTCGGCGGGCGCCAACCTTGTGCGGTGTCTGGGGGTGGCGCGTCGTTCCCGTAGGTGGTTGACGTGATGTGGCGGGTGTTCGGGGCGGGGGCCCGCCGTGTCCCGGACAACCCGTCCGGACACGCCGAGTCCGGCTTCGGGTGGTCGGGCTTGGATCCCTGCACGGGGTACGAGATCCCGCCCCGATGGTGCGCGTTCGTGTGCTGGTGAGCGGACGAGGCCCCCCGAGTAGCCCTCGCCGACGGCGACCACCTCTACCAAGCCGCCCATCGCTTCCCTGAGCGGGGCTGGCGTGCGCGCCGGCAAAGGGGCGTTGGCAAAATGGCCGTAACCGGCGATATGGGTCGAGGTATGCAGTTAAGTCTGTGTTGCTCGGCGCCTCTGGTGGTTGATCGACTCGGGTTCCTTGTAATCGGTGTGTCCGACTGCGATGGATGCCCCGGTTTCAAGGAACCCGAGTCGATCACCGCCCGGCTGCCCGGTTCGGCGGCGCCTGGAGGCGGGGCGTGGACGATATGTCCGTTGGTGAGGTTTTCGGGGTGTGACCGGTGGCATCCTCAGGCCGGAATCGTGGCGGCCCCGGCCGGGTTACATACCCTGACGGTCGCAGTACCACCGGCCGCAGGCGATCCCCTCGCCGGGATGCACTGCCCGGCCACAGGCCGGTCGGCCAGGATCGGCGCAGGGATGCACCACTGCCCGCCCGCTCGGCCCGATGGAATGCCTGGCCCGGCCCGGTGGTTACACACTGACCGACCGCAGCAGGACGGGCGATGCCCCGAGGTCCGTGAGCAGCAGATTAAGGCCCCGCGCCAGCGGCTTCACGGGCTAGACACATGGGCCAGACCTACGGGCCTAGCCCCCGGGCCTAGACCCACGGGCTTGACTCGCGGGCTTGTCCGATCGGCTCGGGCAAACGATGGCCCGTCCCCCGGGAATGGCTCCGGCCGCCGGGTGGTTACACATGGACCGGCCGCCAGAGGCGCCCCCCGCGCCCGGCCGCCGTGGACGACGACTTCCCCCTTCTTGTTTTGTGCAGCGCCGGACGAGGTGCTCACACCCACATCCGCTGTTCCCCCGATCGCGGTGTGTGGGTGTTTCCTACCCCTGAAGGAGCTACCCCCATGAACACGATCTTCCGTAAGAGCATGCTGTCCGTTGCCGGTCTCGCCTTCGCCGGTGGTGTCTTCGCCGGCCCCATCGCCGCCCACTCCGCCGCGCCGGTGGATGGCAAGCCCGTCGCGGTCGTGCAGGCCGACAAGCCCGACACCGCCAAGCTGATCCCGCACGGCACCCAGGGCGCGCAGTCGCACATCGCCCTCAACGACGAGCAGACCGCCAACGTCAAGGCGATCATCGCCGCCACGAAGAAGGCCGGCATGCCCGAGCGCGCCGCGGTCATCTCCATCGGCACGAGCTTGCAGGAGTCGAAGTTGGAGAACCTGGGTCACCTGGGTGAGCGCAACGACCACGACTCGCAGGGCCTGTTCCAGCAGCGCCCGAGCTCCGGCTGGGGCACCGTGGAGCAGATCACCGACCCCGACTACTCCACCACCGCCTTCCTCAAGGGTTTGAAGCAGGTCGACGGCTGGCAGGACATGCCGCTGACCGTGGCCGCGCAGACCGTCCAGGTATCGGCCTACCCGGACGCCTACGCCCAGTGGGAGCAGCAGGCCGCCGACCTCGTCGCCCAGCACTGGAACAGCTGACCCCACCCGCATGACGCACTGACTGATGGCCGGCACCCCCCAACAAGAGGGGTGCCGGCCATCGGCATGACAATGCACGACCGATGGCCGGCGCCTCGAACCCGAAGGTGCCGGCCATCGGCATGACAGCCACGACTGAGGGCCGGTGCACCCCGAATCAGGTGCCGGGCAGGGCATACACGCACCCCGAAGATCGGCCATGCCGGGCAGCGGCACACGCAAGGTGAGGGCGGCGCTGGGGGCGTACACCTGGGGTTGTCAGGTCTTTGCGTGGTTGTGGCTGCGGAAGATGTCGATCAGCGCGGCGACCAGCGCTAGCGCGATGATTCCGGCGGCGAGCAGGAGGGACGTCTCGAAGGCGGTGGTCCAGTTGCCGCGGCTGCCGGCGAGCGACGAGAAGAACATCGACCCGACGGCGGCGATGCCGGCGGCCGCGCCGATGCGTTGGCCGGTTTGGAGCATGCCGGCGCCGCTACCGGCCTGGGGTACGGGCACCTGGGCGAGGGTGAGTGTCTGATTGGGGGCGATGACCAGGCCGCTGCCGATGCCGGCGACGAGCAGCGGCCCGGCGGTGACCCAGGGTGCGGGGGCGTGCGGCCAGAGCTGCAGCGCGAGGACTGTGGCGGCCAGCCCGAGTACGACGGCGAGCAGGCCGATGGCCACCAGGGGGCGACCGAAGCGGTTGACGATGCGGCCGCCCAGCGCGGACGCGGCGGCCGAGCCGAGGGCGAACGGTGTGATGGCGATGCCGGCGACGAGGGCGCTGTAGCCGAGGCCGTTCTGGAGGAACAACGTGAAGATGAAGAAGATCGCTGTGAAGCCACCGAAGTAAACCAGCGCGATGATCGATCCCAGTGTGTACGACTGGAAGGTGAACAGCCGCAGGTCGAACAGGGGTTGGTGGTGTCGCGCGTACCGCCGCTCCCAGAGTCCGAACGCGACGAGCACAGCCAGGCCGGCAGGGATGAGTGCCCATTTCCAGGGGGTCCGCCACTGCTGCTGCTGCACGAGTGGCAGCAGGATCAGTACCACTCCCACGCCGAGCAGCAGCACCCCGATCGGGTCGAGCCGGCGTTGGCCGGTTTTTCCCAGAGGGCGTGCGGGCAGCAGGCGCCAGCCGAGGATCATGGCGGCGATGCCGACGGGCACGTTGACGAAGAAGACCCACCGCCATCCGTGTGCCTCGCCGCCGAGGGCGATGAGCAGTCCGCCGAGTAGCGGCCCGACGGCGGTGGAGATGCCGATCGTCGCGCCGAGCAGCCCGAACGGGCGGGCCCTTTCCGGCCCTCGGAACAGTTCCTGGATGAGCCCTGTCACCTGCGGGTTGACCACGCCGGCGGCGGCGCCCTGGAACAGTCGGGCGGCGACCAGCCAGGTGGGGGAGGTGGCAAGGCCGGCGAGGGCGCTGGTGGCGGTGAACAGCCCGATGCCCAGCACGAACGCGTTGCGCCGGCCCCGGGCGTCACCGAAGCGGCCGGCGGGCACGAGGACCAGGCCGAAGGTGAGCGCGTACCCGGACAGGACCCACTGGAGGTCGCTCGGGGAGGCGTGCAGCGCCCGGTCGATGGAGGGCACCGCCACGTTGACGATGCTCACGTCGAGCAGCGTCATGAACGCGGCGACGAGTCCGACGCCGACGGCCTGCCAGCGTCTGCGATCGTCCACCGCGTCACTCATCGTGCCCACCGCTGGCGGCCGGTCACGCTTGCCTGACCGCTTCTCCGGTCAGCGGGGGGCGAACCGTCGCGGGTGGAGCGACGGGTCACGCCATCTGGCGGGCGCAGAACCGGGGGCCGAAGTCGAGGCCTGCCATCGGCGAGTCCTCGCGGTGCAGCAGGCCCTTCTCGGTGAGCATGTGCAGCGGTTCGTGCACCTGCTCCTCGGTGAGCCCGCAACTTTCGGCGATCAGATCCGGATAGGGGACCTGGCCGCGTGTTTCGAGGGTGGTGACCGCCTGGTACACCCGTTGCTCGATCTCCGACAGCTGCACCTGCTGCATGATCGCCTCCTTTGCTCGCCCGCCTCAGCGCGGACGGTTACGCCGCGTCGGTTACCCCCTGGGTGGCCGAAGATGCCCACCCGATCGGGCGGTCGGCGGGCCTGCCGTACCCCGGTCGGGTGGCATGTGGTGCCCTAGGCTGCATCAGTGATCGTCTGGGATCTGGTCGTCGTCGGCGCCGGCCCCGCCGGGCTCTCCGCGGCACACGCCGCAGCCCGCGCCGGCCTCCGTACCCTTGTTGTCGAGCGGGCCGCGCACCCCCGGTACAAGACGTGCGGCGGTGGCCTGATCGGCACCTCCCTGGCGGCGGTGCGGGACCGCATCGAGGTGCCGGCGGCCGACCGGGTGGACCGGGTGACGTTCACCCGCGACGGCCGGCGGGAGTTCACCCGCCGCAACGGCAGCCCGGTGCTGACAATGGTGCGCCGCGAGGAGTTCGACGACCGGCTGCGCGCGGCGGCGGTCGCCGCCGGCGCGCAGATGCGGGAACGGGTCGCGGTCCGCGCCATCGAGCAGGACCCCGAGGGGGTACGCCTGCGGCTTGCCGACGGTACGACGCTCACGTCCAGTGCGGTGATCGGCGCGGACGGGTCGTCGGGGGTGACCGCCCGGCACGTGGGGGTGCGGTACCGGCAGGTGGATCTGGGGCTGGAGTTGGAGGTGCCCGTGCCGCCCGCCGAACAGGAGCGCTGGCGGGGCCGGCTGTTGCTGGACTGGGGCGCGCTGCCCGGCTCGTACGCGTGGGTGTTCCCCAAGAGCGACAGGCTGACCATCGGCGTTATCGCGGGGCGGGGCGCGGGGGAGGGGACCCGCGCCTACCTGCGGCAGTTCGTCGACAGGTTGGGGTTGACCGGGCTTCCGGCGGAGCACGACTCGGGTCATCTGACCCGCTGCCGTGCGGAGGACTCGCCGTTGCGGAGAGGCCGGGTGCTCGTGGTGGGGGACGCGGCGGGGCTGCTGGAACCGTGGAGCCGCGAGGGCATCAGCTACGCGCTGCGCTCCGGTGAGCTGGCCGGCGCGGCGGTCGCCGACGGGGACCTGGCCGGCTATGAGCGTGCGGTTGCCGAGCGCCTGGTGCCGTCGATGCGGGCGGGGTTCCGGCTGCTCGACCTGTTCACCGATCGCCCGACGGTGTTCCACGCCCTGTTGGCGACCCCGCCGGGGTGGCGGATGTTCGTCAGGTTCTGTCAGGGGCGGGCGAGCTTCGACGAGATGATGGACCGTCGGCCGGTCCGGGTGGCGCTTACGGCGCTGGAGCGCCTGCCGGACCCGCGCCGCGCGCAGCTCGCCGACGCGCCAGGCTGATCTCGTCCAGCTGATCCTGGTCAGCGGCGGCTCTTCAGTCGGCTCTTCACCAAACACCCAGGATCCTAGGACGCCTTACGCGGTGTGCGCGGAGCCACCCAGCAGAAGCGCGCGAGCCGGAGCACTGGCGCCGCGCCGGTGAGCCGCCCGACAATGAGGCGAGCAGGGGAGGTGCCCGATGGCCGAGCAGCCGTTCACCGACGACGAGTACGCATTCCTGCGCCACATCCGCTTCGGGGAGTTGCCGCCCGCCGTCCGTCCGGACGAGCGGGTCGCGCTGACCGAGGCTGATCCCGGGCGTGACTCACCGCAGGGGTCCGAGGATCCGGTGCGCTGGAACGTGCAGGGCTGAGAAACGCGTGGCGGGCCGGGGTGTCGCCACCCACGGCCCGCCGGTCGTGCCCTGCGGTCAGAAGACCGGTACGCCCTCGCGTACCAGCCGCCAGTTGGGCTGGAAGAAGTCGGCCGGGTCGATGGTGCCCCTGGCCTGCGCCCAGTCGATGAGCAGTTGGCGGATCTCCTGCTGCGCGTTGTAGACCTGGGTCTTCACGATGCCCGGGAAGTTGCCGCCGCCGCTGCGTCGGTAGTTGTTCACCGCCACCACGAACTGCGCGTTGTCAGCGACAGGGGTGTCGGTGCCCGGCAGCACCAAGCGGGTGATCCGCTGGCCGACCGGCTTGGAGATGTCGATGTCGTAGTCCAGGCCGGAGATCACGTCGTAGTTGTAGTCCGGCACGGCCGGGTCGCTGATCTGCTCCGGGTCCACGGGGGCGCCCGGGGCGAGGGTGCGGAAGTACTTCGCCGAGAACTCCAGGTACGCGCGTACGTCGGCGCCGCTGAGCACCACCGCCTCGAGGGTGTTGTCGTACACGTACAACCCGGCCACGTCGCGGATCTTCACGTCGCCGGCGGGGAACACCGCCGTACGGCTGAACGGCGCCGCGATCGACAGCACCGGCAGGTCGGCGTACGCGGTGCCGGACAGCGCCGCGTCGACAACCTCGGTCTGCACGTGGTTGATGAAGTCCAGGATCGGCGTGTCCCTGTAGCGTGACTCCGCCGCCGACAGCTCCACTGTGGACTGCGCGACCACCTGGTTGACGTACGCCACGGTCTTCTGGTGTTGCCTGCGCACAGCGGCGAGGACCTTCGGGTCCTCGACGACGGTGTTGGTGTTCAGCATGGTGGCGGACTTCTTGGTGATCGTCCACCGGCCGCGCTCGCGGGCGAGGGTGAAGTCCATCCGGGTGAGCCGCTGGCCCCACTTCGACGGCTCGGAGAGCAGCACCTGCGCGCCGGTCCGCTCGTTGGTGACGAAGCGTTCCACCACCTCGCTGTGCGCGTGACCGAAGAGGATCGCGTCGATCCCCGGCACCTGCTGGGCGATCAGGGCCACCGGGTTCTCGTTTGGCAGCTCCGGGCCGTAGCTTGAGGTGCCGCTGTCGCCGCCGTGCGCGGAGATCAACACGAGGTCCGCGCCGCGCGCACGCATGACCGGCACCCACTTCGCCGCGGTGGCGATCATGTCGTCAAAGCGCAACCTGCCCTCGACGTTGCCCCGGTCCCAGATGGCCACACCGGGGTTGGTGAGGCCGAGAATGCCCACCCGCAGGGTCGGCGCGGCGAAGCCGAGGGAGACCTTCTTGATGACGTACGGCAGGAAGGCCGGCTTGCCGGTCTTCGCGTTGACGGCGTTGGCGGCGAGTGCTGGGAACCCGAGCTGGCGGATCCACAGGTCCAGCAGCGGCAGGCCGTAGTTGAACTCGTGGTTGCCAAGCGTCACGGCGTCGTAGTCGATGATGTTCATCGCCCGGGCCATCGGATGCTTCTCGCCGGTCTCGGTGATCGGCTCCTGCTTGGCGTAGTACGTCGCCAGGGGAGTGCCCTGGATGGTGTCGCCGGCGTCCAGCACCAGCGTGGCCTTACCACGCCGCTCGGCGCGGATCTGGTTGACGAGGGTGGCCAGCTTCGCCACGCCGACGTCGTTCTGCCTGCTGTCGTCGTACTCGGCGTCGCGGTAGTAGTCCCAGTTGTAGACGTTTCCGTGGGTGTCCGACGTGCCCAGCAGTGTGAGGTCCCAGGTACGTGGCCGGGCCGGGCCGGCCGCCTGCGCGGGGGCGGCGGCGATCAGCGGCGCGCTGGCCGCCGCAGCCGCGGCGGCGAGCACCCGGCGACGCGACGGGCCGGAGGGAGAGGTCATGTCGTGCCCTTCCATGGGGGTCGATGCGCCTCGTGAGCGCCTCGCGCACCATAACCAGAGCCGGTCGCCGCCGCCATGCCCGCCCACCTACCCTGCGGTTTCCGCAGGCCAGCGCAGGGTAGGGCAGTCAGGGACCGGAGCCGCGCCGCAGGAGGAGATGTCGGTGAGCAAGGACCAGCACACCCAACAGGACCCGACCAACCAGTACGGCCAGCAGTCCGGCCAGCCCGGCCAGCAGCAGACGCCGCCCGGCTCGACCGGCGAGATGACGCCCAAGCCGGATCACGGCGAGGAGTCGTACCGGGGCAGCGGAAAGCTCGACGGCAAGCGGGCGCTGATCACCGGCGGTGACTCGGGGATCGGCCGGGCCGTCGCCATCGCCTTCGCCCGCGAAGGCGCCGACGTGCTCATCTCGTACCTGGGCGAGGAGGAGGACGCCGACGCCCGGGAGACCATCCGACTCGTCGAGTCCGCCGGCCGGCGGGGCATCGCGGTACGCGGCGACATCACCGACGAGGCGCACTGCCAGGAACTGATCGACCGGACGGTACGCGACCTGGGCGGCATCGACATCCTGGTGAACAACGCCGCCTACCAGATGTCGCAGGACAAGGGCATCCTCGGCATCAGCACCGAGCAGTTCGACCGCGTCCTCAAGACCAACCTGTACGCGATGTTCTGGCTGTGCAAGGCCGCCGTCCCGCACCTGCCCGAAGGGTCGGCGATCATCAACACGGCGTCGATCCAGGCGTTCGACCCGTCGCCGCAGCTGTTGGACTACGCCACCACAAAGGCGGGCATCGCCAACTTCACGAAGGCGCTCGCCGCCGACCTGGCCGAGCAGGGCATCCGGGTCAACGCGGTCGCCCCCGGTCCGATCTGGACGCCCCTGATTCCGGCCACCATGCCGAAGGAGAAGGTCGAGCAGTTCGGCACCGACACTCCGCAGGGCCGGCCTGGTCAGCCAGCGGAACTCGCGCCGGCGTACGTCTTCTTCGCGTCCCAGGAATCCAGCTACGTCACCGGCGAGATCCTGGGTGTCACCGGCGGTCGACCGACCAAGTGATTCGCCGCCGGGTGGGCGCCTTCTGGTCGCCCACCCGGCGGTGGCTGGGTCCTCGGTGTGGTTGTTCTTCGGTGGTGCGCTGGCCTGAGTCGGTGCCGCTCGCGTGTCATTGCGGTGCTGGGGCGGATGTGTCAGCGTGGCCAGGTGGCGAAGCGCCGCCGGACCTGCGCGACGTCGGTAGTGCTCAGCCCGTAGCGGCCGAAGCGCTTGTCGGACAACCGGTCGAGGTAACGGCCGGCGGCCCGCACGTCGGCCGGATCCAGGGCCGGATCGACCTGCCGGGCCAGCACCAGCAACTCCGTCACGTCGTAGTGCTCCAGGGCTGCCGCCACGTCGATGAAGTCACGGACCTCCCGCCTGTTGACCAACGCCGCGATCTTGTTGGCGACCAGGTCACGGACGTCCATCACCGGGCCGAGGTCCATCACCACCGGGCTCTGCCGCCGGTCGAGCCGGGCCAGGCTGAGCCGGATCTGCCGCCCGTCCCGGCTCACCACGAAGTCCTTCATGTCCTGCTCGTACCCGTCGAACAGGTCGGCCAGCTCACTGTCCGGGTCGGCGTCGGTGACGGTGAACCCGGCCCGCTCCAGCGCCACGCGTACCCCGGTGGAGGCAGCCGCGGCAGCGCCCTCCACGTCGGCGAACAGGTCGACGTCCTCCGTCGGGCGGGCGACCAACCCGTGCGCGGCCCAGGCCACTCCGCCACCCAACACGAACCGGTACGGTCCGGCGGCAGTCAACGCGACCCGGGCCACCTCCCGGTAGAACTCGTGCAGATGAGGCTCGGTCACGCCGCGCGCAGGCCGCGGTGCCGGCTCTCCCACGCCAGGCGTACGCCCCGGGGCAGGTTCAGCAGCCGCCACACCCGGCGCAGTGTCCGCCCGTTGATCAGCACCCGCAGGTCCTCGGCGCGGGTGGTCTCGCGCAGCACGTTCTCGTACATCCAGAGCAGCTGGTCCGGGTCGCCAAGATCGAAGGTGCGCTCGGCGTTCCACATCAACCGCACCGGCAGCTCCACCACGCCACGGGTCGGGCCGGACAGTTCCGCAAGCGTCCGCGCCACCACGGCAGGGCGACCCGGGCGGGCCAGGAAGGCCACGTCGGTCGCGGTGGGGGAGACGGCCTGCATGCTGTCAGGGTATCGCCCACCGGAGTCGGTGTCGCTCACCGCGCGCTGATCGCGGTTTTTTGGAGTTCAGCGTTCGGCTGGCCCGTCCGGTGCAAAAGGGCGATATGGGTCGAGGCTGGCGGTGGGAGGTGCTGTGCGGTGCGTCTGGTGGTCGATCATCGCCTGGATGGGCCGTTCATCGGCGGCCGGCGGCGGGACGCCTGGGTGGTATGTACGCTGGTGGGGTTTTCTGGGTGTGACCGGTGGCATCCTCAGGCCGGAATCGTGGCGGCCTCGGACGGGTTACATACCCTGACGATCGCAGTACCACCGGCCGCAGGCGCGCCTCGTGGAGGTGCATTGCCTGGCCCGATCGGCGCAGGGACGCACGACTGCCCGACCCCGACGCGGGATGCGCGACTGGCCGGCGCGGGTGGAATGCCTGGCCCGGCCCGGTGGTTGTAGACCTCCGAACGACCGTGGCGCCGGCTCGATGAGGCTGCCGATGGATGGCCCGTCCCCCGGGAATGGCTCCGGCCGCCGGGTGGTTACACATGGACCGGCCGCCAGAGGCGCCCCCGCGCCCAGCCGCCGTGAACGACCTTCCCCCCTGTTTTTGTGCAGCGCCGGACGAGGTGCTCACACCCGCGCACCGATCCCCCCGGGGTGTGTGGGTGTTTCCTACCCCCGAAGGAGCTACCCCCATGAACACGATCATCCGTAAGAGCATGCTGTCCGTTGCCGGTCTCGCCTTCGCCGGTGGCAT